>PLGA01000267.1 GCA_003139735.1 Bryobacterales bacterium | reverse complement strand
CCTACTCCACGGTTGACACATCAACGCCTTACAGACCTCGTGGAGTAGGCCTTTGGCCTGCCACGGCTTCTGCCACGGCTGCTAAACCTGCAGAATGTCGCCTTCCTTGGCGACTATTTTGTAAAGAACCGGGCTGACAACCCGCCCCAGGAATAGCCGCGAAATGAGGCCGGCGACGATTACGATGGCAAAGGGCCGCTGTGTGTCCGAGCCGATGCCATGGGAAAGGGCGGCGGGCAGGAGCCCCAGGCACGCCACCAGCGCGGTCATCATGATGGGGCGCAAGCGGACCACGGATGCCTCATACGTGGCAAGCCGGATACTGCTCCCTTGCAAGCGCAGCTTGTTGATGTAGGAGACGTCGATCACGGCTGTCTCCACCGACACACCCATCAGAACGAGCAGGCCGAGGACGGAAGACACGCTGAACGGCGTACCAGTCAGCTTGAGGGCAATCAGCGCTCCCACAGGCTCCGTCAAGACGACGCTCAGCAGAACGATGACCGGGAACTTGAAGTTGCCGTAGAGCGCGAAGAGAATCAGGAGGATCAGCATGATTGTGATCGGCCCAATCACCTTGATTTGACTCTCGGCGGCGAGAAACTCGCTATATTCGCCGCCCCACTCCATGCGATAGCCCAGGGGCAGAGTAACAGCCTTGGCGACGGCCTTCTGACCTTCCTCCACCGCGCGCGCCATATCGCGCCCGACAATACTGTATTGGATGCCAATATAGCGCGAGTTGTTCTCGCGATATATCATTGAGGCGCCGATGCCCTGGCTGATGTTAGCAAGCTGGCTGAGCGGGATCTGTTGCCCACTGGGAGTGCCCACCAGCAGATTGGATATCTGTGGCCCGCTTTGGCGGAATTCCGGCTTCATGCGGACCACCAAGTCAAACAGCTTTTCGCCCTGGATTACCTGCGTGGCTGCCTGGCCGCCCACCCCCGCCTGGACTACGGCCTCCACGTCGGCTACGTTGATTCCGTAGCGGGCGATCTTTTCGCGATCCACATCCACCAGGAGGCTGGGCTGCCCCAATTCGCGGACCACCGTCAGCTCCGCAAACCCCGGGATGCGTTGCAGCGCCTCCTTGATCTTGATTCCGGCATCCTGCAGAACGCTCAGGTCCGGGCCAAAGACCTTGACGGCCAGCGCGCTCTTTAGTCCCGTCAGCGCCTCGTCCACGGCGTCCTCGGCTGGCTGCGTGAAATTGAAGATGATGCCGGGATAGGCATCCAGCTTGTGGCGAATCGAATCGGTCAGCTCTTCCTTGGTGTGAATCGCGCCCTGCCAGGTGGAGTCCTTGTAAGGCTTCAATCCGACATAAAACTCGACATTATAAAAGCCGGTGGGGTCGGTGCCGTCGTCCGGCCGTCCAAGCTCGGAACCCACCACCGTGACCTGCGGGTAGGACATCAGGATTTGGCGAATCTGCGGACTGATGCCGGCGGCTTCCTCAAAAGAGATGGTGTAAGGCATGGTGGCGCGCACCCAAACCGCGCCTTCGTCGAGGTGCGGCATGAACTCGCCGCCGATGAACGGAACCAGCATGAGCGTGGCGCCAAAAATCAAGGTCGTCGCAGCCATGGTCGTCCAAGGATGGTTCAGGCACCAATTCAGCTCCGAACCGTATCCGCTCTTCACCCACTCGTAAACGGGGTTCCGCTTCTCGCGGACTCCCTTCTTGAATGCGTAGGAAGCCAGCACGGGGACCAGCGTCAAGGTAAGTATGAGCGCGCCGACCAAGGCGAAAGACATGGTATCGGCCATAGGGTCGAAGAGCAGGCCGGAGGGGCCGTGCAGCACATAAATCGGCAAATAACCCGCAATGATGACCGCGACCGAATAAAAGATAGGCCGGTCCACGTCCCTGGCGGCGGCTACGATGACCTCCGACAGGTTGTAAGCCTGCCCGCACCGGGCGTCCAACTCGCGATAAATGTTCTCCACCATCACCACCGTGCCGTCGATGATGATGCCGAAGTCGATGGCGCCAATGGAGAGAAGGTTAGCGGGAATATTGCGCGCGTGCAGGATTATGAAAGCGAACAGCAAAGCCAGCGGAATGGTGAGCGCCGTGATGATGGCGGCGCGGGCGCTGGCCAGGAAAAAGATCAACACGATCAGGACCAGGATCATGCCGCGGACCAAGTTGGCTTCCACCGTATCCACGGTCAGTTTGACCAGGTCACTGCGATCGTAGTAGGGACGAATCTTGACGTCGGGCGGCAATTGCCGGTTGAGCTCCTCGGTCTTGGCCTCGACCCGTTTCAGGACGGTCTGCGTCTGCTCGCCGCGGCGCATCAGGATGACGCCTTCGACGGCGTCGGGGTTGTCCCCCTTGCGGTCCTGGAAGCCGAACTCGCCCAGCCGCGGCGCGTGGCCGATCACCACCTCGCTCACGTCTCTCACGCGCACGGGCGCGCCGTTCTGGTTGGCCAGTACGATGTTCTCGATGTCTTTGCGGTCGCGCAGCAGACCGAGCCCGCGCACATAATAGAATTGGCCGCCCTGCGAGTAAAACCCGCCGCCCGCGTTGCTGTTGTTGGCCGAGAGCGACTGGATCACGCCCGGCACCGTGAGGTGAAACCCAAACAGGCGCGCGGGATCGAGCAGCACTTGATATTGCATCACCGTGCCGCCAAAGCCTGAATCGTCCGCCACGCCGGGCACGGATTTGTAGCCGCGCTCGAGCACCCAGTCTTCGATGGTCTTCAAGTCTTGCGGCGAGCGGTCGGGGCTGTCGATTACGTAGCGGTAGACCAGCCCGCTGGGGCTGAAAAGAGGTGAGAGGGTGGGGCTGACGCCGGTGGGGACGGTGGCCTGGGACAGCCGCTCGAAAACCACCTGCCGGGCAAAGTAGTTGTCCGTATCGTCTTCGAAGGTCAGGATGACGTCCGAGAGGCCGTAAAGGGAGATGGACCGCATGAAAGTCAATTGCGGCACGCCGTTCATCTCGACTTCGATCGGCAGCGTGACCAGGCGTTCAATTTCCTCCGCCGCGTGTCCGTCCCACTGGGTGATCACCTCAACCATCGGGGGCGAGAGGTCGGGGTAGGCATCCACCGGCATGCGGCTGAAAGAAGCGGCGCCGACCAGAACAATCAGTGCGGTCAACATCACCACGAGGAAGCGTTGGTTCAAAGCGAATTGAACGATGCGGTGGATCATGGGCGCCCTTGAGTGACAACTATTGCTGCAACGAATTCGCAAACTGTAAGAACAAACTGCCATCCGCCGCGACGTTTTCGCCTCGCCGCAGCCCGCTCAGGATTTGCGTCCTGCCGCCCTCGCTCTCACCCACGGAAACCAGCCGCTGGCCGAACTGGTTGGGCTTGGCCGGATCTTCGGCAACGTAGACGAAGGGCTCATTTTCGGCGGTGCGCAGTATGGCGGCGTCCGGCGCCGTCAGGGCGTTCTCGATTACGCCTGCCTGCACGATGGCGGTCACATACTGGTCCTTCTTCAGCTTTCCTCCCGAATTATCGGTCACGATGCGCACTTGCAGGGTGCGAGAGGCAACGTCAAGCGACGGGGAAATAAACGAGATCTTCCCGTGAAAGGCGGTCGCGTAAGCGTCCGTTTGGATCTCCACCGCGTCGCCCAAATGCACCAAGCCCAGGTCGTGCTCGTAGACGTTGGCGAGCACCCATACCGTGTTCATGTTGGAAATCGTGAACACCTGCGTGGCGCCCGCCTGGAGCACCTGTCCGGGGGACGCCAAGCGCTCCACCACTACGCCGGCAATGGGCGCGAAGACCGCGATTTCGGGCGAGACAGGATTCGCTGAGACGGTCTCAGCGTCCAACCCCAGCACTTTCAGGGACTGATCGGCGGCCTGCAAATCGGCCTGCGCCTCATTGCGCGTGGATTCGGCCTGCTCCAGATCGGACTGGGCGCGCGCGCCACGCTCGTACAGTTCCGCGGAACGTGAATAGCTCTTCAGGGTCAACTGGTAAGCGGCGCGAGCCTTCATGTAATTGGTGCGCAGTTGGGCGTAATCCGGACTGCTCACATAGAGCATGGGCTGGCCCGCGCGGACCTCCTCCCCGGGAGAAACCAGAATCCGCGCAACGGGGCCGCCGACTTGGGTGATGACGGGCGTTGTCTCAAAACTGTTGTAAGCGACTGCTCCGGTGAGGCGCAGGACGCGAATCAGCCTGGTGGCCTGAACCGGCGCCACCTGCACGTGCGCCATCTGATCCGGGGGCACGGTGAAGAGCCGCGCTTTGGACTCGCTCGTCTCCGCCGTGCCGGAAGGCGCGGGGGATTTGGCGGCGTCCTCACTGCGGCGGGCGCAGCCTGCAAGCGCGAGCGCCAGGGAAAGCAGCGCCAGCGCACCCCATGCGGGATCTGGAAACTTCACCAACGCGGCGGCCCTATTCATTGGATCACCTCACGGCCCACCGCGAGATTCAATTGACTCGCGGCGGTCAGATAAGAACCGACCAGGTTCAGATAGTTTAGTTCGAGGCTGCGGTAGTCGCTCTGCGCATTCAGAAAATCCAGCAGCGATGCCCCGCCGCGCTGGTAGGCGAAGGCTACCGTGTCGCGAACCTTCAACGCGCGCGGCAAATAGCTCGCCTTGTATGGCCGCAGCAGCGCCAGGTTGCCGTTCAGCATCGCGTCGGCCGAGTCGACGTCGCTGAAGACCTGCGCCAGTGCGGCGTCGCGCAGCTTCTCGTTGCGCGTGACGTCCAGCTCCGTACGCAGCTTTTCGCCCTGGTTTCTGTCGAATATCCGCAGCGGAATGGTCACGCTGAACCCCACGTAAACCGGGATGGGCGGATTGTGGGCGAGGTCCAATCCGAACGTGGGGTCGGTCGAGCCATTGGCGACCGCCAGCGTGTGGTCGGTCTTGGCCTTGTCCACCGATTGGAGCGCGGCCTTCAGGTCCGGTCGGGTCTCGACCGCGAAACGGCGAAATTCTTCCAGCGTCGGGATGTCGACGGTGAAGTCATACGCTCCGGTGACGTCGAATTGCTCGATCGGCGTCCGGTCATTCAACAGCGTCAGAAGCTGGATTTTGGCCGTGCGCAAGTTCACTCCGGCGGTCAGCAGGTCGGATTCGAATTGCACGCGCTGCAACTCCAGACGGTCGAGATCGATCTCCGCAATGTCGCCCGCTTTGTAACGGTCGCGGCTGACTGCCAGGACGTGATCCCAGTAGGCCAGGTTATCCTGGGCCAGTTTCAGCACGGCTTTGGCTTGCAGGGCTTGCACAAAGCCGCCGCGCAAGCCGAACAGGAGAGTTCTCTCCAGGTCCGCCTGGGTGGATTCGGCGATGTCGGTGGCCTTCCTGTTGCTCTCCAGGCGCAGTTCCCGCTTGTCCCGGCGCTCGTGCAAATAGCTGAATGAGACGTACGGCAGCAGATAGGTGAGCGGACGATACGGGTTCGCCGTGAAGGGGTCGAACTGGTCGACCGTGGAGGTGAAATCCGGGTTCGGGCGCAGATAAGCGGTCGTTTCCTGGGCCCGCGATTCGGCAATGTTGATCTCGCCGGCCCGCAGGGTCGGATTCGTGGCTTCAAACTGGTCGCGCAATTGCTCCCACGTGAAGGTCTTTTGCGCGAGCGCCTGCTGCGTCAAACAACCCGCAAACAGAAGCCCCACGCCGAAATGCGGTACCAAGCGGTGCATTATCTCCTCCCGCAGACTGTGTCCCTACTGGATTTGAAATCCATGCCTACGCAGCGCCGCACACGTCGCGGGCAGCGCCGCCACTTTACTTTTGGCGGGACGATCTACGAGGCGGCGCGCGTCCTGGCGTCGCCGTCAATTGGGGAGCGGGGCTGAAACGGCATTCTTCCGCTGGAGCTCGCCAGTCGGACAGCGCCGCTGGGCGGAAATCCGATAAGAGCGGGGATTGCAGCGCAGGCTGGTGCCCAACACAACAGAGGTTGCAGTGAGAGCCGGGGGCCTCGGAATGGCAATGTGCTGGCGAAGCCGCGGCGGTGGTGACGGCCAGTGCGGCGCAAATAGCCCACAGCAATACCCAGGCCTTCCAGCGGCGCCTCGTGCACATTGGCTACATCATAGCAGCTAGCCGGATGAAGTGTGGTCTACTCTGGCGGCGCCGTGAATTATTCGTAGTGTACGGCAACCATTGGATCGGTCCGCGTTGCCCGACGCGGTATTGGTTCGGGCAACTGGCTTTCCGTCCGACAGGTGACCGGGGGAAATTCTCCAGTAGTGCGGCACGGCTGAAGCGCTTGGGCTGGGAAGAGGCCGAGTTGAACCGGCATTCGCAGATCGCGGGCCGGCAAACCTCGCATTTCAGGTGCAGTCTTTGCATCTCGGCTCCGGTAGATTTCCGCTAACCCACGCTGGCTCAGCGGCCTTAGCCTCCGAATATCGGGGGATCTGTTCTGGACCATCTCGTGCAAGGGACGAGAGGCGGCCGTAAGGGCGAGAATTCATGACGCCGCGGTCCCATTAGACAAGGAGCTTTCTATGGATACGACAAAGACGTGTGCCCACCCTGCATGTAATTGTGTTCCGCCCGAAGGTAAGAGTTATTGCAGTACCTCCTGTGAGGATGCGAAGAGCCGCACAGAATTAGCTTGCCAGTGCGAGCATCCTCAGTGCCGGGGAGAGCAGTTGAAGCCGTAAGGTACGCTCCTCCGTCGCACAAGCGTATTGGGCGGCCGCGGCCTGGGGCTTTGGCGATCTCCAAGTCTGGCTTACGAAGCGCGCTGATCGCTCAACAGTCCAGCCTCAGGGCTGCGGCCAGAAATATGCGGCGGTTCGCGCGACCATCGGCTCCGGCCAAGCTGGTGTCCTCGCCGGCTGGTCCCTGGGCGATTTCTCTTTCACGCCACCTGCCCTCCAGGGCGCTTGGTCCAGTGAGGCCTCGGTGCCGGGCCGCACACGGGGAGGTTAACTCAGGTCGCGCCAGTCCTGCTCATTCAACTCTACTTTGTGTTTCTTCGCGGCGGATTTGATGCGTTTCCAGGCGGCATCGCGTTCAGCATCGGTCACCCCTTGCACCTGCTTGAAGCGGGCGATCGCGTTGCGCACGTGAGCAGCGTTATGGATGGGT
>PLGA01000230.1 GCA_003139735.1 Bryobacterales bacterium | reverse complement strand
GCACAACAAGCCTCCTGCAAGCCCCCCGCTTCAGGACTCATAACAGGCTGTCGCTTGGAAACTTGCAGCAGCCTCAGTTTGGAAGTTATCATTTGCCGCGATAATCTCCGGCAAACAGAAAAATAGATAGGCCTCTTGCATTCTATCTCCGTTTTACCCGGCTATTTTCACTCTCCCCTGTTCTCAAGATAGCCTCGCTGCTGCATAACTTAATAAGTTGCGCTGTTGCTTTCGCACCACCTCGCAAAAGTCCGCCAAGTTCCCTCCCCGGGCTCACAGCGCAATCTGGCCTGAGCCGCTCATAGCCGCCGTAGAAGTTATACCGGAGAAATTCGCCGCGCCCTTCTAGAGCATTTTCGCTTTTACNNACAATTTCCGAAAATGCTCTAACCCAATTTCCGAAAAACGAGCACCCGCGGGATTGCGGGCTCAAATAAACAGACTCGGCCGGCCGCCTTCTGTTCTACACTGGGCAGTTCCACCCGGAGCCTTTCCTTATGTCCGCTTCAGCCGTTTCCGTCCACGCGCAACGCCTGCCCTCGCCCGCGCTGCGCCGCTTTGCCTGGGTTGTGCTGGCTTATTTTATTGCCGTCATTCTATGGGGCACGCTGGTGCGCGCCACCGGCTCGGGAGCCGGATGCGGCAACCGCTGGCCGCTGTGCAACGGCGTGGTAACGCCGCATGCGCCGGCCATGGCCACCATTATCGAGTTCACGCATCGCGCCATGAGCGTTCTGGACCTGGCGGTGGTGGCGTTGCTCGTAATCTGGGCTTACCGCGCATTTCCGCCGCGCAGCCCGGTCCGGCGTGGGGCGGCGCTTTCAGCGGTGTTCCTGGTCACCGAAGCGCTTCTGGGCGCGGCGCTGGTGCTGCTGGATCACGTGGGCAAGAACGCCTCGGCCAACCGCGCGTATTCGCTTTCGGCGCATCTGCTCAACACCATGACCCTGCTGGCCTGCCTGACGCTCACCGCATGGCTGGCCGGCGGACGCGCGGCGCCGCAGCCGCGGGGCAGGGAAGCCTGGCTGGCTGCGGCAAGCCTGGCGGCGTTCCTGCTGCTCGGCGTCAGCGGGGCCATCGCCGCCTTGGGCGACACGCTCTTCCCGGTGCGAACCCTGGCCGAGGGCTTCGCGCAAGACGCCAACCCCGCGGCCAGCGTCTTTCTGCGGCTTCGCTTGTGGCATCCCGTGCTCGCCGGATTGGTGGGATTATGGTTGGGCCTGTACGGCGTCTCCTGCGTGGCGCGTCGCCGCGAGGTGCAATTGGGCGCCGGGATCTTGATGTCGCTGGTCGGCATCCAACTGGCGGCGGGCCTGCTGAACCTGGTACTGCTGGCGCCGTTGTGGATGCAACTGGTCCACCTGCTGCTCGGCGACCTGCTGTGGATATCCCTGGTCCTGCTTTGCGCCGCGATGCTCACGCCGGAAACGAAGGCAATACATTATGGCCGCAGATAAACACAGATGAACACGGATAAGACAAAACGCTTAATGTCTTAGCCCTTCTTATCTGTGTTTATCCGTGTTCATCTGTGGCCAAGAATTCTTTTCCTACGGCCGGTTCAAGTACTTGTGATACAGCTCGATCTGCCGGTTGTTCAGTTCCACCTCTTTGCCCTTCATATAGAGGTGTGAGATTTGCGTCTGAACCTCCAGCGGGTCGCCGTTGGTAACGATCAGGTCCGCCCATTTACCCTTCTCCACCGATCCCACCTGGTCCGCGACGCCCCAAATCTGCGCCGGGTTGATCGTGATCGCTTTCAGCGCCTCGTCGTATGGCAGGCCGAAAGCCACGGCGGCGGCCGCCTCATAAGGTAGGTTGCGCACAAACTCGTTGCCGAACGTGCCGAGCGCGAACTTCACGCCCGCTTTATACGCTTCCGCCGCCAGCGTGTGCGCCGAATCGTAGGCATCGTCCTCGTTTTCCGGCAGCGCCAGCACGCGCCCCAGAATCACGGGGATGTTCTTCTCCTTCAATTCCGCCGCCGCTTGCTTCAGGTCGCGCGGCTCCAGAATCACAATCTTGACGTTCTGTTTCCCGGCGAATTGCACCGCGTCGTGGATCGCGCTGGCCCGGCTTGCCGTGATGGCCACCGGAACCTTGCCATCGAGCACCGGAATCATGGCTTCGAACTTCAGGTCGGTACGGAAACCCGGAAGGTTCGCCGCCTTGGCCTTTTGGTACACACGCGCATCGTCGAAGAACTGGTTGATGCTGTCGATCTGCGCCTGGTAAGCCTGCTTGGCCTGGGCCACGCCGCCTGCCGCGCCGCCCGCGACCGCCGCCGGCGCGGTGTCCGGATTGCCGGACGCTCCTCCGCCCCGCCCGGCGCGCGGCATACTGGGGAAGATCAAATGCAAGGCGGCGAAGGGCTTGACCGCCATATCGTCCCACGTCCAGCCGTCGGTGTGGATCAATGCCGCCTGTCCCGAAATGAACTGCCGTTCCCCGCCGCCGAAACGCCCGCCGCCGCCCCCGCCGGCGCCCGCGCTGCCGGAGGAGGGAAAGGTCATCACGCTGGTGATGCCGTTCACGCGCACCACCGGAAAATGCTCGCTCGCCGGATTCACGGCCGCCAGGGCCCGTAGCTGCGGCATGAACTGGCCAATCTCACCCGTGTCCTCCGTCTCGCGGACCGATTCGATTTCCTGCAGACCCAGTTCCGTCGCCGAATCGATCATGCCCGGATACACCCGCAGCCCCTTGGCTTCCACAATGCGAATGCCTTTCGGCGGCGTCAGCTTGGCGCCGATATCGGCGATTTTCCCATCCTGCACCAGCACGGAAACGCCCTGCATCACCGGGCCGGTCACCGGGTACACATCCGCGTCGCGGATCAGAAACGTGTCGTTCGAAGCCGCACCGGCCATCAACGCGCATCCCGCCAGAAGTCCCAGGAGCTTCATACGGTTGGCCTCCTTGCGGGCTGCTGCCGCGTCTGATTCTGCTTCTCTTTCTCAATCAACTTCTGTCTGTCCTGCTGCGCCTTGAGGTTGTCCGCCAACGCCTTGTCGCGGTCGAAGTACACCGTGCCATCGATCAGCACTTTCAAAACCTTGGCCGACGCGGAGAGCGGGTACTTATCGTAGATCGCCAGATCGGCGTCCTTGCCGGCATCGATCGAGCCGACCCACTTGTCCACGCGCAGTTGTTTGGCCGGGTTAAGCGTCACCATGGCCAGCGCGTCGTTCTCGGATAAACGGCCGTATTTCATTATCTTTGCGGCCTCTATGTTTATGTGACGCATTAACTCAGCATCGTCGCTATTCAGGCTCACCACGATGCCCTTCTTGGCGAGGATGGCGGCATTGTACGGTATGGCGTCGGCGGCTTCCACCTTATAGATCCACCAATCGCTGAACGTGCTGACGCCCGCGCCCTGAGCGGCGATCTCATCGGCGATCTTGTAGCCCTCCAGGCCGTGTACGAACAGGTCGATCTTGAAGCCGAAGTCCTTGGCCACGTGGAGCATCATGAGCAGTTCGTCGGCGCGATAGCCGTGGCAGCTTACGATGCGCGTCCCCTGGAGCACTTCCACCAGCGGTTCCAGCCGCAGGTCCTTGCGCGGAGGGATGGCGTTTTCGCCCCGCGCCACCTTGGCGCGGTACTCGTTCCATTCGGCCTGGTAGGCTTTGGCGTCGGTGAACGCCTGCCGGATGGTGTCTTCGACGCCCATGCGCGTGGCCGGATAGCGGGCCGCTGGCGCCGCTCCGGTGGCCGTCCGCCCCGTCGGATTGCCGGAGCGCTTGGGGTTCTCGCCGAGAGCGAACTTGATGCCCGGAGGGGCGCCCTGGAAGATCAACCCATGCGCGTCCTTGCCCCAGCGAGTCTTTATGGTCACGCACTGCCCGCCGACCGCATTGGCCGAGCCGTGCAGGATGTGGATGGTGGTTTCGCCGCCCGCCAGCGCACGGTACAGGGCGATGTCCTCGGGATTGAGCACATCCCGTATATCCACCATGGACGAATCCGAGATGCTGCCTTCATTCACGCCGCCATCGGCTGCAATGTGCGTGTGGGCGTCCACCATTCCCGGAATCACGTACTGCCCGGTAGCGTCGATGACCGTGGCGCCAGAGGGAACCAGCACTTTGTCGCCGACCTCCGCGATCTTGCCGTCGCGCACCAGGATGGACCCCTTGATGGTTCCGTGGGTCACCGTCAGAATCGTGGCATTCTGGATGGCGATGGTCTGAGCGCCCAACGGCGCCAGCGCGAGCAATGCGGCAATAGCGATTCTCATCGGACACCTCCCGGCGCCGGCGCCTCGGTGGCTGCCGGCGCTCCGCGGCCTCCCGCGGGCGCTTCAGGCGGCGGTATGTATTTCACGCCGTCCACGAAGACCATCTCCACTTTTGTGCGGTCGTCGAAAATGTCGCCGCGCGTCACTACCAGGTTTCCGATCTTGCCCTTCTCGATGCTGCCCAGCCGGTCCGCAACTCCGTAGATTTCGGCGGGCGAGAGCGTCAGGGCGCGCACCGCATCGTCCCGCGAGAGACCGGCGTCGATCGCCTTCTTGACCGCCCGCTGCAAGTCGCGCGCCGCGTCCACGCCGTCCGAGTAGAAGGCGAATGGCACCCCCGCCTTTTTGAGCATCATGGGCGCGGATGCCGCCTGGTCGCGCGTCTGCAGCGTGCGCAGGCTTTCGACCAGTTCCGGGTCGGGCTCGCGCGGCGCTTCCGGCCATTTCAGGCTGACCAGCGCCGGGACNNCTCCACCGCCTCGGGACGAAATCCCTCCTGCATGCCGTAAAGAATCACGGGCTGCTTCAACTCGGCCGCGAACCGCAGCATCCGGTCGATTTCCACCAGACGGTTGGCCGGCAGCAGAATTCGCTTGGATTCGAGGACGCCTTCCAGGGCGCGGTCGTAAGCCGGCCGCTCCATCCCGCGCGGGTCGCGGGCATAAGCATCCTTGACCAGCGTGTAGTGGCCCGCATCCAGATAGACCTGCCGGATGTAGGCGATCGTTCCCATGAGCGAACTGGGAAACCCGCCGCCTCCTCCTCCTCCCCTGCCGCCGGTCGCCAGCGCGATGTACTGGCCCACGGCGGGCGCGACCACCATCTCGCCCGCGGTTTCGCCGGTCAGGAGGTCGAAGATGGCGCCTTGGCCGGCGAAGATGCCGCGCGTCGGAAACACCACCGCCGTGGTGAATCCGGCGGCGCGCGCGGTGACGATGCGCCGGTCGCCCGGCTGGATCTCGTCGGCCGCCTTTAGCCAGCTTGTCGTCTGCGGCCGGTCCTCCGGCCCGCGCGCGGGTGTGGCCGCCGCCGCTGTCCCCGTGGGCGCCGCCGGAGCCGCTGCCGCCGCGCCGCGTCCCGCCCCCGTAGCCGGCGCCGCCCCGCCCGGCATACCCCAGGTGCTCAGCGCGTCGACCAGCCCCGGGTAAACCGTCAGCCCTTCGCCTTCGACCACCGCCGCATCGGCCGGCGCCTGCACATTCTCGCCCACGGCTTCAATCAAGCCGTTCCGAATGACAACCGTGCCCTTGGCCAACACCGGGCCGCCAACCGTCACAATCTTTGCATTGCGTATCGCCACGACCCCATGCGTTTCGGCCGTGGCGCACGCACAAACCAGAAGCAGCGCCGCAAATAGTCTATGCATAACTGAAGGCACATTATAACTGTGGGGCCAGCACTTTTGGCTGCCGGCCTTTTGGCCGGCGTTCTTCGATTCGTTGCGAAAGGCCGAAGCGCCTAATTCGCGGAAGGCCTCTCCGCGCTGTCGATCACGAAGACCTCCAGCGGGAGCTTGCGCGGATCCAGCTTCAGACCCAACTTGTGCAAAGCCGTGAAGATCGATCCCGACGGCGCCAATCGGGCAGGACCGGCGGCGTCGTCTGGCTCTTCCACCAACTCGGGATTCTCCTCTTCGAATTTGAGCTTGAAATTGTAGTGACCCTCGATCTTGGTCCCATCGACCACCGGAACCCCGAGCTCTAACCGCAGCGCCCCAGCCAGGGTGTCCATAGTGGCGCCGCGCGCCCAAAACTCGCCGCCGCCCATCTGAATGACGCCATGGCTGTCAGGTGGCGCATCGGCCTTCGGCGGTGGGAGCTTGGCTCCGCCCTTGTCCACGCTCAACACATAGCCCGACATCGTCTTGGTCTCACGATGCAGCTTCAACCGGAACCGGTCCACCAGCAGCGCCTGAAGCATGACCCTGATCTCATGCGGACTGGAAGGAGCGTCCGCCTTCGCCGCAACTTCGTAAGACTCGGCTTGAACCCACGGCGGACCGCCCACCACCTGATAGTCCTTGATTTCGTAAGCCTGCATGATGAGGTGCTTCAGCCAGCCTGTGATGGTCAGACTGTCCGGACCGATTCGGAACGGCAGGCTGGGACGGCTCGTGTCGGCGAGCTTGACCGACGCAACTCCAAACACGAGCAGAGCCGCGGAGGGAGTTGGCGTCTGAGCGGCGCTCTCGTCAATTCCCGAAAGGCCGAGCCACAAGAACGCTGCCAGCGCCGCCGTTCCGGCGAACCCCCGCAGAGCCATCCGATTCACGTTGCCTTATGATCGCTCTCGTTGAGCCGTACTTGTCAAGCGAGATCTTGCCCGCCGTTACCCGGTCTTCGAATACGCCGCGGCGATCTGCTTCTTCAGAAACGCCAGGTCGCGCTCGATGGCGCTCACGTCGCTGGCGGGGTGATAATCCAGATGCAATGAAATGGGTCCCTGAAAGTTGGCGCGGGCCAGCGTGGCGCAAAACCTGGGCCAGTCCACCATGCCTTCACCCAAAGCGCAGGGCGTCATCCTCCATCCGCCGCCATCCATCTTGGCCCAATAGAAGTCCGCGGCCGTAACCATCTTGATGCGTGGCAGCGCCAGCCTGAGGGCCACGGACCAGCCTTCGTCGCCGCCTTCCGCCACCGCGGCGGCAATGTCGAAATCGTAACCCACGGCCCTCGCGTCCATGCCGCTAATGACGGCGTTGGTGTCCCATACCGACGCTCCCACGCTGTCCCCCGCCTGGTTATGAAACGCCATCGCCAGTCCCGCCGCGCGGCCCATGCCTCCCAATTGCGTGACGTCGCGCCGCACTTCGGAAAGCCGCGTCATGACATCCCCGTCGCCATATCTCCAATGGCCTGGCCGGAACAGCGGAATCTTGATGATCCCGGCGATGCCCAGGACTTCGTTGGCATTGGGGTCTTGCACCGATGTGAGAGCGGTCGAGATCACCGGAACGTCGATGCCCGCGCCGCGCAAGTGTTCCACGGCGCGCACCAAATCGAGCGACGCCATATCCGGCCGCACATGCCCTCCAACCTGTACGGACAGATCGCAGCCGTCGAAGCCCATCCCCTTGAGGACGGGCGGCAGATCCGCATACTCCACTTTGACGACAACCTGCGAGTAGAGGCACAGCGGCGGCGTGGAGTGCGGCGCCGGCGCGGTCTGTAGTTCCGGCCGGGTTTGCGCCGCCGCCTGCGCCGCTGCCGCCGCCGCCAGGAACTGCCGCCTGTTGAGCCCCATCGAAATCGCCATCACCGTCCAGGCGAGCCGCGCCAAATCAAGGGAACCGCCGCGCCGACCACCGCGCCGGCCACCAGCGCCACGTTGCCGGCGCCCAGAAACGAGACAAGCAGGCCGGCCAGCGAGCCGATGCCGGCCCCGACCACCGCAATCATGATCCGTTTCGCCATCGTGAGGACACTTCCAAAATAGCAGGGCCCCGGCCGTCACGCGGCGGAAAAAAGAGACTCGATCACCGGGCTGAGGGCCTTCCTTAGTGCGGGCAGGCTGACCGGCTTCGTGATCACGGCGTCCATGCCTTCGGCCAGGCACTGTTCGTGCTGCGCGTGCGAGGCGTGGGCCGTCAGCGCGAAGATGGGAATCCGGGTGGGACGCCCGCCGCCCGACCGGCGCAGTTCCTCCTGGCGTATGAGGGTGGTGGCCTGCAGCCCGTCCACCTCCGGCATTTGCACATCCATCAGGACCACGTCGAAACTTTCCGCCAGAAAACGTTCGTAAGCCTCTCTGCCATTGCCTGCTAAAACCGCGGTCCAGCCCTCGTGGCGGATCATCGAGCACACCACCTTCTGGTTGACAATGTTGTCCTCCGCGACCAGGATTCGGAGCGCCGGCCAGCGCCGGGCGTCCGGGACCGTCGCCGTCTGGGCAGTCCCGGCCGGCGGTGCGGCGCGCTCTTCCAGGGGCAGCTCGAAAAAGAAGCAGCTGCCGGCGCCTGGCGCGCTCTGCGCCGAAAGCCGCCCGCCCAGAAGATTCACCAGCTTCCGCGTAATGGCAAGACCGAGACCCGTCCCGCCGTATTGACGCGTGGTGGACCCATCCGCCTGGGTAAAAGCCTCGAAAATCGAGGTCAGCTTGGACGCATGGATGCCGATGCCGCTGTCCCTCACTTCGAATTTCACCCTGCCCCGCGCGCCCGGCGTTACGATCACCTGGAGGCTGCCCTGGGACGTGAATTTAACTGCATTTCCTACCAGATTGGTCAGGATCTGCCTCAGCCGCAGGGGGTCGCCCCGCACCCACGCGGGGCAGTCCGGCGCCACAATCGAATCGAGCCGCAGGTTTTTCTCGCGAGCCGCAATGGCGAACGCGCCGAGCGACTCCTGCACGGTCTTTCGCAGATCGAAGTCGATGGCCTCGATGGTCATTTTCCCGGCTTCGATCTTAGAAAGGTCCAGAATGTCGTTGAGGAGCGTCACCAGCGATTGCCCCGCGCCCTGCGCGATGGAAAGCTGCTCCCGCTGCTCGGAATCCTTGCACTTGTCCAATAACAGGCTGAGCATGCCCATTACGCCGTTCATGGGCGTGCGGATCTCATGGCTCATGTTGGCCAGGAACTCGCTCTTGAGCCGAGTGGCGCTTTCGGCCTTTTGCTTCGCGAATAGCAGTTCGGCATTGACGCGGTTGCGCTCGGCCACACGCTCCTCCAGGCCGCGGCGGTAGTTGGCCAGTTCCTCGTCGCGCCGTTCGATTTCCGCCAGCATGGAATTGAAGGATGCGGCCAGCACGCCCAACTCGTCCGAGGACGTGACGGCCACCCTGTCCGAGAAGCGGTGGGTGGCCTCAATCCGCTCGGCCGTGCCGGCCATGGCGAGTATCGGCCCGGAAACTTGCGATTGGATCGTCTTGGCTCCCAGCGCGGCCACTACCAGGCTGAGAATCGCAATCAGCGCCGCGCCTCCCAGGTACCGGCGCGCCAGCAGGCCGAACGGAATGCGCGCCGCCACCGCAAGCGTACCCAATCGCTCTCCACCCACGCGGACGGGGCGCGTCAGTATGAGGACATTCCGGTCTCGGCGCAGCCCGTCCGGCGGCTCATTCCCGAGACTGTCCCCCGCGGTCCGCTGGAATTGGGCGAAGCGCGCGCCCTGTCTGTCGAAAAGTACCGCGTCCCGCACCCAGTCGTCGGCCCCTAGCCAGAGCAGGGTCTCATTCGCCGCCTTTCGGTCGCCTCGCGCCAGCGCCCCGCCCGCCTGGTCGGATACGATCTTGGCGATCGCTCCAACCTGCGCGTCGGTGCGCTCCCAGAAGATGTTCAGATCCATCCAGCAGAAGCCCGCCGCGGCGACGATCGACGTTACAATTCCCCCACCCGCGATCAGCGCGGTCAACCTTCGGCGCAGAGACGAATATCCCCTCATGCGGGTACCCAAGCTGCGGGCGGCTGCCGGTGAATGGTCACATTACCCTTATCGGCCAGGGCTTTCGGAAACATGAGCGCCGGCCGGGTGCTATGCTCTTCGGGTAAAGGAACTCAATGCGACCCCAAATTCTTAAGCCTCTGCGCTCGTTGGCCGGAGCTGCGCTGGCAGCCTGGCTCCTCGCGGGCGTGGCCTTCGCCCAGTGGGACGACAATCTTCTGAAGCCTTTCGTGATGGACCATCGCGCGGCCGCCGCCTCGTCCACTCCATCTCCCGCCGATCTTTCCTTTCTTTCGGATCGCCCGGCCGGCAAAGATGGCTTCATTCGCATCCAGGGCGGCCACTTGGTGAGGCCCGATGGCAAGCGCATCCGCTTCTGGGGCGTTCACTTTACGGATTGGAGCCCCGGTTCGGTGGAAATTCCGCCCAAAGAGGATATGCCCATGTGGGCCGCCACGCTCGCCCGCTTCGGCGCGAACATCGTCCGGCTGCATTTCCTGGACCTCGCCGCCCCGCGCGGAATCGTCTCCAACACCGGCACGGACACCCAATCGTTCGATCCGCAACAGCTCGACCGGCTCGATTTCGAAGTCTCCCAATTCAAAGAGCACGGCATCTATGCCGACCTGAACCTCAACGTGGGCCACAGCTACAAGGCCGGCGACGGCGTGCAGGACTTCAACCGCATCGGCTCCGCCAAGAGCATCACCCTCTTCGACCCGCGCATCATCGAGCTCGAAAAACTGTACGCCAAACAGATCCTGACGCACGTCAACCCGTACACCAAGACCGAGTACCGCAATGAAACCGCCATCGCCATTGTCGAGATCCTGAACGAGAACGGCATCGGCATCGGGTACCGCGCGCCCACGCCCTACTACGAAAACGAGCTCACCGGCCAGTACAACGCCTGGCTCGCGAAGTTGCTCACCCCAGACCAGTTCGCCAAGCTTCGCGCCGAAGCGGGCGTGGCCGCCGGCGCCCCCGTGCCGCGCCTCACGTCCGCCGAGGTGCAGGCCGCCCCCAAAGACCGCTACGACCTCGAAGTGTCCTTCTACATGGACCTCGAAAACGCCTTTTACCAGGACATGGCCGGCTACCTGAAGAACACCCTGGGAGTGAAAGTGCCCATCATCGGCACTGCCGATCACGGCCACGGCAGCGCCAGTTATCCCATGCTCGCTTCTCTCTCCAAATTGGATATCGTCGACGGCCACATCTACTGGGAGCACTCCGCCAATCCGGCGCCCTACAACACTCCCATGGTGAACGATCCGCTGCATTCCACCATCGTCGGCCTCTCGCGCACCACCTTCGCCGGCAAGCCGTACACCGTCAGCGAAACCAATCACCCGTTTCCCAACCAGTGGGTCAGTGAAGGCATGCCGATCACCGCCTCCTACGGCGATTTCCAGGATTGGGACATGATCATCACCTACACCTTCGAACCCAAGCGGGCGGCGGATTGGAAGCCCTACGTCGGCGACCCGTTCGATATCTCGCTCGATCCGGTTCGCATGACCGAGTTCGCCGCCGGCGCCCTGATTTTCCGCCGCGCCGATGTCGAGCCGGCCCGCAAAATCGTCGAGAGAACCTATTCCAGGGATCAGGTGATGGAAAGCAAGCGCCTCCCCGCCACCGAGCAGCCCTACTTCACGCCCGGCTTTCCGCTCTCGCTCCCCTTGCAGCACGGCGTCCGCATCAAGTCGCTCGACGGTCCGCCCACCGCCGCGTACCCGCCCGATGATTCGAATCCCATCGTTTCCGACACGAAGCAACTGGCTTGGTACACGACCCCCGACAAAACCGGCGTGGTGACGGTCGAAACCGATCGCACCCAGGCGCTCGTCGGCTTCCTCAAGGCCAACCGCAAGACGCTCAAGAACCTCTCGGCGGATATTTCGAACAACTTCGCCACTCTCATCGTGACGTCGCTCGATGCCAAGCCGCTGGCCACCTCGGATAAGATGCTTCTCACCGCCGGATCGCGCGTGACCAACACCAACTTCAAATGGGACCTCGTTAACCCCCGTAACGTCACTTGGGGCGGGTCGCCCAGCCTGATTGAGCCGGTCACCGGCACGGTGGTTCTGCGCAACCTGAAAGCCGCAGTGTCCGTCACCGCCACCGCCCTGGATGGCTCCGGCAAGCCCCTCGGCGCCGCCATCCCCGCCAAAAAGACCGCCGATGGCTGGTCGATCGCCTTAGGCAACCCCGTCACCACCTGGTACGTGCTGGAGGTCAAGCGCCATTAAACTCGTAGGGGCAACGCACTGCCTTGCCCCTGGATTTCCACATTCTCGCGCGAGAATTCCGGTCCGTGGATACTCCGTAGTTAAGCCCGAAGGGCGAAAGCTCCTAGCCCACGGCGCAAGCCGTGTGGAATAGCGTGTTGGAGAAACCAAGCCCCGGAACGGGGCGAAAGGCTCACCGTTAATTAATTCCCGGACGGCCTCTCCACATGGTCGATGACCAGGAAATCGCGCGGCCCCTTGTCCGGTTCAAGCCTCAGCCCGAGCTCTCCGAGCGCCGAAAAGATCGGTGGCGCCGCAAGATCGTCCGAGGCGTCCACCCCATCGGGCGCATACTTCAGGTGAAAATCGAACTTCTCCTTGATCCCGGTCTTGTCGACCACGGGGCGGCCCGCTCTGGCCAGACTACGGGCAAATTCCGCCATGCCGGCCCCGGGCAGATCCATCGTGATTCGGTCCGAACTCATCAGGCTCCTGAGTTAGCCGCACCACGGCTTCTGGCCTGCCGGGGGGACGAGCGATGGCTGCGTGAGATCCCTGGGTGCGCAACTCCCTCCATTTGCCGGATGAATCTTGAGCCCGCCCTTGGCCACGGTTAGCGCATATACCGGGACTTGCCTGGTTTCGCGGTGGGTCTTCAACTGGAATCGCTCTTCGAGAAGGGCCCGAAGCATGGGCCCATTCATCGCGTCCTTGCTCGTCGGACCGTCCGCATTCGCGTCGATCTGGTAGCGTTCGGAATCGATCCACGCCGGTCCTCCTTCGAGCGTCGCGTTCTGCGCCCCGCTGTTGAGTCCGCCCGGCGGGATGATATACGCAAGCTGGATGAAGAATCTCAGCGGCAGGCAAGGCAGGTCCAGCCTGATGGGAGACGAGGTTCCACCTGCGCCCCGTCCGCCTTTTGGCCCCCCGCCCTCAGGAGCGGCCCCCCCCCAGTCTTGCAGGCCTTGACGGAGGCCACTTTGAATTTCGGCGAGGATTGCCCCCGAACCGGCAGCGCCGCCGCCACCACCCACAATGCGGTCGAACATAATCGACTATGTTGCACATCTGCCATTTTCGCATCGTTTGGCATCCGCATCGCTCGTAGGGCGAGGCATGCCTCGCCCTCCCGCCGCTCGTGACGAAACTGTGCGCCACCTGTCATCCCCTGTTAATTTTCAGAGTTCATACTCTGCATATCGGTTTCAAAATTTCTTGGGAGTTACCTTTTATGACCCTACGCTTGTGGAGCCCTGCGCTCCTCGCCTTTCTCTGCCTCCCGCTAGCGGCGCAGGTGGATCATGCATCCCTGAGCGGCACGGTTACGGATGCCAGCGGCGCCGTAGTTCAAAACGCCACCGTCGAGACCCTATCTATCGAAACGGGCTTTCGACGCCAAACCATCACTGGGACGGGCGGAACCTATGAGATCCCAGGCCTGCCAATCGGCGTCTATTCCGTCACGTTTTCCAAGCAAGGCTTCAAACCCACCCAGGTCAACAGTGTCGAGCTGGTCGTCGGCCAGCCGCGCACCATTGACGCCAGCCTCCAGGTCGGCGTCACCACCGAAACGGTCGAGGTGACCGGAACGCTCGAGACCGTCAACCGATCCTCCGCCGAAGTCGGGGGATCCGTCGAAGCCGCGCAGATCAAGGACCTTCCCGTGGACGGGCGCAACTGGGCCGGCCTCATGCTGCTCGTGCCGGGCGCCGTGAACTATGGCAACGCCGGGCAGCGCGCCATCCAGTTCGACGGCCACTCGCTCGACGATAGCAACTTTGTCTTCGACGGCATCGACGCCAGCGGCGTGCAGGAGCAAACGCAGAAGGCCGACGCGCGGCTGAATATCTCGCTCGACTCCATCGCCGAGTTCCGCGTCAGCACGGCCGTCTACACCGCCGAAGCCGGCTCCGCCGGCGGCGCACAGGTCAGCGTGGTTTCCAAGAGCGGAACCAACGATTACCACGGCAGCGGTTTCTACATGCTCCGCAATGACCGTCTGGACGCCCGCTCGCCGTTCGACGGTCCCACCTTGCCGCCGTTCAGCCTGAACCAGTTCGGCGCAAGTTTCGGCGGTGCCATCGTGAAGAACAAGGCGTTCTTTTTTGCCAACTATGAAGGCCTGCGCCAGAGCCTGGGCCAAACGTTCTATCAGAACCTGGTTCCCAACGCGGCGTATCGCGCCCACGTGATCGCCACCTCGCCGGCGCTTGCCCCACTGGTGAACGCTTACCGGCAGGGGACGGCGCCGCACGACAGCATCAGCGACTACGTCACCGACGTGGCCACCAACACCGTCCGCGAAGATTCCGGCATGTTCCGCCTTGATTACATCTTCAACGGCAAGAGCAGCGCGTACTTCCGCTACAACGTGGACAACGCCTACATCGACAATCCCAGCGACGCTCTCGGCGACCACGCCGTGGTGGACCTGGTTCCGACCAACGTAGTTCTGCAATTCCAGCACATCTTCTCGGCCACCACCGTGGATGAAGCCAAAGTCGGCGTGAACCGCGCCAACTACCACAACTGGGGCTACGGCACGGCGCCGGCGGCCTTGACCGTGACGGCGGTGAACGGACTCGGTTTCGATTCGCTGAGCAGTACCTCGCTCGATACCGAGGTCGGCACCACGTACAACTACCTGGACAACCTGACCACGGTGCGCGGCCGCCACACGCTCAAAGCGGGAGTGGAAATCCGGCGCATCCAGTTGAACAACTCCGGCAACACGCTCACCACGCAGTCGGTGAGCTTTAATTCGCCCACCGACTTCATCAACGACGTGGCCGCCTCGGCCAGTTGGCTGCAAGGCGAGGGCGTGGTGGGCAACCGGCGCACGTTCGCCATGGGATATTTCCAGGACGATTTCAAGGTCACCCCGGAGCTCACCCTGAACCTGGGGCTGCGCTATGAATACTACTCCGTGGCTCACGAAATCCTGAACCGCTCCGCCGTGGTCGATATCGCCGGCTGCGGCGGCTTCTGTCCCAAAGGCACGCCTTATTACAGCCCCAACCCGAAGGATTTCGGGCCGCGCGTCGGCATGGCGTGGGCTCCGCGGGCGTTCGAGGGGAAAACCACGATTCGCAGCGGCTTCGGGATCTATTACGGCGGCAACCAAAACGACGATTTCAGCGATCCCGCGGAAAGCGCCGTGCCGCGCTATTCCTGGACCATCAGCACTACGCCGAATCTGTCTTATCCGCTGACCCCGTTTTTGAATCCCGCCCTCGCGCTCTACGGCCCGAAGGCCATCGACCGCCACCGCAAGGACCTCTCCTACAATAACTACGATTTCGTGATCCAGCGGGAAGTGGGCAAGGGGTTCGTGGCGCAAGTGGGCTACGTTGGCGGCGAGGGCCACCACCTCTTCGACAAGTACACCGTCAACCTGATTAATCCCGCCACGGGCCTGCGCGCCTTGTCGGCTTTCAGCTCGTTCGGCCTGAAAGCCAACGACGGCAATAACAACTTCAACGCGATGCAGTCTTCCGTTCACCGCTTGTTTGCGCACGGCTTCCTGTTCCAGGCTAACTACATGTGGTCGCACGGGATCACGGACGCGTCCGACGGTTCGGGTACGAGCGTCGGCTTTCAGGATATGGCCTGCCGCGCTTGCGACCGCAGCAGTTCCGATATCGATGTGCGCCAGACCTTGTCCACCAACGGCATCTGGCAGTTGCCCTTCGGACACGGCCAGCACTTTCTGAACAGCGGTCTGGCTTCCAACATCCTGGGCGGATGGTCGCTCACGGGTCTGGCCACCGCCCGCACCGGGACGCCGATAAATATCACCGTTACACGAAAGTCCGCGGCAATGCCGGATGGCAACACTTCCGGCCAGCGGCCCAACTACGTCCAAGGCCAGTCGATCTACGCCGCCAACCAGAGCATTCCAACCATGTGGTTCAATCCCGCCGCGTTTTCCACTCCGGCCAACGGAACCTGGGGCAACCTGGGACGCTACATCGCCACCGGCCCGCGCAATTACGAAATCGATACGGGCCTCCAGAAGCGTTTCCGCGTCACCGAGCGTCTCGCCCTGAATTTCCGCGCTGCGGCGTTCAACCTGCTCAATAACCCGCAATGGTCGAACCCCTCCGGCAACACGTCATCCTCCAATTTCGGAAAGATCACCAGCATCCTGAATACCGGCGCCACCGGCACCGGCGCTCCGCGCCGCCTGGAGTTCATGTTGCGCGCCGAGTTCTAGCCGCGCCCAAGGAGAAACGTCATGATCCCTAAATTCACCCGCCGCCAATTCGCTCAACTGGCGCCCGGCCCGTTTCTGGCTTCTTTGGCCACTCGCGCTGCCGCGGCGCCGCCCGATCCGGCCGCCGCGGGAGCGGTCCCCTCGCGGATCGTCCTCTCGTGGGCCGGCGATCCCGCCCGCACCCAGGCCGTGACCTGGCGTACCGACCTTCGCGCGGCGTCTCCACAGGCGCAGGTCGCCAAGTTCCTAGCCGACCCCAAGTTCGAACCGTTGGCCACTACCACGTCCGCCGCCTTTCAAAAAGACGACCTGGGCGATGGCCGGTCCGCCGCCCATTACGCCGCCAGGTTCCAGGGGCTCGAGCCCAACACCGCATACTGCTACCGCGTGGGCGATGGCCAGGTCTGGGGCGAGTGGAACGTCTTTCGCACCGCTTCCGCCACGCCCGAGCCCTTCCGGTTTCTCTATGTGGGCGACGAACAGAACAGCATCAAGTCGTTGTGGTCGCGGTCCATCCGCCGCGCCTACGCCGCCGCTCCCGATGCCCGCTTCCTCGTCCACGCGGGCGACCTGGTCGCCGAAGGGTACGACGACTCTCTTTGGGGCGAGTGGAGCGACGCACTGGCCTTCATCTCCGCCACCGTCCCCAGTATTCCCGTTCCGGGCAACCACGACTTGCATCGGCCGGTCGGCGCCCCGGACGCCAAGTCGTCGCTCGCCGCCGCGTGGCCCTGGCGGAGCCATTTCGCCCTGCCCGCCAACGGCCCGGATCTGGACGACATGCCGGGCCAGTCGTATTACCTGGACTACCAGGGTGTCCGCTTCATCGCCCTTGATGTGAATGCGTTCGCCGAGGAAGGCTACGATGCCGCGGCGCGCCAGCGCGTCACCGCCAAGGAGGTGGAGTGGGTCACCCGCGTTCTGAGTGATAACCCCAATCGCTGGACCATCGTCGTGCAGCACCAGGGCATCTACGCCATCGCCCAGGACCGTGAGTACGCCGCCATGCGCGCCGCCCTCGCTCCGCTCTACGAAAAGTACCATGTGGACCTGGTCCTGCAAGGCCACGACCACGTCTATGCCCGCACCCACAAGATCGCCCGCGACCGCATCGTCGACCCTTCGGCCCCCGGCGTCATTTACGTCATCTCCGTGAGCGGCCCGAAGATGTATAAGACCCAGAAAGTGAACAGCCAATACATGGCGAAGATGATCGAGAACGAACAGTTCTACCAGATCGTCGACGTATCGCCCAACCGCTTGGCCCTAACCGCCTACTCTATCGACGGCGCTGTCGCCGATAAATTCGAGCTGCGGAAAAACGGAACATCCTCCACCTACATCAACCACTCCTGAACGCCAGGGACAGACGAATCTGTCCCAAGGCGCGGTTTTCGCGCCGCGTGGACAGATCCGTCTGTCCCTGGTTCCCCCCTGGTTCCCCCCTGGTTCCCCCCTGGTTCCCCCCGATGGCGATAGGTTCTCCGAATTGCCCGCTACTTTGCCCGGTGCTGAAAAGCCCCGATGTCCAACTTGCCATCGGGTAACGGATTCCCCCAGAAGTCGCGGCCGCCGTTGTGAGGAATCGCCGTCCCGCGCCCCAGGCAGGCGGAGTCCGCGCGCAGTTGGTACCCTTTCAGGCTGTCGAACCCCATCCCGCCCTCGCCCGGGGCGGCGAAGAGCGGATCGTACGTCTTGCTTTCGCGGTTGGAGTCGTTCGGACCGTCGCCCAGCCAGGGGCCGTAGTAGCAGTTGTCCAGGAACAGCCGGTTATCCCCGGGATTCGCGTCCGCGAGCGTTGGCGCTAAGTAGGTCACCTTGAACCGGCCCTGGCCCGTGGCGTAGAAGATGTTGTTGCGCATCGGCGCGCCCACTTTGCTCTTGTCTTTCAGCTCCCGCGAATCCATCATCTCAATCTCGGCCGTCCCGTGATCGATGTAGAACACGTTGTTGTAGATCAAATTCCCGTCGTCCAGGTTGGACCGCAGCGCCAGCAGGTGCGTCTGGTCGTTTTCGCTAATGTTATACCGTACGATGTTGCCCGTAGCCCGGTTCATCACCAGCAGCAGCCCGTGGTTGTTCCGGCTGTAATTGTATTGCAGGATGCAGTCGCGGCACCCGAAATCGAAGTCGTAGCCCTCGCCGTCTCCGTTGCCTTTCGCCCGGCCCGTATCGTAGACCTCGTTGAACTGCATGATGCCGCCGGTGAGGTTCTGCAGCCATATCGCCGCGGAGTGCGGGTTGTAGCCTCTCCCCGCCAGTGTAAGGTCGGGGTCGCCCGTCCGCAGGCAGCTCCGGGTAACCACGTTGCGCTCCACCAGCACTCCGTCGCAGCCTTCCGGGAAGATGGCGTCCCCGCCCAGGTTATCGATGCGATTGCCGCGGATCGCCACGCCCTTGCCGCCGTGCCATGCGATGATGCCGCACCGGTCGACGCGCTCGATCCTGTTCCCTTCGATCAGCATGTTCTCCGCGGCGCCCGTTCTCACCCTGTCGCCCTGCACCCGGCCCACGAAGATGGCGGCGCTGTTATAGCCGTCGAGCGGCCCGCCCCCGCCGAGCGTTCCCCAGATATCGTGGATGTAACACTGGCGGATTGCGATGTTCGTAGTCTTGCCGTCGCCCGTCGCCAGCGCAACAATCCCCTGCCGCCCCATCTGAGCGTCCGCCGGCGCCCCGCTGGTGACTTCAAGCTCGCGGATCTCCCACCAACTCCGGTTCTCCAGCCGGACCGCGGCGCCCTTCGCCGCGCCCATGTCGATTACTGGCAAGCGCCCGGTCCCATAGCGGCCCAGAAGAATAGGCTTATGCTCCGCCCCCGAGCCCTGCAATTGCAGTTGCCCTTTCCAAACGTCGCCGGAGCGCAGCAGAATCGCATCGCCCGGCTCAAACGGCGCGCGGTTCACCCGATCCAGCGTCTTCCACGCCTTTTGCGGAGACAGTCCGCTGCTTTCATCGTTTCCCGCCGCGGAGACATGAAACGTCCTGGCCGCGGTGGACGCGCCCGCCGCCTTGGGCGCAATGAACATCGAAGCAACCGTTCCAAGGGCAAAAGCGCGCCGCGAAAAAGGGGACGGACGCATTTTCGTCACCTCCACTCCCACCTCTAGGCAAGCCTGGATTCTATCATGCGTCAGTCCGAAGTCACCTGCCGCAGCCGGTGAACGCGCGCCGTGCCTAATCCAGTCTGATCCCCCTTGGGCTGGGCGGCGGCAGTGAGCCTTCGGGCGAATTCCGATAGTCCCTAATCACGGGGTCTATATAGAGGCGCATTCCGCTGACGCTGCCAAGACCTTTCTTTCCGGACTCCGCCACAAACTTGCGAAGGCCTTCCTCTTGGGATCTCATCGCCCGATCGAATTCCTGCGCGAAGTCCCCAACCCCCGTAACGTCACTTGGGGCGCGTCGCCCAGCCTGATTGAGCCGGTCACCGGCACGGTGGTTCTGCGCAACCTGAAAGCCGCGGCGTCCGTGACCGCCACCGCCCTGGATGGCTC
>PLGA01000640.1 GCA_003139735.1 Bryobacterales bacterium | reverse complement strand
GTATCCCACGGCGAACGGCAGGCGGCGCAGCAGGAAAACCGATCCCTGGATGTCGATCAGCGGCCCGATCAGCGGCTTTGACGCCGGGTCGCCCATGTCGTCGTCCGACTCCAAGAGTGGGTCCGCGCCACGGCCTGGGTATTTCGGTATGGGCCGCATCGTATCGCGGTCCACCTCGATAATGACGCTTCGCTTGGTTTTCGTGGTGGTGAGTTCCCAGGTCAGAATCGCCGCCTGCGGATTGGGCTTAAGCGCGGCGCCGTCGCCCATCTCCGGTTCCACCGAATAGAACAGGGTGTCGCCGGTGGAAGCGCCGTCCCGCTTGATGTTCAGTTGAACCGTCTCCCGCTGGCCCCACGGCGCGGGTAGCAACGTCTCGCCGCCGCCCATGGCCCGGCGGGCTTTGTTCAGGAGGTCCGTCTGGTCTGGGAAGTCCTTTTCCAGGGTCTGAATCTCCTTGGCCGCGCTGGTTCGATCGCCCTTTTGCAACAGGCACAGCACAAGCTGGTACTGCGCCTGCGCCGCAAGGAGTTTGTTGGTGGATGGGGAAGCGACAACCTGGCGGAAAATCGCGATGGCTCCGTCGAGGTCGCCTACGGTTTCCTGAGCGTGTATCCCCTGCTGGAGAAGATCCGCGGCGGACTGGGCGCTGCCCGGCCCTGCCAGAAGCAGCGTTGCCACGACCGCGGCGGCATAATGTCGAATGTTCATAAGATCAAGCTACAAGCCTGATGTTACCGAATTGTTACCCGCATGTCCTTTTCTCTAGCGCCGGCGGTCGCTTTCCGGCGCCGGTTCTTTGTCCGCCTAGCAGTCGCCGACCCGCGGAAGCGCNNAACGGGATTCCATTCCTTTGATCTCGCCGGGCGGAAAAGTGGCCCCTTTCAGCGCTCCATGGGAGCGCCCAGTCGCCGACCCGCGGAAGCGCCCTGAGATCGAGAACGGACTCATGGCAAGCGCCGTCCCGTTCCCGCCTACCGCCCAGCCGGACGCGCCAGCACACGCAAGCTCACAATCGCGTACGGCGAAAGGTCCACTTCCACCCCGCCGCTCGACAACGAAATCTCGCGCAGGTTGTCCTCGGCGGCATTGCATAGCCAGGCGCGGCTGAACTCGATCAAACGCGAAGAAATCCGCGCCCTGCCCGCATGTCCGGCAGTTTCCAGAAGCCGGACGATGTAGCCATTGCCATCCTCGGCTGGCTTGAACGTCTCCAACTCCACGCCGTCGCCGTCCACGCCGAGGAAGCTCGCGGGCGTGGCCGGCAGCGAGCCGCGCAGTCCCCTCTTGTCGTTTCCCCCCAGCTCGCCGGTTTCGAGGGGCGTCAGCGACTCGCGTCCCAAACGGCTCAGGGCCGCCGGGTCCAGCGTGGCGCCGCTGGTGATCACGTAGCGAAACGTGAACTCGCCGCTCTGCACGCGCGGAAAGTTGGTATGCCAATAGTTGTTCAACGCATAGGAGAAGATGGTGGACGATTTTGGCTCGAACTTCTCCGGCCACAGACCCCGGTTGATGTCGCCGAAGCTCACCAGCGGCGCATCGACGGGGATCACCGCGGCCGTGATTCCGCCGCCGCTCACGCTCGACCAGTGTCCCGCCGTGTACCATTCGCGGCAGCCGCCGGCCAGTTCGTCGCGCGCCGGGTTGACCGTTCCGTTCTGGCCCTCGTACTCGAACTGCGGCTGCGGCGCGGCGAAGGGGAACGCAAAGTAGATGGCCTCCTTGACGTTCACCGGCTCCTTTTGGAAACGATTGACAATCTCAATCTTCTTCTCGCCGTGGAACAGCCGGATCTCTACATCGATCCGCGGCGCATGCAGCCCGCTCACGCGGTACTGCAACTGCTCTCCCCACGGCGTTTCCAGCGCGGTGGCCTCGGCCGCGGCCTCCGCCGGGCTTACCGTCAGGTTCGCGGTCGGCAAATGCTCGGAGATGTGAATCAGGCGGCTATCGTCGCCGCCCGCCACGTACACGTATTGGCCGAGCAGGTACGGGCTTCTTGAATCGACCAGCTCGCGGCCGGCCTGTTTGTCGAAAACGCTCGAAACCCCGCCGCGATGCGGGTCAATGGTTACGCGGTAGAACTCGTTCTCGATGGCGTTGGCGGGCTTGGGCTCAGGCGCCGCCGGCGCAGCCTGGCCGCCCTGCATACGGTAGACGCGATACCCCATCGCCGGCACGCGGCTGGCCAGGAACCGCACGCGCCGGTATCCTTCTCCCACCCGCAGCCGTTCGAGCGCCGCCGGCTGGCCGGTTTCCGTATCCACCAACTGCACGCCATTCGAGAGGTCCATTTCCACCAGGCCGCTGCGTTCGTGACCGAGCGAATTGAAAACCACCATGGCGGGCGGCTCGATCCCTATGCTCTCCAGCAGGCGGCTCATGGATTCNNGCGATCCAATGCGCCGTCTCGCGAGCGTCGGAGACATGGAAATGCTTGGTCTCCGTCTGGCGCACGGTCTGTTCGCTCTCCGGCCGCGAGTAGCCGCCCGAGGAGGTGTAGGTGTGCTCGGCGTAAAGCAACAGGTCGCGCCACAGAGTCCGCAGTCCCTCAAGCGGCGGCGCCCATTCGGGCTGCTGGATCGCGGCCACCGAGGACAGCTTCTCGACCGACAGCGCGCGGCTTTCGGTCTCCCGGTAGAGAGCCGCGAACTGCGAGTCCGTGCCGATGCCGTCCTCCCNNCCGCGGACGGTTTCGAGCTGATCCCCGAACTTCTTCTCGACCACCTTGAAATAGTCGCGGAAAGTCGCCAGTTGCAGGCGCGGAAAGGCGTACTTGGCATTCCAGGCGCGGACAAACTCGCCCTCGCCGGGGATCAGATCGGTATTCTCCAATTGGCTTCCGAACATCAGGATCGTGTCGGGTTTGTAGTCCGGCGATTCGAAGGTCTGAAAAAGTGTGGGCAGTCCGTCGCGGCAGCCGGCCTCGCGCGGCGGCAG
>PLGA01000022.1 GCA_003139735.1 Bryobacterales bacterium | reverse complement strand
GCCGGGAAGTGCTGCGCTGCGCCTGCTGCGCCCGTTCCGCCGTAGATCTGATTGGCCGCTAGAGACGGCAGCGCTGTTTGAAGCGGCGCCAACGAATCAGCGAGCTTCCCGTTGTTGTCCCATAGCAAGCCGCCATTCGTCGTCGGGACGATCGGCGAGACGCCAGGCGTGAGCGCAAAATATGGGCCTAGCGCCAAGCCAAGTTGCGTCACGGTCATCTTCTTCGAGACGCCGCCCTGCACCGTGTAGAGCAGTTCGGTTCCAGCGAGTGGCGTCGACACCGGCGGGCAGGTCGTCAGCGTGCCGCATTGCTGCGCCGCGGCGGGCGACGCGACAAGAAGCGCGACGAATGCGAACTTCAATCGGTCCACAGGTAGCCTCCGCTCTCGAGCGTCATCGGGCAATTGTTCTGCTGAAACAGGAACAGCGCGTGGTAGCTCGGCACGACGATCGAGTTGTAATAGACAAGCGCGTTGGCGTTCGACGTGTTCTGGAAGCCTTGCATCACGCCAAGCGGCACGTTAGCGAAGGTCGTCATGACGGGGCCGAAAGCGACGTCGAGCATCTGCGCCGTCTGGTCGTAGCCGACCGAGGTGATCGGCCCTGAGAACGGAATCGTCCAGCCGGCGCTGATCGACGGGCACGGCTGCGCCGGCGGCTCGGCGAGCGCCGAAGACGTTAAGAGCAGAAGTGCGACGAGCCAACGCATCTCAGAACCATACCTGCGCGGATAGACCGTGCGCCTGCACGCCGGAGGCGTACAGACCGTATATCGTCGAATTAGTCGCGCTTGTTAATTCAAGCGCCTGCAAATAGTGTTGACCGACGCCTGGGATACCGTTATATGATCCGCGATTACCGCTAGATGCGCCATTCTGCGCATCAGCGCCGGCCAATCCAGCATCGCCGCTCTGCACTGACACGCTATCAACGCCTATTCCGAAGGCGGCGACGACAACCGACGTACTAATCCCAGTGACATAATCGACAAAACTTGCGGTTACAGAATCATATGCATTTCCGGCTACGTATGTTATTCTATTCTTAGTACTCGCGTCGGATGCCCCCCAGCTACTACCGCCCACGCCGTTCCAACTCGTCTTACTGTCTTGCGCCGACGCGCCTACCGAAACACGGTTGAAAGTATTCCACAATCCAATCCACGCGCCGGGATTGACGCCGCCTGCTCCCGTCGTCGGGCCGCCGCTCGCCGCCGCCGGCGTCGGGTTGAACGTCACGCCCAGGCCTGAGACGTCGGTTGCGATCGTGCCGACATAGAGGCCGTAGCCAGCGGCGGGACCGTTGGTGATCGCCAGCGTGTTGACCAGAAAGCCGTTGACGCGCGTCAGGCTGAGAGACGGGTTCGTCACCACGGGACCACGCGACAGCGTCGCCACGCCGGCCTTGTACCAGAGATAGACGTTGTAGAGGCTGTTGGCGATCGCCGCGGCCGGCGAGTTGACCGTGTCGCTGAGCGCCTGGCTGATCTCGGGGAAAACCGCCGAGCTCCACGCGGAGCCGTTCCACTGCGGCGCCGCGTTGCCGTTGTAAGGCGTGAGAATGACGCCCGCCGAGCTGTTCACCGCGCTCGACAGCACCGGCACGCCGCTCGACAGCGTCAGGCGGCAATTCGGCGGCTGAACGACGCCGGTTGCGCCGAGCGATATCCAGCTGCCGCCGTAGCCCTCGAAGATGCTGAGCGAAGTGTTGTAGCGAATCATGCCCGGCGCCGGGCTGGCGCTGCGCTGGGCCGTCGTGCCGGCCGGGACCTGGACCTCGCCGGTTCCGGTCATCAGCACGTCGGCGTCGAAGGTCGCGACGCCGGTTGTCGTCAGCGTTCCGCCGACCGACAGATTTCCGCCGACCACGGCATTGCCCGACACGTCGAGCGAGGCGAAATTACCCAGCGACTGGGAACCCGGCGGCAAGAGCAGCCACGCGCCCTGCGTGTTGCCGGTCGGCACGATGACCGTCGCGTTGTCGTCGGGCGCGGTGCTGGAAGCGTCGTACCAGAAGAGGCCCTGCGATCCGTCGCCCTCGGACGCGCCGCCCAGCACCTGAACGCTCATGTCGTTCAGCGCGACGAAGGAGCGCAGCTGAGCGAAATTCTGAACCGTCTGGACGTAGGTGTTGAGCTGGTCCGAACCGACGGACCCTAGGCCTTGCGCGGCGACTGTGGGGAGCGGAGGAGCCATCAGGACACCCTGAACCATTTGGCGGCGGACGCGACATATTGCCACGCCGCATAACCGTTGGCGGCGATCGTCGTCAGAGCGCCGAGAACCGTCTGGCCCGCCGGCGCGCTCATCGTCAGCGCGGTGATGATCTGGCTCGACGAGAGATTGAGCATCTGGCCGTCGATCGGCGTCGCAGGAAAGACGATCGTTCCAGCGGCGAGCGTGCCGGCCGGGTTGAGAATAAGCGACGTGACGCCGCTCGCGATCTGGATCGAGAAGCCGGTCGTCGGTGTCTGGTAGGAGTAGACCGGGGCCAGCTTCAGCCACGCGCCCTGAATGGCGCCGGTTGGCGCGATGACGGTGGCGCCATTGTCGGGCGCGGTGGACGAGGCGCTGTACCAGAAGCGACCGCCGAGCCCGTCGCCCGGCGTCGCGCCGCCTTGCACGTCGGCGACCATGC
>PLGA01000345.1 GCA_003139735.1 Bryobacterales bacterium | reverse complement strand
GTATTTATCTGTTTCCAGTAAGCCGTGTAAGGTCCGCGGCGGCCACGCTGCGGTCGTACTCCGCTCGCAACAGATCGGCCTGCGCGCTGAGCATCGAGGCCTCCGATTCCAGGAAGATGGAGCGATTCGCCGTCCCGATCTCCGCCTGATCGATCGATACGCGGCGCGCTTCCGTGGTCGCCTNNCTTGCGAACCGCCTTCTCCACATCGATCCGTACGCGATTCTTAAGATGCGCCAGACTCTCCTCTGCCTGGGCAATCTCCGCCGACCGCTCCGTTACCTGCCCGCGGCGCTTGCCGAACTCGAGTATGGTCCACGTCATGTGCAGGCCGACCGTACCATTATTGCGCGAGAGGAACGGCGCGCCGTCCTGATACTCGTGCTGCGCAAACGCGCTAACCTCGGGTATGTACTCGGCGCGGGCCGCGCGCAAAGCCGCGCGAGCCTTCTCGAGTTGATGACTGGCCGCCTCGATCTCGGGATTGTGCGCGAAGGCTTCCTGCACGGCCGCGTCGGTCTCCGGCGAAGGCTGTGAGGCCGAGCCATCGGGCTGTGCAAGCTGTAGGTCGGTCTCGATCGGCAACCCGCAGAGATCCGCCAGTTCCTGCCTCATATCTGCCACGGCGTCCTGCAACTGTCCGTGTGCGTACTTTGCCTGCGCGATCTGTGCCCGCACTTCGGCGGACTTCATCTCCAGCACCACGCCGGACTCGACCGCATTGTTCGTTTCCGTAATTCGCTGCTGCTCCGCCAGAATCTGTGCGGCCACCGCGTCCCGGCGCCGTTCGGTGGCGAGGATCGCGTAGTACACCTCCTTCACCTTGTACGCAATCTCGTTTTCGGCGCGATGCATATCGGAGCGTGCACCTGCAGCGTCCGCACGGCTCACATCCACTCCCGCCCGGGTCTTGAAATACTGCGTGATGGGTTGCGAGAGGGTGGTCATGCTCAGGCCGAAATTCTGTTTGCCCTGGTCCAGCGACACTGGCGAGCCCGGTATGGGACCGACGCTGGGGTACACTCCGAGCGAGCCTGCCGGGATTTCGATGTGCTGCTGATTGGCAATGTGCACCGCCGTTAAATCGTTCGCTAGCGATGGGAAGTAGCCCGCCCGCGATTCTTGAACGCGTGCGTCCATCGCCTTTACCTTATCGCCGGCCATCTTCACCACCGAGTTGTGATTCGTGGCTATCGACACCGCTTCATCGAGTGTCAACTGGCGCGGTTGCGCGTGCGCCGCGGAGCCGCATATGATAAGCATCAGCACTGCCGCTGCAATCGGCCCGACCGGTCCCGGCAGGGGATCACGCTTGTGAATCATAACGTAGAGAACCGGAATTACGACGAGAGTAAAGAACATAGAACCTACCAATCCGAATGCAATCGCGCTACCCAGCGGCGACCACATGCTCGACCCGGNNGACCCCGAGAGAATCATTGGCGTAACGCCGACCGCCGCCGCCATCGTCGTCAGGAAGATGGGCCGCAATCTGCGTTCGCCGGCTTCGATGGCGGCCTCCTCGATGGCCACGCCTTCCTTCATGCGCTCGCGAGTGTAGTCCACCAGAATGATGGAATTGCGCACCGCGACGCCTCCCAGGCTCACGATGCCCAGGAATCCGGTGAAACCGAAGGGATTGTGAGTCACCATCAATCCCAGCGATGCTCCTAAGAGCCCGAGCGGAATCGCGGCCATCACCACAAAGGGATCGATGACCGAACGAAACTGAAACATCAGAATGAGATAGATCGCGATGACGCTGATGAGCAGCGCTTTCACCATCTCAGGGAAAGTGTCGTTCTGATTTTCATACTCGCCGCCGTACCAGACGCGATAGCCGGCCGGCAGCGGGAGTTTATCGATTGCCGGGCGGACACGCTCCAGGACTTGGCTGGGCAGTATGCCTCCCTGAGCCCATGAGCGAACGGTGAGAGTGCGGACACCGTTGCGCCGCACAATGCGGCCCGGGTCCCAGACCGGAGACACCGCGGCAATACTGTCCAAGGGCACGCGCGCCCCGGTTACGGGTGACATCACGTACGTGTTGGCGACATCGTTGAAGGTCTGGCGCCGCGCCGGTTCCAGCCGTAAGGCGACGGCGATGTCGCGCTCGCCTTCCCAGTATGTGGTGACCGGCGCGCCTTCGAAGCCGCCCGCCAGCTCCTGGCCGATCGTTGCATTGGTGAAGCCCAGACGGTTGGCCACCTCCTCGCGGAGGTTCACCTTCATGCGATACGCATCCTCACGCCAGTCGGTGTGCACGTCCAGCGATCCCGGCGTGCGCTGGAGCATTTCCATGACCTGATCGCCCCAGTAGCGCAGGACGCGTTCGTCGTCGCCGGTCAGCCTGACTTCGATGGCCGCCAACTGGACCGGACCCTGTTGCAACTCGCTCAGGAAGACGCGCGCTTCCGGAGCCGTCTGCGCGAGACGCGGGCGCAGCGCCTTGACCAACTCGGGCGTGACTTCCGGCGACTTGGTCGAGACGAGTAACTGGGCATAGTTCTTGTCTGGCAGTTGCGGATTAACGTTGTAGTAGAAGCGCGGAAAGCTCGACCCGATGAATGAAGTGTAGTTGACTATATCCTTCTCTTCGCGCATCACATTCTCGATGCGCTTCACGGCGTCCTGTGTGGCTTCGACCTTCCAGCCCTCGGGAAGCCAGACATCCACCACAAACTGGTCGCGCTCGGCAAACGGGAAGAATCGCTCGGGCAGGCGATGGAGTACGAATGCGCCGGCCCCCACGGCAAATACGCCCAATACCATTGCAGCGGGCTTCCAATTCATCGCCATCACGATCACCCGGTTGTAGACCGCTTGCATGATGTCGAGCGGCGAACGGCGCTTCTTCCCCGCAGCCGCGTCAGGACTGTGCAGTCCTTTCTTGATGAAGAACTGGCACAACAGGGGGGTCAGCAACATACCGACAAGGAAAGAGGTCGACAGCGCGATGGCAACGGTTAACGGCAGCGCGCGAATGAATTCGCCGGTGGCCCCGGAGAGAATCAGGAAGGGCAGGAACGAACGGATGATGGTCAGGGTAGCGGTGAGCACGGGAACCGCAAGCTCGCTGGCGCTGCGCCAAGCCGCTTCGGAGCGCGGCAGGCCGTGATCGAGCAACTCGATGTAGTTGTCTGCGATCACGATGGCGTCGTCCACCACCATCCCCAGTACCACGATCAACGCGGCGAGGGACACCTGGTGCAACTCGATGCCGAAAGCGTTGAGTAGTCCGAAGGTTGCCGAAATGGTTACTGGAATGGCCACCGCGGATACGAGCGCGACGCGGAACGGCAGCAGCAGCATGGTCACCAAAATCACTGAGGCGATGGCAATCCCGAACTCCCGGATAAAGTGCTTCACGCGGTCGGCGACAACCGTAGGCTGGTCCGCTACAAATTCGATCTTCAGATCCGGAGGCAACAGGGGGCGCAGTCGGTCGAGCGAAGCGTGAACCTCCTTGCCGAAATCCACGATGTTATTGCCTTCCTGCATTTCCACGGAGAGCATAATGGCTCGCTCGCCTCTGGACCGCGCATATTGCGTCGGGTCCTTGTAGACGCGGTCGACGCCAGCCAGGTCGCCGATGTACACAGGT
>PLGA01000562.1 GCA_003139735.1 Bryobacterales bacterium | reverse complement strand
GTATTCTCCTATTGTGCGCCGAAGCGCGGGTTACTTCGTCGGGATGACGGTGCCGGGCTGGTTCGTGATAGCGGACCAGATCGACACAGCCGCCGTGGCGACCGCCGTGGCGATGATCGTGTCCGTGTCCGTCGTTCCAAGCCCGTAATGCGTGGCAAGCGCCACGACGCCGGGGATCAGCGCGCGGATGATGCCGCCGATCTGATCGCTATTGGGTAACATAGTTGCTCTCCTCAGTCTCGCCGGGGGAGGAGGATTCCGCGCGGCCCCGGCGAGCAGTCTCCGCGCGGTGTTCTTATTCTCCTAACCGCCCATCCTTGGCAAATGCAGACCACCAAGGCACGAGATCAGGTCAAAGCAGAGATAGATGAGGAATATTGCGACCGCCGCCCACAGCACAATCCTAAGGACGGCGACGATGATCGCGCCGGCCGCACCGGCGAACGTCAGTACATACGGCAGGAGTAGTTGTATGATCGCCACGATCGCACAGACTATGACGACCCAGACGAGGAACTGCTCCAGCCAGCCTAGTGAGAAACACATGGCGACGCTCCTTTTCTTGCTCGGAGACCGCCGGGCTCGGTTGGCTTATCCCCCAACCACTAGAATGTATGCCGTCCAGACGATGATAGCGTCAACAAAGAGCGCGCCGTAGCCCGTGATCATCGCTCACCCCTGCGGCGGGTTGTCAGCCAGGATCGATGGGGTGGCCTTGAAATACAGGTCCCAAGCGTCGGCCATCATTCCGCGACGGATATCCGCAAACGGGGCGCTGGCGCCTTCGTAATTCGTGCAGACCAATTGCGACGCGGCATTCACCGTCGTCGCGGCGCAAGCCTCGGCCCAGATCTTCTTGTAGGCATTTTGGAGTTCCCACCAGGCTGCCTCGACATGGTGCTCAATCAGCGGATCGTGCCGAACGTCGATCCCGGTCGCCGCTAGAATTGCTGCGCCGCGTGGTTCCCACCACCATTGCTGGAGCCCGAAAGCGCGGTCCTGATCGCCGACGAGCGTCACATTGAACCCGCATTCGGCCTGGCCGTTAGCGACCATACCGACAGCAGCAATCCAAGGGGCGCCCAGCGCCAGCCATTTGTTCATGCAGCGCGCGGACAGCGTGAAAAATGAACTGCCCGCGGGCGGCCAAGGCGGCGGAGGCGGAATAACATCGCTGTCTTTGCGGACGTCGAACGTCGCCACGAAGCCGGCGGGTGCGGGCGCAGCCAGCGTCAGCCTCATTAAGGCCGGCGGCGCGTCATCCAGCGCCCACACCGGTAGCGGATCGGGTAGCGTCATGTATGCCGCCGTAACCCGAGCGACATAGGCTGTCCAGACTACAGGATCGCGAGTCGGATCGACGTGGCCGCCGCCTGCTACTCCAAGTGCGTAGTGTGATGTGAAGCCCGGACGCTTCCCACCAAGAGCGTCCTGGCAGGGAATGTTGAACTTCTTGAGCAGCCACGCGACGATATTGGCGTCGGCGTTCAGCTCGCCGGGCGTAAAGCCCTTGGCCATAAATCCGGACATCTCGACGCCGATCGAGCGCGAGTTGAACGATACGACGTGCCACGCCTTCTTGAGCAGCGGCACCATCTGCGTGCATCCGGACCCGTCGTCGTTGAGCACCAGATGCGCGCTGACGCTGGACTGGCCGCGCTGCGCCATGAATGTAGCGATCGATCCGAGGTACGACCCCTCGCAGTCGTGAATGACCACGAGGTCGATCGTCGCCGGGACGCGCTCGCTCCAATTCGGCGAGGGCGTCTGATTGAGCGGCGGGAGAGCGAAGGCCATAATCAGGTTCCCCTGTGATCTTCATAAGCGTCGATCATGCCCCACGCCCCGCCGGTCAGCAGCAGACCCGCGATGATGTCCGTTGCCCAGTTGCCGAAGACATTGAACCCCCACGCTAGCACCAGCGCGAGGCCGATCAGGAACGCGGCGAGTGAGAGGGCGAGCTTGGGCATAGCCTCACGTCCTCACGAAAATCAGTGAGCGGCGCGACACGAAGGCGCGACCAACGCGATGGCCCCAATTTCCACTGACAACCTCAACCCGGTCGCCGAGCGACGCGACGACAACGCCGACGTGATAGGCATAGCCGCGCCGCCCGACAAACACGGCCAGGTCGCCCGGCGCGCCCGAGCCACGCGGCCCGTAGGATAGCGCCGCGCCAGCCATGCGGCTTGCGAGCGGCGGCTTGCCGGCGCGTTGAAGCCAGAACGACACTGCGTCGGCGCACCACGCCCCCGGTAGTGACGTGAACTTGCCCGAGCCGACGTAGCGCGCCGCCTCGGCGACGAGATCGCCGCCCCAGTTGCGTCCCGGCTCGCCTCCGCTCCATTCGGCTGAATAGATCGACGGCGCCGACCGACCAGCCGCTTCGGCGTGGTGGCCGAGGCAGAGCGACGCCAGAGCGGCGATGGCCGTGAGATGTCTGCGCAGGGACATCACTTCGGAGCATCCACAACACCACCGCCCGGCGGCTTCACGCCGATCGCGTCTGACATTGGCTTCGCATCCTTCGGTTTGGCCGCGTCGATCTGTTTCTGTAGATCGGCAATCTTCGCGT
>PLGA01000402.1 GCA_003139735.1 Bryobacterales bacterium | reverse complement strand
ACATTATCAAAGAGGCGCGACATCCCGGCGTTGAGCGGCGTTGAGCGGACGGCGTTGAGCACAGGGGAGAGCAACCCCATATAAGGCGTTGCTGGCAACGCCCGACGACCGGATCCGCTCCGGATGGACCGTCGGCACCCGAAAACATTGCGTGGTGCCAGGAAAGTGCACATCTGCCTCCGGAAGCGATCCCCCCCCGCCCTCCTACGGCAGCAATTCCCGCAGTTGCTCGAGCAACTGCGATGGGAAGAACGGCTTGCGCAGGAAGTGCACCCGCGCCGCCTCGCTCCCTGCCGGCGCCTCGGGCGGGCTGCCTGAAATCAACAGCACGGATGCCTGGGGGTGCAATTTGAGCACGCGCTCCGCCAGCTTGCGGCCGTCCATTTCGGGCATCCCCACGTCCGAGATCAGCAGGTGCACGGCCTCGCGCTCTGAGATTTGCAGCGCCTCCGTCGCGCGCGGCGTTACGAAAACCTTGACGCGCCGCGGCTTGAGCATGGTCTCGAGCAGCCTCAGGATCTGAGGGTCGTCGTCCACCACCAACACCGTTCGCGCGCCGTTAGTCGTAGAAGTTCCTGTCCCAGGCATGCCGTTTGAGAACCGCCAGAGTCTCCTCGGGCAGCGGACCTTGGGCGGACAGCGCCGTGTTCGATTCCGCGTGGCGCACCGTGCGCATGCCGGGAATCACCGACGAAACCGCGGGGTGCGAAATGCAGAATCGCAGCGCGGTCTCCGCTAGGTCCTCGCCATCGCTCAAGTCCCGCCGCAACGCCGCCACGTGTTCCGCCACCTGCCGTTTGCGCCCGCCCCTGAAATAAAACTCGCGGAAATCCCCCGTTGGGAACTTCGTGTTCGCGTCGATCTTCCCCGTCAGCCCGCCTTCGTCCAGCGGCACGCGGGCCAGCACGCCGATGTTCTCCTCGATGCACAGCGGAAATAGATTCTTCGCCGCGCCTTGGTCGAAAATGTTGTAGATCGCCTGCACGCCGTCGATAAGCCCAGTCCGGATGGCTTCGATGCCCGAATCCGGATCGTGATCGTTCAGCGAAAGGCCGGCGGCGCGTATCTTGCCCCCGCGCTTCAGGTCCTCGAACGCCCGGCGCCACTCCTCGCGGCCGATCCACTCGGGGTTCCAGACGTGCAATTGCAGCAGGTCGATGGCGTCCAGCTTCAGGTTCCGCAAGCTGTCTTCCGCGCACCGGACAATGTAGTCGTACGGAAACACGCTCTCGATGCCAATGCCCTTGCGGGCGGGCCATAACTGGTTCTTCGGCGGTACCTTGGTCGCGACGTAGATCCTGCGGCCCGCATCGCGGACCACCTGTCCTACCAATCGCTCGCTATGGCCGTCGCCGTAAGCCAGCGCCGTATCGATGAAATTCACGCCCAATTCGATGGCGCGCCGCAGCGCCGTGAGCGACTCGTCGTCGGTCCCGCCGAGCCACTGTACGCCGCCGATGCCCCAGGCGCCGTAGCCAATCTCGGAAATTTGGAAGTTCGTTCTGCCTAGTTTGCGATAGTTCATCTGAGAGCCCCGACTGCCAGAGTCACGCCCGACTGCGTTTGGGCGGCGCCGACCGTCACCACCACCGCGGCATTCCCAGGCGCAATCCCGCTCGGGACCTTCGCGACGATCTGCATTACGCCCGCCACCGCGCCCGGTATCCCACCGTAAGATACCACCCCGGCAGGCTGCCCGCCGATGGTCACGGTCACCGGCAGCACCGGCGCCGGCGGCGTGGCCGAACCCAGCAGCCCGTCGGTCCCCGCGGGATTTGTCTGACCCTCGCCAGTCTCGTATAAAGTGACGTCGCTCCCGATCGCCGCCGCGTTCCCGGACCCGTTCAGCGTGCCGTCCTGGTTCAGCGCGACCGCCGCTCCCGTCCCGGAGTAGTTATAGGTGAACAGCGCGGGCGCCGCCGCCGCCACCGGGACCGATACCGGCGCCGTCGTCTGGCCCTGGTATTCGACCAACACCTGCACCGCCGGCCCGCTGACCTCATAAGGAACCACCGCCGCTACCTGGGTGTTCCATGCGTAGACCATGGGCGCCGGCATTCCGTTGAACAGGACGCTGGTCCCCGCCAGGCTGTCGCTGACCCGGTTGTACACCGGATCGATCTGCATCTGCGCCAGTTGGGCCGGTCCCAGGCCGGAGCCGTAGATGGTCACTACCTCGCCCGGCGCGATGGGCCCGGTAAGATTGCTGGCGCTGTTGGTTACGGCGGCAATGGAGAGAGCGGCGGCCAGAGGCGTCAGCAAGCGGATGGCGTTGTTCGCGGAGTCCGTCACGTACAGGCCGCCCGAGGCGTTCACCGCGAGTCCGCTGGGCCCGCTCAACTCGGCGCTCGTCGCGACGCCGCCGTCGCCCGAAAACCCACGGCTGCCGTTGCCGGCGATGGTAACGATGATCCCGTCGGCGTACACCTTCCGCACGCGCGTGCTTCCGTCGGCGATGTAAAGGTTGCCCGCCGAGTCCAGCGCCAGGCCGGTCGGGTCGGTCACCTGGGCAGCGGTCGCCAGCCCTAGGTCTCCCGTGAACCCCGCCGCCCCGGTGCCCACCGCCGTGGAGATCTTGCCAGTGGCGGTCGTAACCAGGCGCACGGCGTTATTGGCCGCATCCGCGATGTAGATATCCCCCGCCGCATCCACGGCCACCGCTTTCGGACCGTTCAATTCCGCGTTGACGGCCTGCGAGCCGTCGCCGCTGTACCCCCCGACGCCATTGCCCGCCACCGTTGAAATCGTGCTGCTGCCTGAGATCGCGCCATTGACGGCGGCAATCTTGCGGACCCGGTCGCCGCTGAACTCCGTGATATACAGATTCCCGGCCGCATCCAGAGTCAGCCCGAAAGGCGTGCTCAATGCCGCGCTGGCGGCCGGCCCGCCATCTCCCGAGGACCCCGCCGTACCGGTTCCGGCGAAGGTGGATATCGCGCCCGCCGGCGTCACCTTGCGCACCCGGTTGTTGCCGCTATCCGCGATATACACGTTCCCCAGCGCATCCACCGCTACGCCCTCGGGCGTGCTCAATTGCGCCGCGGGACCGCTGCCGTTGTCGCCGCTGAATCCCGCCGTACCGTTGCCGGCGATGGTTGAGATCACGCCGCTTGGGGCCACCCGCCGCACCCGGTTGTTGGCCGAATCCGCGAAGTAAACGCTCCCGTCCGCGCCCAGCGCGACCCCTTCCGGAACGTTCATCAACGCGCCATTCGCGGGCCCGCCGTCGCCCGAGAAACTGTATACTCCGCCACCCGCCACCGTGTTGATTTGCGGACTGGCGCCGTTCACCGAGGGGATCTTCCGGACTCTCGCGTTAAGAGAATCCGCGATGTACAGGTTGCCGAAGGCGTCCGCGGCGACGCCCGTGGCCATGTTCAACGTCGAGGCCGAGGCGGCTCCGCTATCCCCGCCGTAGCCGTTCGGGCGGTTGCCCGCAATCGAGTTGATGCACGTACCCGTCGCCGGGCACAACAACTTGCCGTTCAACGTGGTGCCGTTCGTCGAAACGGAGACCTCCCGGACGCGCGCGCCCATCGGATCGGGCTCCGCTTCATAGATGTTGCCGGACGAATCCACCGCCACGCTGAACGGATTGACCAGTCCTGCCTGGATCGCCAGGCCGCCGTCGCCGTAGTACGGGGTACTCACGGTGCCGGGAGGATAGGGATTGCCCACAACATAGTTGATGCTCCCGCCGGGCCACACCTCGCGGATCAAATTGTTGCCCGTATCGGCGATATAGATGTGGAACGTCGAATCCACCGCCACGTCCTCGGGCTGGCGGAATTCCGCCAGGATGGCTTGGGCGTTGATGGGGTAAGGCGGCGCGATGCCTGGGTATCCAGGGTTGCCGGGGTACCCCACATCGCCCCCGTACCCCGCGAAGGAGTCGCCCGCGATGGTGGTGATGATCCCGCTCAATAATCCGGTCGTGTACACCTCGCAAACGCGGTTGTGGCTGGTATCCGCGATGTAAACGTTGCCCAATATGTCCACCGCCACTCCCGAGGGTAAGTGCAGGTACGCCTGCGTGGGCGGCCCGCCGTCACCGTAGATCGGCGAGGGAAGGCTGGTCGGCTGGGCCGGCAGCGACTCTCCGGTCTGGCCGTTCCCGGCGAAGGTGTTGATGATGCCCGTGCCCAAGGCAACCACGCGCACTCGATTGTTGACCGAGTCGGCGATGTAGAGGTTGCCGTTCGAATCCACGGCCAGACCCTGGGGCGAGTTCAATTGGGCGTTTACCGCCAGCCCGCCGTCGCCGGAAAAGCCCGCGTGGGTGGTCCCCGCTACCAAGGTGAGCACGCCGGCTGTATTCACCTTGAACACCGAATTCAAACTGCTGAAATAGAGGTTGCCGGCGGAGTCCGTAGTGACGCGCGCCGGTTGCCCGACGGAGGCGCTCATGGCTGCGGGAGGCGAGTTCGGAGGCGAGAGCGGCGCCGCGCCCGCGATGGTGGAGATTACATATTGCTGCGCCGTTGCCACCGCGCAGCAGGCCAACAGGACCAATCCGCTTCGGTAGAGCCTTCCAACCGCCTGTAACATGTTTATAATTCCAATCCCCGGAAAGTGGATTCCCGCGAGCCAAACTCCGGCTCGCCGAAAGGTTCGCCGCGCGCCTTCGTAATAGCGCAAAAATACGGGGTTTAAGCAGCTATGATACCACTCGACAAGCCGCTGCCTTGGCTTCCGCCGCCGCCGCGCCGCCGGCGCAAGTAACGCCCTTGTTTTCAATCCGCGCGCAGCGACCGTTGCCCAGGAGCGCCGCGGCGCCGGCCCTTCCGGGAACTGTTGCTCGAAGCATCCAGTTGTGGTCCTCCGGCCCGCGCCCGCCTCGGCGCGATGTCCCTGAATTTGCAGAGCCGCGAACGTAAGAGAGCGGTTGCCAGTCGCCCGTTCCCCCGTTCCAACATGCTAAGGTTCCACTCCGGTACGCGCTTCGGCTTCCGCCAGCCACCCGCGTCGCAGCCGTTCCGGCGGAACGCTTGAGAGATAGGGCTTGATGTCCAGAATCGGGGTCCCTTCCAGCATGTCGATGCCGCGAACGTGGAGTACCGGCCCTTCGCGGTAGAGCAACTCCACCACAGTTAACCCAATCGGATTCGGACGCCGCGGCGAGCGGGTCGCGAATACGCCGTGCGGCCGATCGTCGGTCGGCGGCGCTCCCACCAGGCTGAATCCTTCGGGCCGATCGAATGCCCAAATGACGAACAGGTGAGAAAAGCCTTCAATATCCGTGAGGCCAGGCTCAAACTCCGCCCGTATCTCAAGAACGCCTTCCGCATCGTGTTTGGCGCCTAATCCCTTCGGAATCTCGCCAGTATCCCGGTAAGGGCTTCTTACATATCCGATTGGCTCCATTGACAGCATAGAGAACCCGTCTCCGTTCCTTTGCTATTATTTGCCGCCCACATTCCTATCCTATACTGGCCTCTCGTCTTTGTGTTTCCCCACACGCTGGCTTGGCGCGGCGACCGCCTGTATGAGGCGCGGTCCTTGTCGGAAGGCTTGGCAGCCTATGACATCAGCGATGCCGGTCATCCCGTGGAGAAAGCAGCCTTGGCTTGGCGCCGAACCGGCAGCGATGTCCCTGAAGCAGAACCGCGAACGTAAGAGAGCGGTCGTCCACCAGCCCCCGCCGCTCACAAACCGAACATGGCGTGATACTTTTGCGGCAGCCGCGTACGTTCCATCCGCTGGTTGACGAAAACGTGCCGCGTGTGCCCCGTGGCCAGCACCCGGCCCGATTCCGCCAGCCGGATTTCGTACGCGAAAACCGCGATGCGGGCGTTGGCCTCGTCCACCCAGGTCTTGACGATCACTTCGTCGTCGAAGCGCGCCGGCGCGCGGTAGCGGCAATACGATTCGGCCACCGCCAGCAGAACGCCGTCCTGGTCTTCCATGTCGCGGTAGTTGAAGCCTAGCGACTTGCAAAGCTCCACGCGCCCCACTTCCATCCAGACCAGGTAATTGGCGTAATAGACCACGCCCATGCGGTCGGTCTCGGCGTAGCGCACGCGCAAACGGCTTTCGGCGGTGGGTTTCATGGGTAGAAGTATTGTAGCCCGGCGCAACGGGGGGGCGGCCGAACCCGTCTGTTAGACTGGTGCTACAGTCCGGCATGCGTGCACGAGTGTTGTTTTTCGGCGTCTTGAAGGAGTTGGTGGGACGGCCCTCGGAAGAGGCCGAACTGCCCGCCGGGACCACCCTGGGGGCCGTGCTCGAAGACTACGCCCGGCGGTTTCCGCGCTTGCGGGAGATGACCGGCAGCATCGCAGCCGCTCGCAACCAGCAGCTTGAGGACCTCGCGGCGGAGGTGCGGGATACNNCCGGTGAGCGGCGGAACCGACGCCGCCCCGCTCGAGATTTGCGAAGGGGGCAACTACTTCGCGCTGACCCGTCGCCCGATCGACCCCCGCACCCTTACCGCGCGCCTGGTCGCCGGCCCGGAGGGCGCGGTNNGTCCGCAACAACACCAAGGGCCGCCGCACGCGCTTCCTGGAATACGAGGGCTACGAGCCCATGGCGCTCCGGACCATGGCGCGGATTGGGCGCGAAATCGCCGCCGCGCGCGAGATCTGCCGCATCGCCATGGTGCACCGCCTGGGCCGTCTGCTGGTGGGCGAAACCAGCGTGGCGATAGTGGTCACCGCCCCGCACCGCCGGCCGGCCTTCGAGGCCGCGCTCGAAGCCATCGACAGGCTCAAGCAGGCGGTCCCCATCTGGAAGAAGGAGTACTTCGAAGATGGCGAGGTCTGGTCCGAAGGAGAGGCGGCCCGCGATGCGCGGTAAAGCCGCGGGCTGGGGACTTGCCCTGCTCTGCCTGGCGGCCATCCTGGCCATGGCCCAGCAGCCGGCCGTATTCCACGCCAACGTCAATCTGGTGCACGTGGTGGCCACCGTCAGGAACCAGGCCGGCAATCTGGTCGGGGCCCTCCACAAAGAGGATTTCGATGTCTTCGATAACGGCGTCCACCAGGATCTGGCGGTGTTTGAGCGCCAGACCGACCAGCCGGTTTCCATCGTCCTGATGATCGATACCAGCGGCTCCACCGGCAAGGATCTGAAGTACGAAACCGATTCGGCCAGCCGGTTTCTGCGCGCGCTCTTCTCCGAAGGCAGCGCCCGCGACGCCGTGGCCCTCTACGGCGTCAATGCCGACGTCACGCAACTCCGCGACTTCACGCACGACTACCTGTCGCTCGAACAGCGCTTCCACTACCTGGTTCCGGAGGGCGCGACGGCGCTCTTCGACGCCATCCTCCTCGGCTCGCGGTCGCTCGAAAAGCGCGCAGGCCGCAAAGTCATTATCATCGTCACCGACGGCGACGACACCTACTCCAAGACCACTTCCCACCAGGCGCTCGAAGCCGCCCAACTGGCCGATGCCACCATCTATCCGGTGGTGGTCGTGCCGATTACCAACGACGCCGGCCGCAACATCGGCGGTGAGCACGTCCTGACCTTCATGGCCGAAGGGACCGGCGGCCGCACCTTCCTCCCCACGCTCGGGGCCGAACTCGATAGCGCCTTCTCCGCGATCGTCACGGAGCTGCGCACGCAGTATATGCTGGGCTTCTATCCCCACGGCGCGCCGCCCACGAGCGACCGTTTTCACAAGCTCGAAGTACGCGTCAAAAGTCCCGAATTGCGGGTATCGGCGCGCAACGGCTATTATGGTGAAGTCGAGGCTGCGGCCGGTCCCTCGGATGCCCGATCGTCGGTGTCCTCCGAAACCACCAGGAAAGCTCCCGACAAGACCAGGAAGCAGTAGGAAAGGTCATACGTTGTTGCAACAGGCTGGAAAGTCCGCCAGAGCGCCGGAACAAACCTTCGAAGAGGCCAAGTACCTGAAGCAGCTCATCGCCAATGCCACCCCCGTGCGCGTGAAACTGCTGGGCGGAGAAGAAGTCGCCGGAACCATTGAATACTACGACCAGTCCTTTATTCGCCTGACCCGCAAGGGCGAGCCGAATCTGTTCGTGTTCAAGCACGATATCCAATACCTTCAGGAAGATAAATAGCGGTGGCCGGTTATCTGGAAACGGCCGTGGAGATCGCCCGCGAGGCCGGCGCGTTGCTGGCGGGTTACTTCGAGCGCCGCGTGCGCTTCGAGCTCAAGGGCGAGTTCGACCTGGTGACGGAAGCCGACCGCGCCTCCGAAAAGCTGGTGGTGGAGCGCCTGCTGACGCATTTCCCCTCGCATGCCATCGTGGCGGAGGAAGGCGGCGGCCACGAAACCTCCTCCGAATATCGCTGGTACGTGGATCCGCTCGACGGCACTACCAATTTTGCGCACGGCTTCCCCATGTTCAACATCACCATGGGCCTTCAGCGGGCTGGCGAGGCGGTCGCCGGCGTGGTGTACGACCCCATCCGGCAAGAGATGTTTTCAGCCGAACGCGGCTCCGGCGCGTACCTGAACGGCAAGCGCATCCGCGTCTCCGGCGTCCGAAACCTGGGCGAGAGCCTGTCATCCACCGGCTTTCCCAGCCGCAAGCGCAGCCACGACGTCAATATCCACTTCTATTACCAGGTGGCCATGGCCTCGCACGGTGTGCGGCGCACCGGTTCGGCCGCCATCGATTTGGCCTATGTGGCCTCCGGACGGCTCGATTTTTTCTGGGAATTCGGTCTGATGCCCTGGGATATGGCCGCGGGCGTGCTCCTGGTGCAGGAAGCCGGCGGCCGCGTCTCCGACATGCGCGGGGCCCCGCACGATATCAATTCGTCGCCGCACGTGCTGGCCGATAACGGCTCCCTTCACGAGCCCACGCTGGCGTTCCTGGCCGAGGTCTTCCAAGGCAAATTGCGCATGCCCATGCCCGACATGGACTAGCGTAGGCTGTGTTGTGACCTTTCAGGCTGTGGAGCGACCTTTTAGGTTGCCACGTCGGCGTCCTTGCCGACGTTTTCTTTCCCCTTGCGCTCCGCCCCATGATGGAAGACAATAAAACCTGTCTATCGTCAATTACGGAGGTAAGTGAATGCGTGTGCGCTATGCCACGATTACCCTGGCGCTGACGAGCCTGTTGCCCCTTGCCAGTTCCTTCGCGGCCGACACCAAGCTGGTGAAAGCCGTTTCCGACCATTTCGAGCTCTATACAACCGACAACGAAGCCGCAGCCACGGCGGCTCTGACGCACTTTGAGACGGTGCGCGGGTACCTTCTCAAAGCCACCGGCGGCCAGGACCCCTTTGCGGCGCCCGTGAGGATCGTCGGTTTCAAGACCCCTGGGGAGTTCAACTCCCATCAGCCGGCGGGCGTTTCGGCCGGCAAGGCCTTTTCCGAAGCCAACGCCGAGCGCGTCACCATCGTCCTTTCCGGTCTCAAGCCGGAGATGTACCAGTATGGCGTGCGCGAGTATGTCAGGCTGCTGCTCGACCGCACGAATGCGAAGATGCCCTACTGGCTCAGGCTGGGGCTTACCGAGCTTTACTGCACCCTGCGCATCGATAACGGACACCTGGTGATTGGGATAGCGCCCAACCGCGACTTCCACACGACCACCATGCCGGACCTGGACTTGCGGACGTTCTTCGCGCTCAAGGAAGGAGGCATGACGGACAAGGGGGCGCAGGATTTCTACGCGGATGCCCCCAATCCCGCCTTGGGCCGCACCAATACCCTGGCCGACATCGGGTCCAGCCTGTCGGTGGATTACCAGGGCATCGCCTGGCAATTGACCCACATGCTGATGTTCCAGAAAGAGTACAGTCCGAAGTTCGGAGCTTTCGTCGGGGCCCTGGCGGCCGGCGAGAACTCCGACGCGGCGCTGCAACGGATCTACGGCCAATCGCTGTCGGGCCTGCGGTCGGACCTGGTGCTCTACTACAGGATGCCCTCGCACACCGCGGCCGGCGTCGCGTTCCAGTTGGACAAGCCCGTGACGCCGCAAACCGGCCAGCTCTCCGCCGCCGATTCGGCTCTCATTCTGGCCCAGGTCAAGTCCGGGAAATAGATGGGGTGGGGCGGACCCGCTACGCCTGTGACGCGGCGATGGCCTGCCCCAGGTCCCAGATAATATCTTCCACGTCTTCGATGCCCACCGAAATTCGTACCAGGTCCTTGCTCACGCCGGCTTCGAGTTGCTGTTCGTCGGACAACTGTTGATGCGTGGTCGAAGCCGGATGAATGATCAGGCTCTTGGCGTCGCCCAGGTTGGCGACGTGCGAGAACAGTTGCACGGAGTCGATCAGCTTGCGCCCGGCCTGAGCGCCGCCTTTGATGCCGAAGGTCATAAGCGAGCCGCAGCCCTGCGGCAGATACTTCCGCGCCAGATTGCGATACGGGCTCGATGCCAGGCCGGGGTACTTCACCCAGGAAACCGCCGCCTGCTTCTCCAGCCACTCGGCCACCTGCTGCGCGTTGCGGCTGTGCTGCTCCATGCGGAACTTCAAGGTCTCGATCCCTTGCAGGAACAGGAATGAGTTGAATGGGCTGATGCACGGGCCGAAATCGCGCAGGCCCTCCACCCTCGCCTTGATGATGAAAGCCAGCCCCCCGAACGTCTCCGTAAACTTCATGCCGTGGTAGCCCGGACTGGGCGCCGTGAGCTGCGGAAATTTGTCGCTCCAAGGGAATTTCCCGCTATCGACGATAATGCCGCCGATCGACGTGCCGTGGCCGCCCAGAAACTTGGTGGCGGAGTGGACTACGATGTCGGCCCCGTGCTCCATCGGACGGCAGAGATAAGGCGAGGCCATCGTGTTATCGATCACCAGCGGCACACCGGCTTCGTGCGCCACCGCCGCCACGCGCTCGATGTCGAGCACGTTCATGCGCGGATTGGCGATGGTTTCGCCGTAGACCGCGCGCGTCTTCCGGGTGATGGCGTTGCGGAAGTTCTCCGGGTCGTCCGGCTCGACGAACTTCACGTCGATTCCGAGGCGGCGAAAGCTGACGTCGAACTGCGTGTACGTTCCGCCATACAATGTGCTCGAGGCCACCAGTTCGTCGCCCGCGCCCATCAGGCTGGCGACGGCCAGGAACTGGGCCGCCTGCCCGCTCGAAGTGGCCAGCGCGCCGATGCCGCCCTCGAGCGCCGCGACGCGCTCCTCGAAAACTCCCGTGGTGGGGTTCATGATGCGCGTGTAAATGTTGCCGAACTTCTGCAGCGCGAACAAATCGGCCGCGTGGGCCGAATCCTCAAACACGTACGAAGTGGTCTGGTAAATGGGAACCGCGCGGGCCAGGCTGGCCTTATCCGGAGTCTGTCCGGCGTGCAGCGATCGGGTGGAAAAGCCCATTTGACGGGCGGGAGCGTTAGCGTCTGCCATAAGGATTTCAGGATATCATTCAGGCAGCTTCGAGATCGACGCGCACCCGGCAGCCCAGCGCCGTCGCGATGTTGACCAGCGCGTCGAGCGAGAAGCGCGAGACCCGGCCGCGGAGCAGATCGTTGATTCGTGGCTGCGTTACGCCACACCGTCCTGCCGCTTCGGCCTGTGTCCAGTCATGTTGTTTGAGGCGCGCCGCGATCTTCCGCATCAGCTCGGCCCGTGCCCTCAGATTCGCAGCCTGCTCGGGGGTGTCCGCCACCGCATCCCAAATACTCGCGTAGCTCTCGGGTCTGCTCATAGTCTGCGACAGAACTCATTTCAGGCCGCCGATGAACGCAGATCGACGCCGATAACTCATTTATTTTCCATCTGCGTTCATCGGCGTTCATC
>PLGA01000027.1 GCA_003139735.1 Bryobacterales bacterium | reverse complement strand
TGCGCCGCCGCCGCGTCCTTGGAGATTTCGCCGTTATCGTTCAACGCCAAGCGCGCCGCCGCCAGATAGTAGCCGGCGTAGTCGGCCAGTTGGGGAACGGAGGCCGCCTTCAGCGCGGCGATGGCTGCCGCATAGTCCTTGTTCTCGTAAGCCGCAACGCCCAGCCCCAGGCGCGCCAGCGGACCGTTCTTATCCTTGGCGTGCGCCGCTGCGTATTTTTCCACTGCCGCGCGACTAGCCGGGGTCGGAGCGCTGCGGTAGGAACTGACCAGCGCCGCCAGCTCGCCGGGCGCTTTCTCGGCCGCTGGCGGGGCCGCGGTCTTCTTAGGCGCGTGCTTTCTGGCGGGTCCTCCCGCGGCGCCGGAGGCCATGGCCACCGACGCGCCCAGGGCAACCAGCGCGCTAAACCATAACGCCGGGATAGTTTTCGCCAAGCAGTTCCGGATCGTCATGGGCCAGGGTTCGGACCAACTCCAGGTGAAGATAATCTACCATGCTGGGGCACGCGTCGAAGTAAGTCTTGCGAAACGTTTCGCGCGCGGCGTCGATCGATTCGCGGAGCGCTTCGTAAAGATTCCGCCGGTCGCGGCCGGCTTGCACCTCAGCCGCGTGGTAGAGCCGCATCTCCGCCGCCTGCACGCGGGCAAAGCGTTGCGCGCGCAAATGTACGCGCTGTTCATCCACGGGAAGACTCTCCCAAGGCGAAGCCNNGCGGCGGGCGCGATAGCCACCAGATCCGCGGGCGTGGGCCGGGGGATGCCGCTCCATACCGCGCCGGCCACCTCCGCCAACAGTTCGATGGGCGGTCCCTCCACCGATCCCCACGCATACGCCAGCGCCACCACGCGTTCGCCCGAGGCCACCGGGAAAATCGAAGCGCGCCCGTCGGCGGAGTGCTTGAGGAAGCTCGCCAGCAGAGCGGAGACGCTAGCCGGCGTGGTGTCGGTGACCACCGGCTCGCGGCTCTCCACGGCCGCCGTCAGCGCCGGCGCCTCCGCCAGCGGAATCTCCAGGCTGCGGAAATCTCCCGCCGTCTCCGGCGCGCCGCGGATCTGTTCGCCCTTGGCGGCCTCGCCATCCAATCGGAACAGCGCCGCGCCGGTGGCGAATCGGGCGGCGGCGTCCACCAGAGCGGCCCAGACTTCCTCAGCGTCCGCCGCTTGCCGCATGCGCCGCACCGCCTGGTTCAACCGGTCCGCCGTCTCGCGCCGGGCGCGGGACTCCGCAAGGTTCTCCGCGTCGTTCAAGAGCTCGTCAATGCGGTCGTAGAAAAGTTGGCGCAAACCCACCGCCGGAGTGCTGGGAGCCATTCCTGAAGTCATTTTAACAGGCAGGCCAACCCGCCCTGTGTCAGACTGAGTGTTTTATGGCCCGCCGTCAGGATCTCCAGCGAAGCCTCTATGAAGATCAGGCGCCCGCGCGCGCGGGAAATCCGTTGTTCTGTCACCAGGATTTCCTGGAGAAGATGGGAGAGAACCGCGCCAATACGGTGGGCCGCCGCGCGGCGCTCCTGCTGCACCGTCTGCTGGTGGATATACGCCGGCAATACTACAAGACCACTCAAGGAGAGAACCGTGGCTGGCGACGCTCCCCGCTGGGCGGCAGCCACGGCAGCCATTTCTACGCCTGGTGGGCCCCCCAAGGCGCCGCGCCGCTGCGCTCCATTCCGGAGTTCGAGGACGCCCCCGCCGGCGCCGTCTTCCTGCGCGATATCCGGCACCACGACGACCACCGCGCGCTGAATCCGCATTCCCTGGCCGATAGCTATCTCCCCATCGGCGTCAAGGATCTGCGCCAGGAGGATTACGTTCCGGCCCCGTGGACTACCGCCCAAACGCGCTTCGCGCAAGCCCGCCAGAAGATTCGGATCATCAAGGGCCACCCCGGCTCCGGAAAGACCACGGCGCTATGGCACGCGGCCGATCTCTCCGCTCGCGAGTCCGTCTTGTACATTACCTACTCGCCCGAGCTGGCCGCCCTGGCGCGGGACCATTTCGATAAATTCGAGCCGCGCGACAAGCGCTTTCAAGTCATCACCTACGCCCGGCTTCTGCGCGAACTGCTGGCGAGCGAATTGCCCTTCGAGCCGCTGCCCGCCTCCCGCAACGCCTTCATCAAGGAGATTTCCGGCTTTTCCGCCACCATTCTCGGCCCGTGGCTTAACGAAAAGGGAGCGCTCTACGATGAGCTGCACGCGCACCTGTTCGGCGCCATGCTGCCGGTCCCGATCGGCCGCTTTCCGGGCTTTCCGGACCGCCGCATTACGGCCCGCCAGTACCGCGACCTCCGCGAACGCGCCATCGGCCGGCCGGCGGCCGAGGCCGCCTTCGAAGTGGCCGAAACGCTTCGCCGCCGCTCTTCGGAGCCCCTGGAGCCGCGTTTCTTTCGCGAGCTGGACTTGGCCTGGCAAGCCGTCGCGAAGCTCCGCTCCCAAGGGGCCGGACCGTTCGCCAACTTCGACTGCGTCGCCATCGACGAGGTCCAGGATCTGACGCCCATCGAATCGCTGGCCCTTGTGGAACTCGCGGTCGCCATGGGCGGCGGCGCGAGCGTGCTGGCCGCCGGAGACGAAGCCCAAACGGTCCGCCCCACCGATTTTGAGTGGGGTTGGTTTCAGGACCTCCTACACTTCCGCCTGGCCTCTCCGGTGGATTTCAAACTGCAAGCCAATCTGCGCAGCCCGCGCCGCATTGCCGACCTCGTGAACCGCGTCTGGGACCTCTACGCCGCCATCGAGAAGCGCGAGCGGCCCAGCGGAACCGGGGAGGCGGAAATCGACGTGAACTCCGGCGACCAGGTGCTTCTCTGCGCGGGCAAGCCCGGGCCGGAGGTCGACGAGTTGCTGCGCGCCTTCTCC
>PLGA01000404.1:11973-17323 GCA_003139735.1 Bryobacterales bacterium | reverse complement strand
CAGACGACGAAAAACGATCGTCTGCGCCACCAGACCCGTGGAACGGTCCTGTCCGGTTATTTCTTGGACACCGCACTAGCGGGGCGGGGAGGCTGGCTCTCCATAACCACGCGCAGAATGCGATTGATGCGCGTCTGGTAACCTCTGCCCTGACGCCTTAGCCAATCCAACACGTCGGCGTCGAGGCGGATGGTCAGTTGCTTCTTTGCGGGCGGCCATGCTGCCGCCACCTTTGCAAAAAACGCTTCTCCCAGTTGCGGAATGTCGGAGTAGTCAATGGGCGCCGCGTCCAGCCGCCGGGCCTCGGCTGGTGTGAGCTTCCGGGGTTTTTGAGGGTCAAGCCGGTAGCGTTTCAATGTAGTTCCTCCGCTCGCGTGGGGTCCTCCGCGTCTAACCGGCGCGCATCCATAAAAACCCTGACGGCGTATGCGAATGGCACGCCATGCTTGGCGATATTTTGCCGAGCCTTCCGCTCATCCCATTCGTATTCCATCTTCGAGTATAACTCTTTTTGTAGCTACAAGGGTTCAGGGCAAGCTAAAGCATGCCCCACCTAGGCTTCCATTCCTTTCTGCGTCAGCCGGTGACCGCCCGCAGGCAACGAGGGATTGGAGGAGTTGGCCTTTTGTGCAGGAAAGTGAAATCATGGGGACTGGGAGGTCTGTCAGTGGCCGCCAAAGAAAGAATCGACTGGTCCGAATGTCCGCTCGTCGAGGTTAAGCCGAGAGTGCAAAGCGGAGCGCCTGTGCTGCGTGGCACCCGGATGCCCGTGGAGGCGATTGTCGATAACTTCGACTATGGCATGAGCGTCGCCGAGATCGTGGAGCAGTTTGAAATCCCGCCGGACCGGGTTGAGGCGATTTTGAGTTACGCCAAAGGCCACCGCGTTGCGCATCGTATATCTGGCCCGTTGTCCGCGATCACGGGGCGACGATAGCGGCCAAGGTCGCTACGGCCGCGCCGGGAAGCTACGAGTTTATCGAAATGCCGCTGCCGCCGAAGCATCGCGGGAGCCGCGGCTGAACGCGGACGCCGGACTGCGCAGCCTTACGCTTCCATCCCCATCTGCGTCAGCCGGTAGCGCAGGGCGTTGCGGGTCAGACCCAGCAGGCGGGCGGCCTGGCTCTTATTGCCGTCGGCGCGGCGCAGGGCTTCGCGAATGATGTCCTTCTCGTATTCGTCGAGGCTCATGCCTTCCGGCAGGAAATGCGGATCGCCTTGCGGAGTCTTTCGCGGCGCGCTCTCCAGCTTGATATCGGCGGCTTCCAGACGCGTGCCCGCGCACATCACCAGGCTGCGCTCGATCACATTCTCCAACTCGCGCACGTTCCCCGGCCAGTGGTAAGCGATGAGTTTCTCCATGGCCGCGTCGGAAATGGATTCCACCCGGCTGCCCGCGTCGGGCGCCAGCTTGCGGAGAAAATGGTTCGCCAGGAACGGAATATCCCCCTTGCGCTCGCGCAGCGGCGGGATGTTCAGCGGAACCACGTTGAGCCGGTAGTACAGGTCCTCGCGAAAGGTGCCCTGCTCGAGCGCCGCCCGCAGTTCCTTGTTGGTCGCGGCGATCACGCGCACGTCGATGTGCCTCGTGACGTTGCTTCCCAGCCGCTCGAACTCGCGCTCCTGGAGAATCCGCAGCAGCTTCACCTGGATGTTGGCCGGCACGTCGCCGATTTCGTCCAGGAAGACCGTCCCCGTATCGGCTTGCTCGAACTTGCCCGGCTTGGAAGTGTTGGCGCCGGTAAAGGCGCCCTTCTCGTAGCCAAACAGTTCGCTCTCCATCAGGTTCTCCGGGAGGGCGGAACAGTTGATCTTCACCAGCGGCCGGTCGCGGCGCGGCGAGTGGAAATGAATGGCGCGCGCAATCAGGTCCTTCCCCACGCCGCTTTCGCCGGCCAACAGCACGGTGGCGCGGGTGGGCGCCACGCGCTCGATGGCCGCGAAGATCTCCTGCATGTTTTCGCTGCGCCCGACAATGTTATCGAATTCGTAGCGCCGGCCCAATTCCGCCTTCAGCTTTTGATTTTCGTCGCGCAGTTCGCGGACTTCGAGGGCTTTACCGATCACCTGCATCAGATGATCGAGCGAGAAGGGCTTGAGCAAAAAGTCGGTGGCCCCGGCTTTCATGGATTCCACGGCCGTCTCGATGCTTCCGAAGGCGGTCATGATCACCACGGGGACCTGCGCGTTCTGGCGGCGGATGAGTCCCAGAAGCTGCAAGCCGTCCATGTTGGGCAGCTTGAAATCGGTCAGCACCAGGTCGGCGCGATCGACAATTTTGAGGCCTTCTTCGGCGGTGGCGGCCTTATCCACGTCGAACCCCGTGGAAAGCAGATGCAGTTCGATTACGCGCCGGAGCTTCTCTTCGTCTTCGACTACCAGGATGCGCTTCTTCATGCGGCGGGCGGCCGAGCGGCGCGGTCCATCGGCAAGAACACGCGGAAGACGCTGCCTTTGCCGAGTTCGCTCTCCACTGTTATCTTACCGCCGTGCTCATCCACGATCGTGGAAACGATGGCCAGCCCCAGTCCCACGCCTTGCGGTTTGCTGGTGAAGAACGGATTGAAGATGGAATCGACGTGCCGGGGATCGATGCCGGCGCCGCGATCGATGATGGCGATTTCGGCCACGGAGCCGCTGGTTCTGGTCTTGACGGTAATGGCTCCGCCGGCGGCGGTGGCCTGGGCTGCGTTGAGCGCCAGGTTGTAAAACACCCGCTCCATCAGCTCGGCGTCGAAAGCAAACGGTGGAATCCCCGGCTCGTAGTTCTTGTAGATGGCGATGCCCGGCGCTTCCTGCTCCACCATGGCCACGGCGCGGTCCAACGCCTGCGCCAGGTCCGCGGTTTCGAGGCGCAACTGAAGCGGGCGCGCGAATTGCAGAAACCGCGTGACCAGGGAATTGGTGCGGTCCACTTCGGAGCTGATGAAGCCGGCCATCTCGCGCGCCACGTCGTTTTCGGCGCTCACGGTCCGGTGCAGCATTTCGGCGGAGGTCTTGATGGTGCCGAGCGGGTTGCGCAATTCGTGCGCCAGCCCCGCGGTAAGCTGCCCCAAAGCCGCCAGGCGGTCCGACCGGCGTACGGCCTCCTCGGCCTGACGGAGCTGGGCGTTGGCTTCGGCAAGCTGTTCCGCCGCGCGCCGGGATTTCCGGGTTTGCACCCGCAAATCGTCCGCAAGCGTGTTGGCCAGGTTCCCCACCGTGGCCAGAAACACCAGCCGCAACGCCACCACGTCCCACTCGGCAAGGAACCCGCTGCGGAACAAGAGGAAAGAGAGATAGGCGCCGCTCGCCGCCAAGGTGAATGCCAGCGTTCCTATGGCCCCCAGAACCGTCGCCGCGGTCACCACCGGAAACAGCAGCGCCAGCCAGTAGCGGCTCTCGAGAGATCCCGTAAACCCGATCAGCAGGTATCCCAGCGCCAGCTTCAGCACGATCCAGAAAATCCGGCCGCGCGTGGATGCCAAGGCCGGGATCTTCGGCTCCAACACCTGCACGATGGCCAACGCGGCCAGCGGCGCGATGGAGAACTTGTCGCGGTATTCGGGCGGAAGGGTGACCGCCAGCGCGGCGAAAAGCAAGAGCCAGACGAAATCCTGGGGCCGGACGAGCCGGAGCCAGCGGAAACGGGTATCGGTAGGCAAGGATGTATCCCAGTCGGGATTATGCCACAATGAGGAGTAAGTCTCATGGTCAACCCAAGCCCACTGGATCAGGACAGGGCCGCCTTGCCTGATTCCCAGCCCACAACCGACAACGCCGAGTCGTTCGGCGATATTCTGTCGCAATACGAAAAGTCTCACAAGCATCGCGCCGAAGAAGGCGGCAGAGGACTGGAAGGCGTGGTGATCGCGGTCTCGGCCGATTCGGTTTTTCTCGACATCGGCTTCAAGACCGAAGGGTTGATCCCGCTGGCGGAATTCCTGGCCGCGGGCGAGACCGTCAAACCCGGCGACAAGATGCCGGTTTCCATCAAAGGGCGCAGCGAAGAAGGCTACTACGAGCTGTCGCGGATCAAGGTCGAACGGCCTAAGGACTGGTCGGCGCTGGAAAAGGCGTTCGCGGAAAAGGCCGCCATCGCCGGCGTGGTTTCGGCGCTGGTAAAGGGCGGCGTCAACGTGGATGTGGGCGTGCGCGCGTTCATGCCCGCCTCGCGCAGCGGGGCCAGGGACGCGGCCGACATGGAGAAGCTGATCGGCCAGGAAATCCGCTGCCGCATCATCAAGCTCGACGTGGCCGACGAGGACGTGGTGGTGGACCGCCGCGCCGTGCTGGAAGAAGAAGAGCAAGCCTCCAGAGAGCGCCGTTACGCCGAGGTCAAGGAAGGCGAGACGGTGCGCGGAACGGTCCGCGGCCTCACCGATTATGGAGCCTTCGTGGACATCGGCGGCGTGGACGCGCTTTTGCACGTGGCCGACATTTCGTGGGCGCGGGTGAACAAGCCCGCCGACGTGCTGACCATCGGGCAGGAACTGGAAGCCAAGGTGCTGAAGGTGGATGCCGCCAAGCACCGCATCTCGCTCGGCCTGAAGCAGCTTCAGCCGCACCCGTGGGAGCTGGCCAGCGAAAAATACAAGGCTGGCGACCGCGTCAAGGGCACGGTCACCCGCGTGGCCGATTTCGGCGCGTTCGTGGAACTGGAAAAGGGCATCGAAGGGCTGATCCACCTCTCCGAAATGTCCTGGTCGAAGAAGGTCCGGAAGCCGTCGGACGTGGTGAAGCCGGGCGACCAGGTGGACGTGGCTGTGCTGGGCGTGAACCAGGCCGACCGCCGCATTGCGCTGGGCCTGAAGCAGGCCCTGGGCGATCCGTGGGCGGACGTTCCCGAAAAGTACCCGGTCGGTTCGGTGGTGGAAGGCGCGGTCACCAGCCTGACCAAGTTCGGCGCGTTTGTGCAGCTTGCCGAAGGGCTGGAGGGCATGATCCACGTCGGCGACATCAGCGCCGAGAAGCGTATCGATCACCCTCAGGACGTGCTCAAAGTCGGGCAGACGGTAAGATCCCAGGTGCTCGAAGCGGACACCGTCAAGCGCCGCCTGCGTTTGGGAATGAAGCAACTGGTCCCCACCAGCCTGGACGAATACATTGCCGAGCACAAGGAAGGCGACCTGGTGACCGGACGCATGACCGAGGTGTCCGGTGGGAGATCGCGCGTCGAGTTGGGCGAAGGAGTACAGGCCACTTGCCGCACGAGCGCGGGCGCGGCGGAGGCGGAGAAAAAGGAAGCCGAGGCCAGCTCGGCGGATGTCTCTTCGCTCACTTCCATGCTGCAAGCCAAATGGAAGGGCGGCGGCCAGGGCTCCAAGCGGGAGCCGGCGCGCTCCGGCCAGATCCGCAGCTTCCGCATCGT
>PLGA01000404.1:0-11956 GCA_003139735.1 Bryobacterales bacterium | reverse complement strand
TGGCGGCCGTGGCGGCGGTGGCGATTGGGTGGAGCCTCCTGAGCAAGAGCCGCCCTCCCAGCGTGAATTTCGCTCGTGTGCGGCGGCAGACGCTGGTGAGCGCGATTCCCACCAACGGCAAGACCGAGCCGTTCGAGTGGCAGGCGGTGCGCGCCGAAATTGCCGGGATGGTGGACGCGGTCCCCGTCCAGGAAGGTCAGAGCGTCGCCAAGGACGCCGAACTGGCGGCGGTCGACGACCCTTCGCTGCAGGCNNTGCCCTACCCTTCGCTGCAGGCCGATATCGACGCCGCCGAGGCGAAGCTGGCCGAGCTCCAGGCTAACCTGGCAGCGCTCCAGGCGGGCGGAAAGCCGGCCGAACTAACCGACATCGACAACAGCCTTTCGCGCGCGCGCCTCGATCTGGAACGCGAGCAGCGGCAAGCCGATGCGCTGCAACGCCTGGCGGAGAAGCAGGCCGCCACCGGGGAGGAAGCGGCGGCGGCTCGCGACAAGGTGCGTCAATCGCAGTTGGAGATCGAAGGGCTGGGCAAGCGGCGGGCGGCGTTGGTCGGCCTGACCGACATGGCCGCGGCCAAGGCGCGGATGGGCGCCGCCGAAACCGCCTTGAAACTGGCTCANNAACGGGCGGCGCAAGCCGTGATTCGAGCGCCCATCGCGGGCGTGGTCTACGAACTTACAGCGCGGCCGGGCGAGTATCTAAGCTTGGGCGCCCTGGTGGCCAACATCGGGCAGGCCGGCCGTTTGCGGGTGCGCGTGTACGTGGATGAACCCGAGCTGGGACGCGTCGCCCAAGGCGAGCCCGTAGCCATTAGCTGGGACGCTCTTCCGGGCAAGCGCTGGCAGGGAACCGTGGAACGGATGCCGGATCGGATTGAGACGCTGGGACCGCGGCAAGTGGGCGACGTGGCCTGCGTCATCGAGAATCCGCGGCGGGAGTTGCCTATCGGCGCCAATGTGAACGCCGAGATCCGCACGGCCGAAGTCCCGGACGCGCTGGTGATTCCAAAGGAAGCGCTGCGCCACGATTCGGCCGGAGATTATGTCTACGTCCTGGCCGGCGGGCGCCTGGAGAGGCGGCCGGTGCGGACCGGAATCTCCAACGTCTCCCTGGCGCAGGTCACCCAGGGATTGTCGGCCGGCGAGTCGGCGGCCCTGCCCGCGGACGTCCCGCTGAAGGCTGGAGATTTGGTCACGGCGGTGGTCAAGTAAACGTCGCCGGTTGGCAGGCGAAAGCGCCTGCCCCACTCGCCTGCAAGGCCTTCCGCGGCAAGGTGGGGCAGACGCTTTCGTCTGCCACTCCGGCCATCGCTAGTTTCCCTTGCCCCTGGGAGGGGGCGGTTGGGTTGCGGGCGTCTCCGGCGGCGTGGGCGGCTTGGTGGCGGGCGTCTCTTTGGTCTTGTCCGCGGGCAGCGGGTCGGGCGTGTCGGTATCGAACTTGAGCTCGGATTCGGCCGAGTACTTGCGGTAATTGTGAAACTCGGTGTCGACCTTGGACAGGTAATCGTCCGCCCTGCTCAGCGTTTCATCCTTGATTGGCAGAAGAAACGTGTGGCCGGAGATGTCCGTGTAATCGTAATCCAGGACGGTCTGGACCGACTTGACGGGGAATTCCGCCGGAATGTTCTGGGCCTCTAGGGTCACGCGGACCACTTCATGCGACTTCTCATCCACATAGACCAAACCGTGATACGCGGGTACGATATCGAGCTTGTCGTAGGTAATGTGCCACTGCGAACGGGCCTGCTCCACGTGGTAGGCGAACACCATGGCCGATTTGCTCCGCAGCGTACCCCAGTGGTCCCATTGGAAACGCGTCTCGGTCCGCCGCTCGAAGATCTCTTTCAGCATGCTGCCGAAATCGCCGCTGACGATCGTTCCGCCCAAGGATTTGTAGTCCCGGTTGGTCATGGCGCCATTGACCAGAACCGGCTTGTAGTCTTCCTTCTGCTCGAAGAAGCTCAGCCGGATGAGCAGAGTGTCGTTCAAACGGTAGGACGGTTCGCGATCGCCGGGGCCGCCGTATCTGGTGCCGGGCGGGGGTGCGTAGTAGCGGCGCTGCACCTGCGTGCAAATGAAGTCGGGCAGGTTCTGGCTGTAATCGAGCGCGTAGGTGCGCACCGCGTCGATAATGGCGGCTTGTTCTTCGGAGGAGGGCGGCGGCCGCAGCGGCGGCGGGGCGGGTGGTTCGATGGGCTTGGAGGCGGGAAGCGTCTGCGACTGTTCGCTCAGCTTGCGGAGCGCCGCCAGGGTTCTTGGCCCAATGCCGAGGCTTTGCATCTGTTCCACGGAGCGGTCGTCCAGCCGCTCGGAAAGCTTGGCGGTGGCCAGGAAGTCGGCCGTCTCCCTGTCGGTCTGCTTGCCTTCCTTGATCTGTTCGATAGAAGACTGGATAAAGGAAAACAACTGATCCACGGTCAGCGTCGCTGCCATCGCGGCCAGGCAAGCGGCGAAAAACACGGAGATCAGCCTATAGCGCATACGTTTCTATTTTAGACGAACGGAGGCCGGCTTCGATTTCATCGAGCGGGTTGCTACCATAAGGAATCACCTTTGATTGAGACTGTTCCGGACATCCTGGCCCGTATTGTCGCCAGAAAGCGCGAAGAGATTGCCTCGAAGTCCCCGAAAATGACGGACTGGGAGGACCGGGCGGAAGCGCGTTTGTCCGGCCGGCGCAATTTCCGCGCGGCGCTCGGCGGACGCACGCCCGCCATCATTGCGGAGGCCAAGAAAGCCTCACCCAGCAAGGGCGTACTTGCGGCGCATTACGATGCCGCGCGCGTCGCACGGGCGTACGAACGCGGTGGGGCGGCGGCGCTTTCCGTGCTCACGGACGAGAGTTTTTTTCAGGGCAGCCTGGCGGATCTGGAAGCGGCCAGGGAGGCCACGCGGCTGCCGGTCCTGCGCAAGGATTTCACGATTGCGGCATCGCAGATTGCCGAGGCGGCGGCGCACGGGGCGGACGCCATTCTGCTGATTGCGGCCATTCTTTCCGAGCGCGAAATGCGCGATTTTCGGGAGACCGCCGCGGGCTGGCGCATGGCGGCGCTGGTGGAGGTTCACAACCGGCGCGAGCTGGATTCCGCGGTGGCGGCCGGCAGCGACTTGATCGGCGTCAACAATCGGGACCTCACGACCTTCGAGGTCACGCTCGATACTTCGCTGCGTTTGGCGGAGTTTATGCCCGCGGGCGTTCTCCGCGTGAGCGAGAGCGGCATCCACGAGGCAAGCGATATCGAACGGTTGCGCGCGGCGGGATACACGGCTTTTCTTGTGGGCGAGCATCTCATGAAGTCGGGCGACCCGGCGGCGGCGCTGGCCAGGCTGGCGGCGGCATGATTCTCAAAATCTGCGGCATCACCAACCAGGAGGACGCCACCGCGGCGGTGGAAGGCGGGGCCAACGCGATCGGCTTCAACTTCTACCCGTCCAGCCCGCGCTACATCGCGCCGGANNACGTGGAGGATTTGGCGCGCGTGGCGAGGCTGGCCGTGGCGCAGTTGCACGGGGACGAAGATCCGGCGGATTATCCGGCTGGATTGGCGGTTTGGAAGGGTGTGCGGGTGACGGAGGGGTTCGATTTTTCGCGGTATGAACGGTGCGCGGCGGAAGCGCTGCTGCTGGACGGGCCGGCGGGGGATGTGTACGGAGGGTCGGGGAAGAGGTTCGATTGGAGTTTGGCGGGAGGGCCGGACGAGGGCGTCCGGCGCGGTCCAGGGGGACCGCCCCACAAAAGAATTATTCTGGCGGGCGGTTTGGATGGCTCCAATGTGGCGCGGGCGATAGCGGCGGCGCATCCGTGGGGCGTGGACGCCTGCTCGAGGATCGAAAGCGCGCCGGGGAAGAAAGACTTGCGCAAGATGAGGGCGTTTCTCGAAGCGGCGGAGGCGGCGCTCGGCGCATGACTCCCCAACCCGATCCGGGCGGGCACTTCGGGCCGTATGGCGGCCGGTACGTTCCCGAGGTCCTCATGGCGCCGATCGAGGAACTTGAAAAGGCGTATCTCGAAGCGCGCGACGACCGGGCATTCCAGGTGGAACTGGCGGGCCTGCTGCGCGATTATGCCGGGCGGCCGACGGCGCTGTGGCATGCGCGGCGGTTGAGCGAAGCGCTGGGCGGGGCGCGGATCTACCTGAAGCGCGAGGACCTGCTGCACACGGGCGCCCACAAGATCAACAACTGCCTGGGACAGGCCCTGGTCGCGCGGCGCATGGGCAAGCGGCGCATCATCGCGGAGACGGGGGCTGGCCAGCACGGCGTGGCTACGGCGACGGTTTGCGCCCTGCTGGGCTTCGAGTGCGTGGTGTACATGGGCACGGAAGACATGCGGCGGCAGCGGCTTAACGTCTTCCGCATGCGCCTGCTGGGGGCCAAGGTGGTGGGCGTCGATTCGGGCAGCCGCACGCTCAAGGACGCCATCAGCGAAGCCATGCGCGACTGGGTGACCAACGTCGGCGACACGTATTACCTGCTGGGGTCGGCGCTCGGTTCGCACCCCTACCCCATGATGGTGCGCGACTTTCAGAAGATCATCGGCGAAGAAGCGCGGCGCCAGATTCTGGAATCCACCGGGCAGTTGCCGGATGCCATTTTCGCTTGCGTGGGCGGGGGATCGAACGCCATCGGCATCTTTCATGCGTTCCTGGCGGATGGCGGCGTGCGGTTGATCGGCGTGGAAGCGGGCGGACGCGGCGATGGGCCGGGCGAACATGCCGCGCGTTTTCGCGGCGGCGCGCCGGGAGTGCTGCAAGGCGCGTACAGCTACCTGCTGCAGGACGAAAACGGCCAGGTGTCGTTGACACACTCGGTTTCGGCGGGCCTGGATTATGCCATGATTGGGCCGGAGCACGCCTGGCTGCACGACTGCCATCGCGCCGAGTACGTGGCCTGCTCCGATGCCGAGGCGCTGGAGGCCGCGCGCCTGCTTTCCCGCACCGAGGGCATCATCCCGGCGCTCGAATCGGCGCACGCCGTGGCGGAAGCGGTGAAGCGCGCGCCGCGGGCGTTGGGGCAGGTGTTTCTGGTGAACGTGTCCGGCCGCGGGGATAAAGATATCGATATCTACCGCGAGAACTTCCGGGAGCTGGACGAAGCATGACGCGCATCGGGCGGCTTTTCGAAGGCCTGAAGCGGGACCGCCGCAAGGGGCTGATCGCCTACATTACGGCCGGCGATCCCGAACCCGGACGCACGGCGGAACTGGCCGAGGCGCTGGTGCGCGGCGGCGCCGATTTAATCGAGCTGGGGGTTCCGTTTTCCGACCCCATCGCCGACGGTCCGGTGATCCAGCGCGCGGGCGAGCGGGCCCTGGCGGCGGGCACGAATCTCAAGGTAGTGCTCGATATCGCGGCGGAAATTCGGCAGCGCTCGGAGGTTCCGCTGCTGTTGTTCACCTACCTGAACCCGGTGTTGCGCTATGGCCTCAAGCGTTTGGCCGAAGACGCCGCGGCCAGCGGCATCGATGGCTGCCTGCTCACCGACGCCTCGGTGGAAGAAGCGCAGGAGTATGTGGCCGCGATGCACGCGAGCGGCCTGGACACGGTGTTTCTGGCAGCGCCCACCAGCACCCCGCGGCGGTTGAAGCTGGTGGCGCAATACTCCACCGGGTTCGTGTACCTGGTTTCCCGCACGGGCGTCACCGGCGAGCGCGATGCCGTGTCGGGCGCGGTGGGGCCGCTGGTGCGGTCGGTGCGAGCCGTCACGGATCTCCCGCTGGCGGTGGGTTTCGGGATCTCGACGCCGGAGCAGGCGGCGGAGGCGGGGCGGCAGGTGGAAGCGGTGGTGGTGGGCAGCGCGTTCGTGCGGATGATTGAGCGGAACCGCGACAATCCGTCGCTTGAAATTCAACTCGAATCCTTCGCGCGCGAACTCAAACACGGGCTGAGGGCGGCATGACCAAGGACCGGGCGCGCGAGAGGCTGGAGGAATGCCGCGTCCTGATCGACGACGTGGATCGCCGGATCGTGGACCTGCTCAACGAGCGCACCAGCGTGGTGGAAGAGATTGGCCGCGTGAAACGCAACGCGGGGCTGCCCATTTACGAGCCTAAGCGCGAGGACCAGGTCTTCGCCAACGTCACCGGCGCCAACCACGGCCCGATCACCCAGGAAGCGATCCGCCGGGTCTTCGAGCGCATCATCGACGAGATGCGCACCATCCAGCGCTTGCGCATGGAAGCGGGGCGGGACTCTAATCCCGAGCAGCTTGGAGAAACCGACAAATGATAGTGGTCATGCAGCAGGGCGCGACGGAGCCGCAGGTGCAGGCGGTGATCGACCGCATGGTGAAAATGGGCTTCGACGTGCATCGTTCGACGGGCGTCATTCACACGGTGCTCGGGGGCGTGGGCGGCAAGGGCGAATTCGACCTGGCTATCTTCGAAGTGATGGAGGGCGTGAAGGAAGCCCACCGCGTCGCCTCGCCTTACAAGCTGGCGAGCCGCGGTTTTCGCCCCGCCGGAACCGTGGTGCGCGTGAGGGATGTGGACATTGGCGGCGAGCGCGTGGTGGCGATGGCGGGGCCGTGCAGCGTCGAGAACCGCGAGCAGATTGAGCGCTCCGCGGAACTGGTGGCGCGCGCGGGGGCTACCGTCATCCGCGGCGGAGCGTTCAAGCCGCGCAGCTCGCCCTACGCGTTTCAGGGCCTAGGCGAAGAGGGTCTCAAGATGCTGCGGGAAGCGGCCGACCACCATGGGCTGGTGACGGTCAGCGAGGTGATGGACCAGACGCAGATTCCGCTGGTGGCGCAGTACGCCGACATTCTGCAAGTGGGAGCGCGCAACATGCAGAACTTCACGCTGCTGCGAGAGCTGGGCAAACTGCGCCAGCCGGTGCTGCTCAAGCGCGGCCCATCCGCGACCATCGAGGAGCTGCTGCTTTCGGCGGAGTACATCATGGCGGGCGGCAACTACGACGTGATTTTGTGCGAGCGGGGCATACGCACCTTCGAAACGTATACGCGTAATACCATGGACGTGTCGGCGATCCCGGTGGTGAAGAAGCTGTCGCATCTGCCGATTGTGGCGGACCCCTCGCACGGCACCGGACGGCGCGACCTGGTTGCGCCGGTGGCGCGGGCCTCGGTGGCGGCGGGCGTGGACGGTCTGCTGATCGAGGTGCACCCCGATCCGGACCACGCGTTGAGCGACGGCGCGCAATCGTTGCGGCCGGAGCAGTTTCAGGAGCTGATGAACCAGTTGAGGATGATTGCCCGGGCGGTGGGGCGGCAGATGGCGGAGGCGAAGGGATGAGGGGGCCCGGGGCCGCCGCCAAAGCTCTGTGGAGCGAGCCTCTGGCTTGCCATGCCGGCGTGCGCGCCGGCATTCGCTCGGAAGAACGCCGGCGTACCAGGCCGGAGGCCCACTCCACATCATGAATACGGTTGCCATTGTCGGGACGGGGCTGATCGGCGGGTCCTTCGGGTTGGCGCTGCGCGAGGCGGGGTTCCGGGGGGCCATTCTGGGCGTCAGCTCGGAGGGCGCTATCGCGGAGGCGGTGGCAGCCGGCGCCATCGACTGCGGGATGCCGCTGGCCGAAGCCGTGCCGCAAGCGGACCTGGTATTTCTCTCGCAGACTATCGGACGCATACTCGATTCGCTTCGGCATCTGGACCCGCTGGTGCGCCCCGGCGCCCTGGTGACCGACGCCGGCAGCACCAAGTGTGAGATTGTGGACACCGCAAGCCAGCACTTGTCGCGCTGCCAGTTTTTGGGCGGCCATCCGATGGCCGGCAAAGAGAAGCGCGGTGCGGCGTCGGCGGGCGGCGATTTGTTTCGAGGCAGGCCGTGGGTGCTGACGCCCGACGAGCCCGCCGAACTGGAGACTCCCGCGGCGCGCGAGTTCCGGGGATGGCTGAACCGCATCGGCGCGGGCGCCTTGGTGATGGACGCGGACGAACACGACCGCATCGTGTCGCTGACCTCGCACCTGCCGCAACTGGCCTCCACCGCCCTGGCGGCGGCGCTCGAAGAGCGGCTGGGAGTGGCCGGGCGGCCGGTGGCGGCGGGTCCCGGCCTGATGGACGCCACCCGCCTGGCGCTGAGCTCCTACGATCTGTGGCGCGATATACTGGCTACCAACCCCGGGCATATCGACCGCGCCCTGGAGATTTACATTCAAGAGTTGGAACATATAAGAGAGAACCTGCGTACGCGGCAGCTTCAGGAAGAATTTCACCGCGCGGCCACGTTTGCCGGCCGATTGCGGGGGACGGTCTAACCCGAGGCGCCGATTTAGGATAAACTACCCATGAGGCTACGATCCGCGACAACGCCGCCGGCGGAAGGCGATTCCGCCGCCGGCCAAGCGGCCAACAAGGCGCGGCGAACCGGCCGGTTCGCCACATCCGCTGGCCGAATTAAGGATTTTCAAACGATGGAACAAAAACTCAAGATCGCCGTGTTCATCGACTTCGATAACATCGAGATCGGCGTCAAGTCCACCCTGCACCGCGAATTCGACGTGGCAGCGGTGCTGGACGCGCTGAAAGAACGCGGCGAAATCGTCACCAAGTTCGCGTATGCGAATTGGGGCAGACAGGAATCCGCCACGCGCGCCCTCTCCGAGCACGCCGTGCAGATGGTTCAACGGGACCCCTCGCCGCGCGGCGACAAGAACGGGGCCGACATCAACCTTTCGCTGGACGCATTGGAAATGGCGTTCACGCATGACCATATCAACGCCTTCGCCATTGTGAGCGGCGATAGCGATTTCATCGCGCTGGTCAACAAGCTGAAGCAGTACGACAAGCGCATTTTCGTGGTGGGCGGACGCGCCTTCACCAGCACCATTCTGCAGAAGAATTGCCACGAGTTCATCGCTTACGAATCGATTATCGACGACCGTCCGCGTTCTTCCGGGCGCCACCGCCAACCGGAGCAGCAGGCTGCGCCGCCGCCACCGCCGCAAGAGAAGGCGGAGCCGCCCGTGCAGGAAAGCCAGCCGCAAGCGGAGGAAGGGCAGCCTGCGGTGGAAGTCCAACCGCCGCCCGTGGAGGCTTCGATTACGCTGCCCGGGGAGAAGCGGGCGTATGCGGACCGGCAGCCGTACCAGGAGAGGCAGCATCAGGACCGGCAGCAAGACCGGCAGCAAGACCGCCAGCAGGACCGCCAGCAGGACCGGCAGCAAGACCGGCAGCAGCACAGTCAGCAGCGCCAGTCGCACAAGCGCGTGGCGCTCGATCTGACCTTGGCAATGCCGCTGGTGGAGCGCGCGCTGGGAGTGCTGGAGCGGCGCGAGGTGCGGCCGCAGCTAGGGCTGCTGAAATCCACCATGCTGCAGCTCGATTCCACCTTCAACGAGAAGGCATACGGCGCGGGTTCCTTCACGGATTTCGTGGAGAAGCTGCAGAAGGCCGATTTCGTCGAGGTCAGCGGCGGCGAAGGCCGCTACATGATCCGGATGAAAGGCGGCGCCGCCGGAGCTCCCGAAAAACAACCGGGCGCGAAGCCCGAAGAAGCCATTCCGCTGCTGCGCGACGTGCTGGAAACGCACCGCCTGGAAGTGGACAACGGCGCGACGGAGGACGAACTGTCCGAGTGGGTTCGCCAGGAGCAGCCCAATCTGGACTGGCGCAAGTTCGGTTTCCAGGAGTTCAGCGAGCTGCTGAACTACGCCCAAGACAAGGGCTTGGTGCGCATCCAGGCGGACGAAGAGAAGGGGCTCACGGTCTATCTTGGCGCCGAATTCCATCCGCCCGCGCCCCCGCCCGAGCCGGAGCCGGTGGCCGTGGTGGAGCAGGAGGAGCAGGAGGAGGAGGACGAACCGCAGCCGCTGGTGCCGGGTCAGCCCACGGCCACCGGCGAAGTTCCGCCGCCGCTGCCCACGCCCAAGCCCGCGCGCCGGCCGCGCGTGCCGCGGAAGACCGCCAACGTCGGGGTGACGCCCAAGAAGCGGATTACGCGGCCGCGGAAGAAACCGACGGCGTAGGCGGCGCTAAGATCTACCAGGGAGGCAGGCGGAAGCGCCTGCCCCACCTATCCGAGGGAACAACACCGCCGGCAAAGACCGGCGGCGGTACGTTATCCTAAGCGTTCCCGAGGACCCCTTTGAGCAAGAGTAAGGTACAACCCGCACCAACTCCCGTTGCCGCGACGCCATCGCGGCGTTTTCATCCGGCGCTGCTGCTGCTTTTCGCCGGCAGCGGATGTTCCGCGCTGATCTACGAAATCGTCTGGTACCAGTTGCTGCAACTGGTGATCGGGTCGACCGCCGTCTCGCTGGGCGTGCTGCTGGCCACCTTTATGGGCGGCCTGTGCCTGGGCAGCCTGCTGTTGCCGCGCTACCTTTCTGCCGAGCGCCATCCGCTGCGCGTCTACGCGGCCGTGGAACTGGGGATCGGCGTTTGCGGAATCCTGGCGCTGATGGGAATGCCGCTGGTCAGCGGGATTTACGTGGCGTTCGCGGGGCACGGTTTTCCGTCGGTGCTGTTGCGCGCCGTGATTTCGGCGATTTGCCTGCTGCCGCCCACCATCCTCATGGGCGCATCCCTGCCGGCCGCCGCGCGATGGCTCAAGACTTCGGCCGAAGGCGTCTCCTGGATGGGCCTGCTCTACGGAGCCAACACGGCGGGCGCGGTGTTCGGCTGCCTGCTGGCCGGTTTCTACCTGCTGCGCGTCTTCAACATGGCCACGGCGACTTTCGTGGCCGTGAGCATCAACCTGGCGGTGGCGCTCGTCAGCCTCCTGCTCGCCCGCCTCAGCCCGCACCAGGTGGCCGCGGAAGCCGCTCCGGTGGACGGCGCCGGAGTATCCGGATACTGGCCGGTGTACGCCGCCATCGCCTTTTCCGGGGCGAGCGCGCTGGGGGCCGAAGTCGTCTGGACCCGCCTGTTGGGCCTCATGCTGGGGGCCACGGTCTACACTTTCTCCATCATCCTGTCGATCTTCCTGGTGGGATTGGGGATCGGCAGCGCCGTCGGCTCCATCGTCCTGCGCTCTTTGAGGCGCCCGCGCGTGGCCCTGGGCTGCTGCCAGATGGCGCTGGCCGCCACCGTCGCCTGGACTGCCTGGATGCTGTCGGATTCCCTGCCGTACTGGCCCATTAACCCGTTCCTCTCCACCAGCCTTTGGTACACCTTCCAGCTCGATATGGTGCGCTGCCTGTGGGCCGTGCTGCCGGCGGCGCTGCTGTGGGGCGCGAGCTTTCCGCTGNNGCTGGTCGGACGGGTGTATGCCGCCAATACCGGCGGTGCGATTGTGGGCGCCCTGGCGTTCAGCATGGTTCTGATTCCCTGGATCGGCACGCGCGGGTCGGAAAGCGTCCTGATCGGGATCGGCGCGGTGAGCGCCCTGGTGGTTCTGGGGCCGCTGGTCTGGCGGGCACGCTCCTTGGCCGGCGCGGCGGCGTTGCTGGCTGCCACCGGCTGCGCGGCGCTGATGGCCGCCCGCGTTTCCGACGTTCCCGGAGAACTGATCGCCTACGGCCGCCGTATGACCACCTCTACGGGCAAATCCGAAATCCTTTACACGGCCGAAGGGATGAACTCCTCCATCGCCATTTCGCGGTGGAGCGACGGCGCCATCCAGTTCCACGTCAGCGGCAAAGTGGAGGCTTCCACCGAACCTTACGACATGCGCCTCCAGCGCATGCTCGGNNGTCGGCTTCGGCGCGGGCGTGACCGCCGGAACGTTCGTGCTGCACCCGACCATCAAGCGGATCGTCATCTGCGAGATGGAGCCGATTATTCCCAAGACCGCCAAACGCTACTTTCACCAGCAGCATTACGACGTGCTGGACGACCCCCGCACGCAGGTCTACTACGACGACGCGCGCCACTACGTCCTGACCACGCCGGAGAAGTTCGACATCATCACNNGTGAAGGGCAGCGCCACGCTGTATTCCAAGGAGTACTTCGAGATGGTGAAGAGCCGGCTGAATCCCGGCGGCATCGTGACGCAATGGGTTCCGCTGTATGAAAGCGACATGCAGACCGTGAAGAGCGAGATCGCCACGTT
>PLGA01000093.1 GCA_003139735.1 Bryobacterales bacterium | reverse complement strand
TCTGGCGCCCCTGCGGGGCTGACACCCCGCCCCACTGTGCTCGAAGCCACTCGCTATACTGATATGTGCTTTCGGGAAAACAGATTCGCTATCGCGACGCCGGGGTGGATATCGACGAGGCCGGCCGGGCCGTCGCTTCCATCCGCAAACTGGCGCGCCCGACATTTACGCGCGGGGTGCTCACGGATATCGGGAGCTTCGGCGCGTCCTACCAACTTTCCGGCTTCCAACAGCCCGTGCTGGTCAGCTCGGCNNGTGAACCACTGCGTGAACGATATCGCGGTGCAGGGAGCGCTGCCGCTGTTCTTTCTGGACTACTTCGCGGTCGGCAAGCTCGATGCTGGCGTGGCGGCGGCGGTGGTTTCGGGAATTGCGCGGGGCTGCAAGAGGAACGGCTGCGCGCTGATTGGCGGAGAGACCGCCGAGATGCCTGGCCTGTACACGGAAGAGGAGTACGACCTGGCGGGGTTCATCGTGGGCGCGGCGGAGCGCACCGAGCTTCTGGACGGCGCGGGCATTCGGGCCGGCGACGCGCTGCTGGCGCTGCCTTCCAACGGGCTGCACACCAACGGCTATTCNNGGCGCGCAAGCTGCTGTTCGAGGAGGCCGGATACGGTCCGGGAACGGTGCTGCCCCAGGTGGGCGCGACGGTTGCCGACGCGCTGCTGGCGGTGCACCGCAGCTACCTGAAACCGATCCGCGCGCTGCTGGCGGCGGGTGTGCTGCGCGGGGCGGCGCACATCACGGGCGGCGGAATCACCGAGAATACGCCGCGCATGCTGCCCAAGGGACTGGCGGTTTCCATCGACACGCGGGCTTGGCGCATCCCGCCGCTGTTCGAGGTTCTGCGGGCCATCGGCAACATTCCACTGGACGATTACCGGCGCACGTTCAACCTGGGCGTGGGCATGATTCTGGCGGCGCCGGCGCGGATCGCGGGCAAGGCCGCCGCGACGCTCGAAAAGCTGGGCGAATCGCCGTTCCGGATCGGCGAGGTGGTGGCGCACAAGCGCGGGCGTCCGCGGGTGGAGTACCGGTGACCAGGCTGGGGATCCTGCTCTCGGGCCGCGGCTCGAACTTCGAGGCGATCGCGGACCATGTGGCCGCGGGCGATCTCGAGGCAGAAATTGCCGTAGTGATTTCGAACCGCTCCGAGGCGCCGGGGCTCGAAGCCGCCCGCCGGCGCGGCTTGCCGGCTGTCGCGATCCCCTCGAAAGGCCTGGACCGCGAAGTTTACGACCGCATGGCGATCGAAGAACTGCGCCGGTGCGGCGTGGGGCTGGTCTGCCTGGCGGGTTTCATGCGGCTCCTCAGCGCCACTTTCGTGCGCGCATTTCCCAACCGCATTTTGAACATCCACCCCTCGCTGCTGCCGTCCTTCCCGGGCCTGGACGCGCAGCACCAGGCGCTCGAACATGGCGTGCGGGTCAGCGGGTGCACGGTGCATTTTGTCGACGAGTACCTGGACGCCGGTCCCATCCTGGCGCAAGCGCCCGTGCCGGTGCTGGACACGGACACGGTGGAGACGCTGGCGGCGCGCATTCTGAAAGAGGAGCACCGGATCTACTCCGAAGCGTTGCGCATCGTAATCGGCGGCAACTACCGGATCGAAGGACGGCGAGTGATCTTAGGGTAGGAGCCTAGAAGAAGGCAGGCCACAAAAAACGATGGCCTGCCCCACTACTGCTCTTCCAGGCGGTCGAAAACCTGTCTCACGGCGTCCAGCGGGTTGGCGGCGCCGGGCTGTTCCTTCAACTCCAGGAGCAGCGGAAACTGGTCGCCGCAGCCGCGCAGGAGCGGCATGACGGTCTTCCAGTCGATGGCGCCGGAAAACGGAAACAGGTGGGCGTCCTGCTTCCCGTCGTTGTCGTGGATGTGTGTGGAACGAATGCGATCCTTCATGAGATGGAAGGCCGCTTCCACACCTTCACCCATGTGGGCGTGGCCGGTATCGAATACGTAGTTCAAGCCGATGTGGGTGAGGTCCTGGAACTCGCGCAGGCGGGCGGCGCTGGATAACTCGTTGGGGATGTTCTCGAGCAGGATCTCGACGTCGAGCTGGCGAGCGAATACCCGCAGTTCCTCGAGCGCCGTGAAGGCCGCGTCGACCTTGCGCATGTCGAACTCTTCGCCGCCCACGCCGATATGCTGGATGAGATAGCGGAAGGGAATCAACTCGGCGATCTCGATGGCGCGCTTGATTTCCTCCACCATGGGCATGCGCAGGGATTTCACGGGTTGGGTAATGGTGATCACCGAGTGCGGCCCGGAGCGGCCCCAGATGTCGTCCGTGTACATGGGAGAGTGCAGCGAGCGCAGTTTCAGGCCGGAATCGCGGAACCAATGGCCCAGTTCGGCGATCTGCGCCTTGTCGCGATGGTCCAGGTGCTGCTTGACGCAGAAGATTTCCACTTCCGGTATTCCGGCCTGCTGGATTTTCGTCAACAAGCTGGTGGTGAGACGATGGTTTGCCCACAGGTGCGTCGACAGTGCGTGGTTCATCTGGTGACCATCAGTTCGATTCTACTATGATGCTTTCCCCAGGCGTCTTTTCCACTCGAAGAGAACCACGCCGGCCGCTACCGAGACGTTGAGCGAGGAAATCGCGCCGGTCATGGGGATGCGCACGAGGACGTCGCAATGGCGGCGCACCAGCTCATGGAGCCCCGAGCCTTCACGGCCGAAGACCAGCGCGGTGGGGGTTGCGAACTTCACCTGGTCGTAGGTCTCCGTGCCGCGTTGGTCCAGGCCGTAGATCCAGAAGCCACGCTTCTTGAGGTCTTCCAGGGCGCGATTGACGTTGGTGACGCGGGCAACCGGGAGGTGTTCGAGCGCGCCCGCGGCGGCTTTGGCGACCACGTCGGTGACGCCTGCCGCGCGCCGCTCCGGTACGATGATGGAGCCGGCCCCGGCGGCATGCGCGGTGCGAATAATGGCGCCGAGATTGTGCGGGTCCTCGACGCCATCGAGCACCACGACCAGCTCCGACCGGGCTGCCTGGTCGAGGTCGGCGTACGGTTTGGCCGCGCCCAGCGCCACGACGCCTTGGTGGGCCGAGCTTCCGGCCAGGCGGTCGAGCGCCGCGCGCGGTTCGAAGCGCACCTGCACGGAAGCGCGCCGCGCCAAATCGATGATCTCCTGCAAGCGCGGACCGCCGGCGCCCTGAGCCACCAGGAGCCGGTCGAGCGGCCGGCCGGTCTTGAGGGCTTCGGCAACCGGATGGATACCACTGAGGATGGGCATTCCGCTACATCGCCCGCCGTACGGCGGCCTGGAGATCGGCCTCCCCGGTGAGACTGTCAAACCGTTTCACCAGCGTCCCGGAGCGGTCGAAGACCATGGTCACAGGATAGCCGGCCAGGCCGAACTTGTCGGCGAGGGCGTCCGAACCGAGCGCCACCGGATAATCGATGGGATGCTTCTTCAGGAAGGGCTCGACGACCGGCTTGCCTTCGTCGTCCATGGCGACGCCGAGCATCACCACGCCCTGCGGGCTGAACTCGTGGTAGACGCGGTTGAAGCCGGGAATCTCGGCGACGCACGGAACGCACCAGGTAGCCCAGAAGTTCACGACGACGACGTGGCCGCCGAGCGACAGCGAATCCCCGCGCAGAGTCGTGGCAGGCAGATCGGTTATGCCCGCGCCCGGCGGCGCAGCCGCCGACACTCCCCCGGCCCCTGGCCCCCGGCCCCCGGCCCCCTTCTTCAGGATCTCCAGAAACTCCTGCGGATCCCGCGTCACGCCGGCGGAGGTCGCGATCACTTTCTCGTCCGGGTCCATGATGGCGTAAAACGGTTCGGCGGCGGTTTGGAACTTGGCCAGTTCGAGCTTCCCGTTGGCGTCCGAAGCGGCATCCGTGCCATCGGTAAAAAGGTCCACCAGGACGAACCCATTGAGCGCGGCGGCAATCTCCGGCCGGGTGAACATGTTGGCCTCCATCCAGTGACAATTGGTGCAGGTGGAGCCGGTGAAGGTCACAAAGACCAGTTTGCCCTCGGCTCGGGCTCGGTCCAGCGCGCCGCGGTAATCGTTCTTCAGCCAGTTCAGGGCGGCAGGCGAAAGAGCCTGCCCCACCCCCTCAGGGACGTAGGCGTCCAGTTCGCCCAGCTTGCCGCCGAACATGCCGGGCACAAGGCTGATGGTGAAGACCAGGAAAGCCATGCCCACCAGCAGCCGCCCCAGTCCCAGAGGTTCGTCCGGATGGATGCCCTCCAGGCGCACGAAACCGAGCAGGTACAGCCCCGTCATGGCGAAGAGCACGATCCAGGCCGCCAAAAACCGTTCGCGGGTGAGGAAGCCCCACTGCATGGCTTGGTCCAGGCTGCTCAGGTATTTCAGGCTGGCGGCCAAAATGACGAAGCCCATGACCACCTTTACGCGCGGCAGCCAACTGCCGCTCTTGGGGAGCCGCTTCATGTATGCGGGGAACAATGCCAAAAGGAAAAAGGGGAGCGCCAAGCCGGCGGCGAACGTCAGCATGCCGGCCAGCGGCCGCACGCCGCCGGCGCCGGCCGAAGCCGCCAGCAAGGTCCCCACGAACGGACCCACGCAGGCAAACGAGGCCAGGGAAAACGTCAGCCCCATGAGCAGCGCGCCCGCGAATCCGCCCTGTTCCGAAGACTGGTTCAAGCGGGTCAGGATAGCGGACGGGATGGCGATCTCAAACGCGCCCAGCAGGCTTAACCCGAAGGCGATGAATAACGCTGCGATAAAGCCGTTGACCCAGGGATTGGCGCCGAGCTTCGACACGCCAAAAGGCCCCAGAATCGCAGTAACCAGCAGGCCCAGACCGCTGAAGAGCACGATGATTCCCAGGCAGAAAACCACCGCCTGGATCACGCCGTCGCGCCGCCCGCCGGATTGCCGGTTCAGGAAGTACGACATGGTGATGGGGATCATCGGAAAGACGCAGGGGGTGAAGATGGAGGCGAGGCCAAAGCCGAAAGCGACCAGCAGAAACGCGGCCCAGCCTTGATCGGGCGGGGCTGGGGATTGGCCGGAAGAAGCGGCCGGCGGCTTGGCCTCGGCGTATCCCGCCGGTATGGCCAGCGCCGGATGAGCCGCCGTATCGACCACAATCGCCGCCGTTCCTGTCCAATTGCCGGGGACGCATTCGGAATCGTTGCAGGTCTGGAAGCGCGCTTTGACGGTGATCGCCGCCGGACCGGGTTGAGCGTCAACCGGCAGCTTCACCTCCAGCAGGAACGTGACCTGGCCCTCGTAGGTTTCCGCTTCGGCGTTGGCTGTCTTGTCGAATGCCTTTTTCGGCGGCGGCTGGAACACCTTTACCAGCGTGCCCGGTTCCACCTGAAACGTCGCGGGGCGTCCCGAAGGCGAAGACGCCGAATAAAGATGCCAGCCGGGTTCGATGCGCGCGGTGGCATAAACCATCGTGCCGCCGCCCGGCGCGACGGCGGCTGGCTTGGCTTCGACCGACCACGCGGCACGATCCTGTGCGAATGCTCCGGCGGCAAACAGGAGCAGCAGGACTGGGAGTGGAGCGAGCCTCCGGCTTGCCATGCCGGCGTACGCGCCGGCATCGGCAGTGGAACACGGGTGCGCAAGAAAATGCCGCCAACATGGCGGCATGGCAGGCCTAGAGGCCCACTCCACAAAGGCTCTCATGCGCTCACACGTTCTCGGGGAGCGGGCGTTCGACGTGATTCCCATTTTCACCGAAAGCCGAACGCGCCAGTTCCCGCTCGATCAACTGATTTACCTGGCCTTCGGAGAATTCCTTGGCCACGCGAATGGCATTCTTGATGGCGTTGGCGTTGGACCGGCCATGGCAGATGATGCACACGCCGCGCACTCCGAGCAGCGGAGCGCCTCCGTATTCGGAATAATCCAGGCGCTTGCGAAAAGCGGTGAAGGCGTTCTTGGCGATGGCGTAACCGATCTTGCCGCTGATGGAAGCCTCGAGCGACTCGCGCATCACCAGCTTGACCAGATCCACCACGCCTTCGCTCACCTTGAGAGCCACGTTGCCCACGAAGCCGTCGCAGACAATCACGTCCACGTCTCCGGCGTAGATGTCGCTGCCTTCCACGTTGCCAATGAAATTCAGGTCGAGACGCTTCAGCAGCCCGGCCACGGAACGCGTCAGGTCGTTGCCCTTGTGCTCTTCCTCGCCGATAGAGAGGATGCCGACTCGCGGGTTGGGGCGGCGGATGATCATGCGGGAATAGATCTCGGCCATGACCGCGAACTGCGCCAGTTGGTGCGTGGTGCAATCCACGTTGGCGCCCACGTCCACCACCACCACGGGCGTCTGCTTCATGGTAGGAAAGATGCCCGCCAGCGCCGGCCGGTCCACCCCCGGAACCACGCCCTGAACTATCTTGGCCGTGGCCATCACCGCGCCGGTATTGCCGGCTGAAACCAGACCGTGAGCCAGACCGTTCTTCACCATGCGCGACGCTACCCGCAAGGAACTATTGGGCTTCTTGCGGAAGGCCCGCGCCGCGCTGTCCTCCATGGTGACGACGTCGGGGGCGTGGGCGACCTCGATGGGCAGGTTCCGGTAGTCTTCGTACTGGGCGAGCTCCTGGCGGATCGCGTCCTCCTGGCCGACCAGGACGACCTTCACATCCAGGCTTCGGACTGCCCGAATCGCCCCTTCCACTTCCGCTTTGGGGGCGTGGTCTCCACCCATTGCGTCCACGGCAATGGTTTGCATTTTGGAAAGAGTCTACTCCTGTACGACTTCCACCACCTCGCGACCCTTGTATTGGCCGCAGTGCGGGCACACCCGGTGCGGCAGCTTCGGCTCATGGCAGTTCGGACATTCCGACTGGCCGGGGACTTTCAGCGCATCGTGAGCCCGCCGGGTGGCGGTGCGCCGCTGGGAATGTCTGCGTTTGGGATTCGGCATATCTCTACTCTCTACCTCAACAAATTCTCTCTAGCGCGGGTTGCAACCTCCGGCTACTCGGATTCCAGATTGCGGAGCGCTCCCCAGCGATCGTCGGCCTTCGCGACCGTGCAATCGCACGTAGTCTCGTTCCGGTTACCGCCGCAAACCGGGCAAATCCCCTTGCATAGTCCGCTGCACACCCGCTGCATGGGCAGGGCTAAGAGCACTTGTTCCAGGAGGATGTCCTCCAGTTCGATACCCTCACCCTTGTAAAACCCGATTTCCGCTTCACCCGCGTGGATCTCGACCTCTTCCTCGGAGACAACTTCCGAATTGGGCCGGTAATACAAATCGAACGTGGCATCCAGCGGAAAACGCGCCCGACCCAGGCAGCGGTCGCACTGCGACGTCATTTCCACCGAATACCTACCCTGAATTCGAAGCTCGCCCTCCGACAGCGGCAGCAACTCCGCGGAACCGCCCACGCGCAACGCGGAACCCTGTTCCAGATCCTCTCCCGAAAAATCGATCTGCCCCGGTGGGAAAATCTCCTCGAAGGAAACCTTCCGCTGCTCCATCTCTTTGACGCTAAGGAACATATGGGCGAACCTCGGCTTTCGGGATGAAACGAGACCATTATAGCACTGGGAGTTGGGGTTATTGACGCGGAGACGGGCCCAAAAAGGCGTTTGGGCTCCCCGACGCGGAGAAAACCTCACCGCAAGAACGGTGGCGTTGTTGTCTGTTTCAGATTTTCTCCGCGACTCTGCGTCTCCGCGTCAAGAAAGTGCGCCGGCTGCGGACGCCTCCACGGGAATCCGGTCTTTGTTGGCGGCCAGCCAGGCGGCGAAGGTTTGGAGCGCCGGGTTCAATTGCCGGGAGAGCGCCAGGTCCCGAGCCCCGCAGAACTGCGCTTCGAAATCGCGCTTGTACTGGAACATGTTGCCCAGATCTTCCGCGCCGGGGAAGCCGAACCCGCGGTAAACGTCGGGCGGCACGTTGTTGTAGCGTACCGGCTGGCCCAGCGCCTTGGTGAACTCGGCGGCCATTTGGGCTCCGGTGAGAAACTCGCCGGCGATGCCCACGGTCTTGCCGCTCAGCTCGCCGTGCTGGAAAATCCCGTAAGCGCAGCGGCCAATATCTTCGGCGGCGATTCCCGGCAGCTTGGCGTCGCCCATCGGCAGCGTGATGGCAAGCTGTCCATCCGCGCCGCGCTTCGGCCCCATGCCGAAGGAGATGAAGTTATCCCAGTACAAGGACGTCAGCAGAACCGTGGTGGGCACGGCCGCGCGGAACACATCGTCGGACGCGCCTTTGGCATCGAAGTGCGGGACCTTATACTTACCCATCAGGGTGGGCATGCGGGAATCGCTCAGGGGAACCAGCTTCCGGGTGTCTTCCAGACTGGACCAGATCACGTGCCGCAGGCCGGCGTCGCGAGCTGCGTGAGCCATGGCTGCCGCTTCGGCCATTTCTTTTTCGGGCGAAAAGTGGGCCCAGAAGAAGGTGACGCAGTACGCCCCATAGGCCCCATCGAAAGCCCGCTTCAGGCTCTCCGCGTCATCCACGTCGGCCGCAACCACTTCCGCGCCCAGCTTTGCCAACTCCATGGCAGCCGGAGACTTCACGTTCCGCGTCAGAGCCCGCACGGCAAACCGCGACTTCGGCTCGTGCAGGATCGCCCGCGCCAGTCCGCCGCCCTGCGCACCGGTAGCGCCCACTACTGCGATCACGTCTTTCTTGGGCATAGCTTCCCCTCCATACATCCGATGAACTGTTCCATACTGGAGTTCCAGGTTTCTGTGAAAGCCTCACCAGGAGCGCTAAGTGGGGGGGCCATCTACCGCCCCCTGCCGGGGGCTTGATCGATTTCGCTGTCTTCCCACGGCTCACGCCGTGGGCTACTTTCTTTCGCTCCTGCGGAGCTTGGGGCCAAGATTCACACCCGCGGCAGAACGCTCGGAAGTTGGCGGATTTGGGGGGGGGAGCGGGGCCGTCTCTGGGGCCGCCATAGGCGTTAAGATAAGCNNAAAGTCGGCTCGACAGCCGACTCTGCAAGCCTGGCGGCTTGCGCCACGGGTCGGAATCGGCTTATCTTAACGCCTATGTCTGGGCTTGCCGGGCCCTACCTGGCCACGGAAAGAGCGGCGAAGGCGATCGCGGCCGCGCCGAATCCGCCGATGGCCAGGCCCGCAATGCGGTTCATCCAGAGCATCGCGCGCTCGTTGAAGCGTTCGCGAAAGCGGTTTGCCAGGAGCACCAGCACGCCCCACCAGAGCATGGCGCCCAGGAAAATGCCACCCACCACCAGCAGCGTCTGCCACCACGCCCCAGGGTGGAGCAGTCCCAATCCCGCCAAAATGGCGAGAAAAGACAATATGACGGTGGGGTTGGTCAGGTTCAGAAGCAGCGCGGTCACATATTCGGAGTGCGCCGATTCCTCCGCTTCCTGCCGCGGTGCGCCCGGCCGCTTGAAGTAGTAGTAGACGCCAATTCCGATCAGCAGGATGCCTCCCACCAGGCGGATCCAGAACTCATTGCGAATCAGCGGGCCGATGACGGCGCTGATGCTGAAGCCCGCGATGGCGCCAAAAATGGTATCGCCGGTGGCGGCGCCCACGCCGGAGATTAGGCCGGCCCGCGGCCCCCTGGAGATGGTGCGCGAAATGCACAGCACGTTCACCGGGCCTACCGGCGCCGCGATGGCCACGCCGGCCGCGGCTCCCCGGAGAAGCAGTTCGAGGTTTTGCATGAGGCTATCTGTTAGTCCGGGTCTGCCGCATTGCGGTCAATCACACATCATACCCCCGATCGAGGATGGGGGAACGGCGACCGCTCTCTCACGTTCGCGGCT
>PLGA01000628.1 GCA_003139735.1 Bryobacterales bacterium | reverse complement strand
ACCAGCATGCGGTTCTCGAATTCCACCAGGTACATCAGGTGCACGAAAACCCACAGGAACCACGCCGCGAACCCGGCCACGCGCAGAAATCCAAAGTCCGCCACCGCGCGATTGCGCCCGATGGTCGCCAGGTTGCCTTTGTTGAAGTAACGGAACGGCGCCGCAGTTTCCCCGCGCAGCTGCTTGCGGATCCGGCGCGCCACGTAGCGTCCCTCCTGCATGGCCACCGGCGCCACTCCCGGCAAGGGCGCGCCGGTCTGATGACTGAAATTCGCCAGATCGCCGATCACGTGGATCTCCGGGTGTCCCGGCACGCTCAGGTCCGGTTCCACCGACACCCGCCCCGCCCGGTCCAGTTTGGCGCCCGTACGCTCCGCCAGCACCTGTCCCAGCCGCGACGCCCGCACGCCCGCCGCCCACAGCACGGTCCGCGCCGCAATGTGCTCCGCCTTGCCGCCGGATTCCAGCGTCACGCCTTCGCTGTCGATGTTCGTCACCAGGGCGCTGTGGCGCGTGCGCACTCCGAGCGCGATCAGTTGTTTCTCGGCCTTCGCCGAAAGCGACGGCGGGAACGTCGGCAGCACGCGGTCGGCGCCCTCAATCAACAGGATCCCCGCTTCGGCCGGATTGATGTGGCGGAAATCGTGGCGCAGCGTATCGTTCGCGATCTCGCCCAGCGCCCCCGCCAGTTCGACGCCCGTGGCGCCCGCCCCCACAATCACGAAGTTGAGTAGCGCGCGCCGCGCCGCCGGATCGGTTTCGCGCTCCGCCCGCTCAAACGCCAGCAGCACGCGGCTCCGGATCTCGGTCGCGTCCTCCACCGTCTTCAGACCGGGCGCCAGCTTTTCCCATTGGTCGTGGCCGAAGTAGTGATCGGTGGCCCCCGTGGCCAGGACAAGCTGGTCGTACGCCGCCTCCCCGTCGCGCAGGATCACGCGCCGGCCTTCCACGTCCAGGTCCACCACCTCGCCCAGCAGCACTTCCACATTGCGCTGCCGGCTCAGCACCGCGCGCAAGGGAGACGCGATTTCGCCCGGCGACAGCCCGCCCGTTGCCACCTGGTAGAGCAGCGGCTGAAACAGATGAAAATTGCGGCGATCGATCAGCGTGACGTCAACCGCCGCGCCCTTCAATTTCCGCGCCGCGTACAGCCCGCCGAATCCCCCGCCTACGATCACCACCCGCTGTCGCTCCAGCATCCTTATAACCAGCGTGCCACAGTTCCAGCCGCTTCTTCCGCCGCTCTGAATGACCCCGCCCGAACCCCCGCAGCGCAGCGCGCGGAGTTTAGGCTAAGACGCAGCCGCGTAAGCTTCCGGCATCTTCACCATGCTGCGGACGTCGACGCCGGGGGCTGCGACGAATGATTCGAACTCAACGGGAACACCGCTTTCATCAGTCCACCGTCCGTAATTCAGCCGCAATTCGAGTGTATCGGCGCTCCGACGGGGGACCACCCGGATGACGCGTCGGCCAATGGATAGAACCAGCGCCTCAACTCTCCGAGCGCTGGGATAGAGAATAATCACCTGCATAGCATTCGTTTCCTTTCTGAGATGATTCGATCATGCCGGGTATCAGAGCTCCATCACAAGTTCCCTTCCGATATGAACTGAAAGTCCCATGTCTTATGGAATCAGTGGGATAGCGCGGAGTCGGCGTATGTTACAGTACGTTCGTCCACCAAATCGGGCCGAGTCTTGCGTCTCCGGGAGACGCGTTCCGCGGTGGCGGACGACGGTTCGGGCGTTTGGTGCTCGGAAACAGACTCGAAGCGGCCCCCAAAAAGCGGGCCCGACTCCAGCCGGCCCGCGCCGGCTGGCTTTGCTCTCGCCGGCGGTTTCTGTCATGATTTGACAAAAGGCCGGCGCATCCGAATATGGAGATCGGATTTCATACCGACGCGTTCAATAGTTCCTACTGGAACTTCGACCAGTGCCTCGAGTGGGCCCACCAGCGGGGGATCCGGTTCATCGAGTGCGGGACCATCGACGGCGTCTCCTGGATCCACGGCCTGGGTTACCAGCCGCACATCGCGCTCTGGGAGGACCCCCTGCAAATGCGGCTGAAGATGGACCGCCTGGGCATTCGGTTCTCGCAACTGGATGCCGCCTTCCCGCTCTCCCGGCCGGAAGGCGCGACGCTGGGCGTCGAGTACATTCTCCGCACGCTGAGATGGGCGCACGTGGCCGGCTGCCCGCGCCTCGACACCACGGACGACCGGTTCCTGCCCAGGGGCATGACGGAACGGGAATGCATGGAACAGATGCGCAAGATCTACCGGCATGTCGTCGGGTATGCGGAGCTTTATAAGATTGTCATCAACATCGAGCCGCACGGCTACTTCACCACCAAGCCGGAGTTCATGGAGGAGATGTTGGCATTCGTGGACTCGCCCTACCTCGGGATGAACATGGACACGGGCAACACCTTCATCGCCGGGCAGGATCCGGTGCAGTTCCTGAAGAGGTTCAGGAGCCGGGTCGACCATGTACACATCAAGGACGTCAGTCCCAGCCTGGCGGCATCGGCCCGCGGCGAACTGACGGGGATCGCGGTCAGCCACTGCGCGATCGGCGAGGGAGTCAATGCGGAGAATATCAGGCGCGCGGTCGATCTGCTGGCCTCGTCCGGGTATGACGGCGTGCTGAGCCTGGAGTGCGAGGGGCAGGGCGGCCCGATGATCGATCGCAGTCTCGCTTGGGTCCGGGGACTGCTTGCGGCGGGCAAGGGAGGCGCGACAGCATGAAAGAGAGCCAATCGCCGGAAACTTCGCGGCGCGAGTTTCTGCGTGTTTCGGCCGGAGCCGTGCCTGCGGCGCTGGCCGTGAGCGGCGTGGGGTATGCCGCGGGAACCGACGCCATACGGGTCGGCATGATCGGCTGCGGCGGACGCTGCACGGAGGCGGCCACTCAAGCCATGACCGCCGATGCGGGCGTACGGCTGGTAGCCATGGGCGATATTGTGATGAGCCGGCTGCAGGAGAAGCGCAAGGATCTCAAGGCGAAGTACCCCGAGCAGGTGGTGGTGGACGACGACCATTGCTTTGCGGGCTTCGACGCGTACAAACACGTGATTGAGTCCTCCGACGTTGTGCTGATCGCCAACGCCGCGAAGTTCCACCCGATGCATGCGATGGCGGCGCTTCAGGCGGGCAAGCACGTTTTCCTGGAGAAGCCGCACGCCATCGACCCCGCGGGCATCAAGGCGATTCAGGCCGCGGCCGAGCTGGCCAAACAGAAAAACCTCTGTCTGCTCTCCGGCCTGCAGAGCCGCTTTTCGCCGGGTTACCGCGAGACCATCGACCGCGTGCACAACGGCGCCATCGGCGAGATTGTCGCCATCCAGGAGACCTGGCTGCGCGCGCCCTATGTGTTGTATCCTCGCACGCCCGGGCTGACCGAAGTGGAATATCAGGCCAGCAACCAATACCATTTTCATTGGCTTTCCGGCGACGATGTGCCGCAGACGCTGATCCACAAT
>PLGA01000188.1 GCA_003139735.1 Bryobacterales bacterium | reverse complement strand
CTCTTACGTTCGCGGCTCGGATTCGCGGCTCGGAGTGAGGTCATTTCACTTCCCCGGTCGATAGGATGCGCGAGTCGGCCTGGAATTTCTTGTAGGCGCTGAAGTCGATTTGCATATCGACCCGCATGCCTTTTACCAGCAGGACGCGCGCGCCGGCGCTTAAGGTCACTTGCTTGGGCAGCGATACCTCGTTATTGACTTCCGTCAATTCGATGACGACCCGGCTCCCCTTGGAAAGGCGCACCAGAAACAAGCCCAGTGAGATGGTATCGAGCGTGTCGATTTCCACTCTCACGGCGTGGTAGCCCGCCTTCTCGATCCAAAAACGGCCATGGACCTTGGGGAAGATGGCGCGCGACACCGCTGTGGCGCCCTTAAACCCGGGACGCGGCGTGGCATCCACGATCCACGCATCGTGCCCGTCGACGGCCGCTTCACCCGCCAGGCGAAGGTCGAACCCTTCGAGCAATTCCTTCAGGGGTTCGCGCCGCCGCTCGTCCCGCCGCTTATTCGCATCGGCGATGCGCCGCTGGCGCTGTTCCTCGGTTTCCTTGGCCCGTTCCTCGTTGCTCCGGCGGAGCTTCTCCTCTTCCTTGCGCTGCTCGTCGGGCGGCAAGGGCTGGTCGTTGCGCGCGACTAAACGGCGGTACGGCGAGCCCTCCAGCATCGTGATGTCCCAGGTTTCGATCNNTCCAGGTAGGTGTAGTTGCGGGCGATCTCCTCGTTGCGATCGTTTACCTGGATGGCCCGCTGGACGATCTCTTTGGCGTCCTGCGCGGGGAGAATGGCTGGGAGGAAGGCGAGGATGGCTAGGGGCAGAAAAAGACTTGACGCGGAGACGCAGAGACGCAGAGAAAACCGCCTAAGAAAGGACTTGGCAGGCAAGTCGGGTCTGTGCTCTTCCCGAGGTTCGGGAGCAGAGGGCGCAGAGGGAGCAGAGGAAAGCACCATCAGGAGATTAGGTTCTCCAGGCGCGAACCTTGGCGCACGATGGTTTGGTTGCGCTCGGGGCCGGTGGAGATGCAGCCGACTTCGACGCCCATATGGCTCTCGAGGAAGGCTAGGTAGTCCTTGGCTTTGGAAGGCAGTTGGTCGTATGTGTCGATGCCGAAGGTGGATGTTTGCCAGCCTGGAACGGATTCGTAGACGGGTTCGACGGTTTCGATTTCGGCCACGGTGGAAGGCATTTCGGTAAGCTCACGTCCACAACGGCGATAGGCTACGCAGACGGGAATCTGGTCGAGGTCGTCGAGCACATCGAGCTTGGTGACCACCATGCTGTCGAAGCCGTTGATCTCGGCGGTGTAGCGCAGCAGGGGCGCATCGAACCATCCACAGCGGCGTGGGCGGCCGGTGACGGCGCCGAACTCGTTGCCGCGCTGGCGGATGCGGTCGCCCACGGCGTCGAGCGCTTCGGTGGGGAAGGGACCGCCGCCGACGCGCGTGATGTAGGCCTTGGAAACGCCGATCACGCCGTCGATGCGGGTGGGCGGAACTCCCGTGCCGGTGCAGGCCCCGCCGGCGCTGGCGCTCGACGAGGTGACGAACGGGTAGGTGCCATGGTCGATATCGAGCATGGTTCCCTGAGCGCCTTCGAACAAGACCGCCTTACCGTCGCGGATGGCCCGGTTCAGCAGCGCCGCCGTATCGCAGACCATGGGGCGGATGCGTTCGGCGAAGGCTTCGTACTGGTCGCGGATGCGCGGCAAATCCAGTTCCTCGTCGTAGATGCCGAGCGCCTTGGCGATGGCGACTTTCTCCTGCATTACGGAATCGTACTGCGCCCGGAACACGGCGGTGTTGAGCAGGTCGGCGATGCGCACGCCGCGCCGCGCGATCTTATCCTCATAGCAGGGGCCGATGCCGCGCGAGGTGGTGCCGATGGAGACGCGGCCCGGCCGGCCTTCCGACATCTTCTCCATCATGCGGTGCGCCGGGAACAGCACGTGAGCGCGGTTGCCGATGAAGAGGCGGCGGGCGACGGGCACGCCGGCGGATTCGAGCGCGTCGATTTCGACCAGCAGCGCGGCCGGGTCGATCACCAGGCCGTTTCCGATGACCGCCAGCTTGCCGGGTCTCAGGATGCCGCTCGGAATGAGCTTGAGCACGAACTTCTTTTCGCCGATGAAAACGGTGTGGCCCGCGTTATGGCCGCCCTGATAGCGAGCGACGATATCGAACCGTTCCGAGAGCAGGTCGACGACTTTACCCTTGCCCTCGTCTCCCCACTGGGAGCCCAGGATGATGACGTTTCGCATTTTGTCCAAACTCGTTTATTTTAGCGTAATGAAGCGCTCGGGCTATAATTGGTTGGTATGACGCCGACCGAAAAGATATGGCATAACGGGCGCTTCATCCGCTGGGAAGAAGCCAAGATTCACGTCCTCTCGCACGTGGTGAACTACGGAACGTCGGTATTCGAAGGGATCCGCTGCTATTCGACGCCCGCGGGGCCGGCCATTTTCCGTCTGAACGAGCATGTTCGGCGCATGCTGAATTCCGCCAAAATTTACCGGATGGAGGACATCGGCTACACGGCGGCCACGCTCGCCGAGGCGATGAAGGAACTGGTGCGCGTGAACAAGATGGATGCGTGCTATCTGCGCCCCATCGTGCTGCGCGGTTACGGGGAGATCGGGGTGAACGGACTGAAGAACCCCATCGACGTTTACATCGCGTGCTGGGAATGGGGCAAGTACCTGGGGGACGAAGCGGCGGCGGAAGGCGTGGACGTGTGCGTCTCCAGTTGGACGCGGCTGGCGCCCAATACGCTGCCGGCGCTGGCCAAAGCGGGCGCGAACTACATGAACTCGCAACTCATCAAGATGGAAGCGCTGGTCAACGGGTACAGCGAGGGCATCGCGCTGGACGCGGCGGGGCACGTGTGCGAGGGGTCGGGCGAGAACATCTTCGTGGTGCAAGACGGCAAGATCCTGACGCCGCCGCTGGGCGCATCGGTGCTGCCGGGCATCACGCGCGACAGCGTGATCGCGCTGGCGGGCGGATTGGGAATTCCGGTGGTAGAGACGATTGTCCCGCGGGAACTGCTCTACATTGCCGATGAGGTGTTCTTCTCCGGCACGGCCGCCGAGATTACGCCGATCCGCTCGGTGGACCGCATCACGGTGGGCAAGGGACGGCGCGGGCCGGTGGCGGAGCAACTGCAGAAAGAGTTCTTCGGCATTATCCACGGGTCGAAGCCGGACCGCTTCGGGTGGCTTTCGCCGGTTCACGCCGGGCAGACGGCCATGGCGAAGTAGGTTTGCGCTAAAAAGCATCAGACATCAGATTTTGGCTTGGAGTTTTCGGCCAAGAGATCCCTCTTCGCCTGGTCGGCCAGGCATAAATCGCAAATGCAGCCGTCGTAGTGGAAGGCGTTGGATCCGAACGGCGGGCCCCAGGGGTTGCGGTGCTCGACTTTGGCGGGTTCGGAGGGTTCGGGGGCGTTTCGATCGGCGGCAGGCGTGGTTTCCGGGGTGGGTTCGGAGGGGGTAACTGGCTCGGTTTCTGCGGGTTCGGGGGGGATTGGGTTCGTTTGGTCTATTTCGGTTTGGGGGGCGGTTTCCGGAAGGGCGCAGGCGGGCCCACAAGGGTCGTGGGCACCCCGGCCTGCGCCACCGAGGGCCTTAAT
>PLGA01000499.1 GCA_003139735.1 Bryobacterales bacterium | reverse complement strand
GCAGACGCAAAGGACTTAAAATCTTAGCGAGCGAACGCTTCGCCTTCTCTTCGCATCCCCTTGTTTTTCAAGTAAATAGCAATCTTTACCGTGGCTTACGTGGAAACACGCCGGACGCGGTGCGGAGCGGTGGGGAGTGCTGAAACGGCCTGGGTCCCTGCAAAAGTCCCTACAGCCTTTGCGGCGTAAAGCGGCGGTTCGGCCCGCGACTGTCGGAGGCGTGTTATGTTTTTGGGAGGCCGCCTTTGGTCTGGTGTCATGAACCGGGCGACGAGCGGGGCATCCCTCCCGCGGCGGCTCCCCCTGGGGGGAAAGGGAAATCGCAGGAGAGGAAGCGATGCCCGAACCTCCAGAGGAGCTCGAGCGTGGTTACGCGGCCGCAAGGGCCGCCTTTGAAGCGCACGCGGCGAAGCTCTCGCCGGATGAACTCGGGCAATTCTTGGATCAGGTAGCCGTAGCCATCCAGAAAGCAAGTGAGCGGGATGGTGTGCCCGAAGGCTACGTGAGAGACCTGTTGCGGCAGCTCGGTGTGCGCGCGGACCTTGACGACCCAACGGAGTATTGGCGCCAATTGTGGGCGGAATTCCGCCGGCTGGGTTTTTCTGAAATGGAATTCTGGCTACAGACACCGCGCGACGGCTGCGCGGTGCTCGAATCCGAACTGCGTGCGCGATCCGGCCGCATAGAGGTATCGACGCCGGCAAAGAGGCGTAACGCCGCATCGGCTCGCTCACGCGACCCCGTTCTGGAGGATCTTCGTCACGAAGTCCGCGAGATGAAGGGCGAGAAACTCTCGCATCGGGACATGTGTGTGCGACTCGACGCGAATAGACGGAATACTCCGCCGGGGGCCAGGTGGGGCGGTCTAACTTGGTGCAAGGCGTACAAAAGCGAGAAATACGGCGGCCGCGTGAAGAAATGGCTCTCGAAGGCCGGAGTTACCCCGTAGTCTGCCGAGTTACCTTGTAGACACTTTCTTTCGCGCGCAAGTCACTCCAAACCATCCATTTACACCAGTCACCCAGTTACCCACTCTATACGGCTTCATGGGCGTTGAGTCATCCTGCAAAGCGGATGGTACAAATGCGACAGAATGATTACCGCCTGATAAACAAACGGGAAGCCGCGCGTTTCCTGAACATCTCCGCCGGCTCAATCGAGCGCCTGATGCGCAACGGATTGGGGTACGTGAAAGTCGGGGGCTTAGTTCGATTTCGGCCCGAGGATCTCGCCGATTTCATCGATTCGCGGCGCGTGAGCTTACCGGGTGAACTCCGTGCAGAGCGATAGCGCCAAACCTCCGCGCGCGAATCGAGGCATCCCGGACCTTCGATGGATTAACCGGAATGTTTCCGTGGCGGAAGTCGCGCGCGCCCTGGATCTCCGATTTGACGGCGCCACGAAAATTCACTGCTGGCACCCCGAACAGCACCAGCACGGGGACCGAACGGCTTCGGTCGGAGTCCGGCGCAAGAACAACACGGTGAAGTGCTTCGTGTGTGACAACAAACCGATGGGACCAGTTGACTTGGCGATGAGCGTCTTGGATCTGACCGGCCCGGCAGACGCGGCTCTGTGGATTGCGGCGCGGTTCAGCGTGCCTTGCATTCCGAAAGGGAAGCACCTGAAGCAGCCGGCCCGTCCGCCAGTGCGGGCGGGCTTTGAGGGCGATATCGGAATCCTGGTCTTGTCCGGGCTGTGGGCTGAGCTTTCCGCGCCGGCACGGTGCATCGTGCCGGTTCTGCTGAGTCATTCTGACCGGGAATCCGGCAAGAGCACGGCCGAAGTCCGCATCAGCTACCGCGCCATCAGCCGATACAGCGGGGTGGCGTCGCCCAACGCCGTCGCGGACGCCATCCGAGAGCTTGAGAACATCGGTTGGCTGGCCCGGAAGGAAGGCCCGCGGCGCGCGTCGAGCGCGTTGCGATCAGTGAGCGCCTATTTGCTCACACCCCAAGCGGATTCCGTCATCGAACTCGCGGGAGCGAAATGGGACCAAACGAAACAAGCAATCGAGGGCGAGCGAGAAATCCGCCGGCGCCAGCGAGCCGAGCGGCAAAGTGCGCTGTCACAGAACACAGTTAAGCCGCGCGCCGCCGCGCCCGCCCACGCTTGTACTCAGTACAAACCTCTCTATTCCTGGAATAGCAGTGGCGAGATTGCCGCTATCCGACGCATAGCGGGAAATTGGCGGGGCCGCCGCGCTCCGCTGCTCAGACACTCGGGGCGGCGGCACAAGGATGCGCTCCTGGACCGGCGGCGGCCAAACAGGCGCCACCGCGAACGGCGAACTTCAGATCTGACAGCGCGACCGACCGCGGGTGCACTGTAATGACGAAGGGGGCGCGACTCAGACGGCAGGGCGCACCGGCTCCGGCGCCAGGCCCGCGGGATTGCCTACGGACACGCCAAGCGCCGGCAGACTGCCCGACTTGCAGCGCCGCGGGCGTCACCGTGAAACATACGCCAATGCGCCAGGCTGGAACCGGATGCGCGAGCTGCTGCCCTTGCTGCGCGCCGGCGGGCGGCGGCGCCAGAATACCCAAGGAACGCGCTGGCGAGGCCGTGGCGCGCCCGGAGGGGCGGCGGTGATGGTATTCTCGCGCAACCCGTGCTTTGGGCCTTATCATGGGGGGAAAGGGGGGCAATGTGCTTTGTGTGTCCCGCATTCGCGTAACGGTACGCGCGCGCGATGCGCGCGAGCGTCATGGAGTCTTTCCAAAAGTCCGCACAGTCCGAACACATACGCGCGCGCGCGAAGTCTCCGGGCCAAACCGAACTGGCATTTTGGCACTGCCCATAAAAAAGGCGACGCCAAGGGCGGGCGCCCGAATGCGTTTTCCGAACCGGTACGCGCGCGCATCATGGGGTCTTTCGACTTAGTGCGCAGTACGCGCGCGCGTGTGATGGGGTGTTTCCCCAAAGGAGGGAAAAGAGAATGAAGCCGCCCAGATGTGGGGCAAAGACAAAACGGGGAACTCCCTGTCAGGCCGCGGCGATATGGAGCACCCGGAGGCAAAAATACACGCGATGCCGGAATCACGGTGGACTGAGCACGGGGCCGAGGACGACCGAAGGAATCGAGCGCATCCGGCGGGCCGTGACAAAGCATGGACGTACAGCCGTGCCCCGCGCGGGCGCCGCGAGCCCATAGACGCGGCAGCCGCGCTAAAGTAGCATGTGATAGCATGCCGTTTGCACGCGGATCGCCGAAGCCACCCGGCAGCGGGCGCCGGAAAGGCATACCGAACTGGGCGTTGAGAGCGATTGCGCCGCTGGTGAATGATTAATGCGGTGGCAATGATGAGGATTAGTGTTTTAGGCATCAATATCGTGCTTTCTGTGGCGCCCCTGCTGCTATTCAGTGGCGTCTCACCGGCGCAGAACAATGGCAAGCCTCCTGCAACTACTTTTCTTTCGCACACGATGGGCGAGTCCTTCGCGCAATGGCTGGGCATCACCGCGATAAATCTGTCCGAAGTCTGCGCGCCCCATAAGGATTCAAAGAATCCCTGGAGCGGCAAGCCGCGGGTAGCGAAGCAACTGGCACAGGAATGCGCTTTGCTTTCCAACATCCGAGACACCGGCAGTGGAGAGTACAGCGAAGGTCCCAACCCGGAGTTGCACCACGCCATGCAGGAACTCGGTATTGGAGGCCAGGGGAGCGACACGTTTAAGCGGCCATACCACTGGATTTTTCGCGGTGGCGTGCTCGCGCGTTTGACAATCTACAAGCCGGACACGGAGCGTGATATCGCCTTTCTCGTGGAAAAGTACGGCACGCCGGCAACCCGTGATACAGTCATGTACCACAACGCCTTCGGTGCCAAATGGGAATGTGAGCGGGCCGCCTGGAAAACGCCGGACGAAACGACAATCTATGCTGAGGAGAGCATGGAGGGCTTGACTCGATTCATAACCGTGGTGTTTTCATCTAAAGTGATGGCCGCGGAATCCGAGACGCAACCGAAGAGGCCAAATCCGTACTGATGAACCGTTCAAGTGGGCCGTTGGAGCGAACTGCTTTATTATCAGTTTTCTTCGGAACTGGTTATTTGCGGGTTGGTTACGGTTCCGTCATGCAACGGCTCCGTTGGATGACAAGCGGCGGGCGGCGAGCTATCGCTCAGCTTGTTTCTTCTTCGCCTTGCGCGCGGCGACGGCGGCGGCGGAAGCCTTCTTCGCGCGGGCGGCGCGTTCTGCGAGCGTCATGCCGGCCGCGGCTTTGGTTCCGCCCGCACTGCCCCCGATCTTGCCACCCTTCGCGCCCTGCTTGCGGAAGAAGTCCAGAACGTCCGGCGGTAGTCTCTTTCTCCCCATGTCTCAATCTTACACCGGGTCTTAGAAATAACCAAGATTTCTCTTGACCTAACTGGGGGTGTTAGGTATAATAGAGATATGAAAGCAATCGGTTACGTCAGGGTGAGCACAGAAAAGCAAGCGGACTTCGGCGTTTCGCTCGAAGCGCAATCGGAGAAGGTCCGGGCTATGGCCGTGGTGCAAGGCGCGGAGCTGGCGGAAGTCATCATTGACGCGGGCGAGTCTGCGAAGTCTCTGAACCGTCCGGGCATGACGCGGCTTCTCTCCCTGGTGGATACTGGCGCCGTGGATACCGTCATCATTGCGAAGTTGGACCGGCTCACCCGAAGCGTGAAAGACCTTGCCGAACTGTTGGAGCGGTTCACCCGGCGCGGCGTGTCCCTGGTGAGCGTGGCCGAATCTCTGGACACCGGGAGCGCGGCGGGGCGGCTGGTGCTGAATATCATGGTTTCCGTTAGCCAGTGGGAACGCGAAGCCATCGGCGAACGGACGCGCACGGCAATGTCCTTCAAGAAATCGCAGGGTGAGCGCGTCGGCGAACTGCCGTTCGGCTATAAACTAGCGGCGGATGGCGTTCACCTGGAGGCCGATCCGCAGGAGCAAGAGATTGTGGCGCGCATTCGGGCGCTATCTCAAGACGGACTTTCGACACGGCGGATTGCCGATGATCTGAACGGCTGCGGCTACCGAACCCGGCGCGGCGGATGCTGGCGGTTCCAGTATGTGGCGGGGATTTTGAAAGGAGCAACGGCGTGAACGGAACGATACAC
>PLGA01000516.1 GCA_003139735.1 Bryobacterales bacterium | reverse complement strand
TTTTCTTCCTTGGAGCCGTCCGCGGAAACGCGGTAGATCTCGGTCTTGGTCACGCCATTGACCGGGCGCTGTCCGATGACCATCAGCCACTTGCCATCGGGCGAAAAGCCGTGGAAGTAGTTGGTTCCGACGTGCGTCATCTGCTTGGGCTCCGCGCCATCGGCGCTCACCAGGTAGACCTGGGAGGTGCGCGCGGCCGGCGTGGTGGCGGAGAACGCCAGCATCTTGCCATCGAAGGTGAAGCCGTGGTCGTTGTTGCAATTGAAGCCGTCGGGCAGCTTGATGCGCTCGGGCGTGGGAGGCGTGGGTCCATCGACAGCCAGCTTCCACAGGCCGCCCTGGGAGTTCGCCAACAGGTATTTCCCGTCGTGCATCCAGTTGGGAGCTTCCCAACGGGTGTCGGAAGTGAGGAGCACCTTCGCGGACTTGGAGCGCAGGTCATAGATGGTAATGTGGCTGCGGTACCGAACCGCGGGGCCTCGTCCGGCGGCCCGGCCGGGAGCGGGCGCAGGGGCCTGAGGCGTTTGGGCGGCGGCGAAGAAGGCCGCCAGCGGTAACAGCGCGAGGATGCGTTTCATGGGAGTAGTGTAGCCTATGGCATGGCGGGCAGAGGAGCTCGGTTTGCGACCGCTCTCTTACGTTCGCGGCTCGGTTTGCGACGTTCGCGGCTCGGTTTGCGACGTTCGCGGCTCGGTTAGGGCTTGCTCAATGGTAACGATGTCCACCAGGCCGGAACAGCCGTAGAGGACCGGGAGGATGCGCTCGGGGGGGTAGCGGCGGCGCAACTCGGCGACGCGCTGGGTGCCGGCGCGGTAGGCTGGCAGATACATACGGCCGAGCAGGGGGTGGCGTCCCCAGGCGCCGGAAAGCTTGTCGGCGCGTTCGGACGAGACCAGGAAATCCTGGCGCAGCGTGGCGGCTACATCCGCCTGAGGCACGCCCTGGCCCCAGGTGAGGTACGACGATTGGTTCTTGGCGTCGTCCTGCAAGAGCGCCAGCAGGACGCCGATTTGGAGGTCGGGGTCGGGCAACTCGCTCACTTCGAGCGCGCCGTGAGCTATTAGGATGGCATTGTTGGCGATGCCTTCAAACAGGGCGGCGGCGCGCGTGTTCATGGTCAGGACGGTGGCTTCGAATCCGACCTTGCCGCGCACGTAAAGGTTCTGCAAATAGGCGAAGGTGGTCACGTGGCCGGGGACCACCTCATGACTGACTAACTGCAGTAACTCGGGAAAGGAGATGCGGAGCGAAGCGTTGATCTCATAGCAGGCCTCGTATTCCGGGCTGCCGTCCGGGCGGCTGGCGCGGCCCAGATAGTTCATGGAGCCGGAGAACCAGGCGTCCTTGATGGGCAGGAACTCGATGTTGGCGCGGGGCACGGAATGCAGCTCGACGGGGAGGTGCGGGACCAGGTTGGCGGCGGTCATCTGGTCGAACCAGGCGATGACCGCCGCGCCCATCACGCGGATGGAGGCCAAGGGGACCAGGTGGGCCTTGCGCCAGGCGTCCACGGCGGCCAGCAGTCCGGCGCGGTCATTTGAAAGATAGCCGGCCTCGGCGAGCAATTCGGCGACGCGCTCGCGCCTGGCGATGGGGTCGGAAGGTTCCGGAGGGCGGCCGGTGGAGGCGAGGACGCATCGCTCGTACGGCACGGGTTGGCCCTGGTCGAGAATCTCCATGGCGAGGTCCCACATCACTTGGAAGCAATCGGCGAGAGAGGAAAGATACGGGTCGGGGGAAACCGTTCTCTCACGTTCGCGGCTCGGATGCGATGGAGGGAGGCATGGAAGGGCGTGGATGGCGGCCGGAATATCGACGGCGGCGAGGTAGGCCTCAATGGCGGCGCGGTCGGGCGTCTTGGCGGACACGCCGCCGGATTCGCGCAGACGGGCGGCGGTGGGGTGGGTGTAAGCGAGCGGGAGCGGCTCGCCGGAGAACCAGGAATCGGCGATGAAGCGGCCAGTTCCGGAGGCGGACATCACGTCTCCGCCCCACAGGGTATCGATGCCCAGAATGGCATTGCCGACGGTGTCGTTAAAGCTGGCGCTCATTGTTCCACCTCGTCATGTCGAACGGACCGGAACCAAAAGTATACGCAAAGCGCCACGAAGAATGCGGCGGAGACCATTTGGGAAGCCGCTTCATGGCCGTAGAACGGCGTCCTGATCCAATCTTCGGTGAAGTGGGAGTTGAGCCGGCAAGCGGCGCCAAACACGCCGCCGAGCGCGCCTCCGGCCATCAGTCCGGAGGCGATGATGACGCCGCGTTCACGGACCGTGGCCCCGCGCCGGCCGCCCCACTTTTCGGACCGCTTGCCTACGAAGTGCGCCAGGCAGCCGCCCACCAGCGCGGGAGTGTTCAGCTCGAGGGGCAGGTACATGCCGAGGGCGAAGGTAAGGGCGGGAACGCCGAGCATTTCCATCACGATGGCGATGGCCCCGCCGGCTCCGAACAGAATGTAAGCCACCGGCTGGCGGCTCATGAATCCCTCGACGAGCGCTTTCATGATGGAGGCCTGCGGCGAGGGCAGCACCACGCGCAAATCGCCCGGCGCGGCATCGCCGAACTGAAACGCGCGCGCCAGCAGAACGATGGTAAGTCCGACGGCGATGGCGGACGCTGCCACGCCGAGGAATTTGACCTTCTCCTGGGCGGCGGGAGTGGATCCCAGCCAGTAGCCCGTCTTGAGGTCCGTGATGGCCTGCCCGGAAACGGAAAGCGCGGTGCAGACCATGCCGGCGATAGCCATGACGAAGAACATGCCGGTGGCGCCGGAGAGGCCGAACCGCAGCAGCACCACGCAGGAAATGATGATGGTGAGCATGGTCATGCCGGAGACCGGGTTGCGGGCGGTGGTGGCGATGGCGTTGGCGGCCACGGAGGTGAAGAAGAAGGAGAAGAGCAAGGCCAGCGCGAGACCGGCCAGGACGGCCGCGAGCGATGCCTTGAGATTGCCCAGAAACGCCGCGACGCCGATGGCGGCAACGATCACGCCGAGCAGGATGGACATCACGGGAATATCGCGGTCGGTGCGCTCGGGCCGGGCGAGCGCCGCGCCCTCACCGCGCCGGAAAGTACGCAGGGCGACGCCGAACGAACCGGCCACGATCCGCATGGACTTCAGGATTCCGAAGATCCCGGCAGTGGCGATAGCGCCGACGCCCACGAAGCGCACGTAGCCGCGAAAGATCTGCGCCGCGGTCATGCCCGCAATGGGGGCGGTTGCGGGGTAGACGGGGACATTCATGTGGCTGCCGATCATCCAGACCAAGGGCACCAGCACCAGATTGGAAAGCACGCCGCCGGCGCACAGGATCATGGAACTGCGCAGGCCCATGACGTAGCCAAGTCCGAGGATGAAGCCGATGGCGTCGAAGGTCACGACCACGCGGGCGCGCTCGGCCAGCGTGTGCATGACGCCGGTGAACTGAAAATCGAGGTACTCCTTCCAGACATGGAAGGTGGTGACCAGGAAATCGTAGACGCCGGCGATGGCGGTGGCCTCGAGCAGGAGCCTGGCCTGCGCGCCTCCCTTTTCGCCTGTGACCAGCACCTCGGTGATGGCGGTGGCTTCGGGATAGGGCAGCAGGCCGTGCATGTCGCGCACGAAATAGCGGCGGAGGGGGATGAGGAAGAGCACGCCCAGGCATCCGCCCGCGAGGCAGATGAAAATGGTCTGCGCCGGCCGCGGATCGAGCTTCAGAAGGTAGAGCGCGGGCAGAGTGAAGACGGCGCCCGCCACCACGCCGCCGGCCACGCCGCCGATGCCGGTGATAATGACGTTTTCGAGCAGGCTGGAGCGGCGGGGATAGAGGCGCGCCAATCCGATGGCCAGGATGGAAATGGGGATGGCCGCCTCCATGACCTGCCCCACCTTGAGGCCCGAGTAGGCCGAGGCAACGGTGAAGACGACGCACAGGACCAAGCCCCAGCCGATGGAGCGCGCGGTGAGCTCGGGAACGGCGGCGGGCGCGGGCACGACGGGCTGGTAGACCGTGCCGGGCGGGAGCGGCGTGTAGGCATTCTCGGGGAGCCACTTGGCCGCCTCCGGGAGTGTTTGGGCGGCGGCGTCGGCGTCGGGCATCGCGCGGGACCTCCTGGCGGGAATCCGTATCGTACTACGTTTCGGAGTAGGAGACCCTGAATCGAATGGGCTATTCCGTGTTCGCTTCCTCGAAACCGGCATCCACCAGATGTTGAACGCTGAAAACCCGTTGGATCGATGGGCCACTACCACCGATCTCAACCTTGCCCGCAGCCTTTTCCAAGCTCTGCCTGATGCTAGCGATTTGTGGTTCAGGAAGGTGCAGAGCCTTCATTGTCTTTGTGAGTCCCGACATCTTGAAAGGGCGTGTCGAAAACGGAGCGCCATCATGATTAAAGGGACGAGCGCGCAAACGGAATACGCCGGCGCCCTCTGCCGTCGCTTGGACCAGATACGGCCTTTCCTCGTATTCTCCGAAGCGGTTTATCACGACCGTGGGCCGATCAGGAAAGACAGCTTGGATCCGGAGTTCGCCCCCTGCTGCGTGGACGTAGTCTCTCAGAGTGCTGAGATACATGTCCGCGCGCTGCTCGATGCGGGAAATCGAACTTTGCGGCACGTCCAACATCTCCGCCATATCGGATTGTGTGAGCAGTTTCGCGCTGCGCACATCTTCCAACGCCATACGCTGTAGTTCTTCGCGCACCCGCTGTTGGTTGTCTGCGAGGCTCGCGGGGTCCATCTTCGCTTGAAGTTCTTTGTAATTACGCGCCATATCGTCACCCTCCCTGGTCGAACGCATAAAGGACCCGGTACGGCCGTCCCTTGTGCTGAATACGCAACTCACGCATGTGCGTGTGACGCGACGTCTCGACGCCGGAGGAGTGAGGCATCCTCAGCGTCGGACCAACCTGCTGAAGAAGGCTTACCGTGAAGTCCACGCTTTTCTGTTCCGCGGCGGTAAGACCCTCCCACCACTCGCCGAACTCGTCGGAGAATTCGACCTCCCAAGCCACGTTTTTAGTATGTCATAGGAGGCATTATGCCGTCAACAGCATATCTCAGGGGCGCTGGGGGTTGCGGGACTTCGAGATGGCGGGGGTCTCCTGGGTGTCGGGCTGGAGGGCATAGGCCATCAGGGTGGTCTTCAGGATCTCAAACGCGGTCTGCGGATCGTCGGCGTACTGAAACAGGTTCAGGTCTTCGGGTGAGATCATGCCGTGCTTGACCAAGGCGTCGAAGTTGACGATTTCCTTCCAGTAGCTCGAGCCGTAGAGGACGATGGCCATCTTCTTCGCGAGCTTCTGGGTCTGGGTGAGCGTCAACACCTCCATCAGCTCGTCGAGCGTGCCGAAGCCTCCGGGGAACACCACCAGCGCCTTGGCGAGATAGGCGAACCAAAACTTCCGCATGAAGAAGTAATGGAACTCGAAGCTTAACTCGGGGGTGATGTAGGGGTTGGGGAGTTGCTCGAAGGGCAGGCCGATGTTCAGGCCAATGGTTTGGCCGTTGGCGTCGGCGGCGCCGCGATTGGCGGCTTCCATAATGCCGGGGCCGCCGCCGGTGCAGACGACGAACCGGTGGTTGCTGCTCACGAACTGATCGGACCACTCGGTGACGAGACGGGCGAGCGTGCGTGCGTCGTCATAATACTGCTTCAGGGGACCGTCTTCACGCAAACGCGCGGAACCGAAGAAGACGACGGTGTCGCGGATTTTTTCGCGGCGAAAATGCGCCAGAGGCTCCAGAAACTCGGCCAGGATGCGCAGCGCGCGCGCGTCCGGACTGTTTAAGAACTTCTGATTCAGGTAGGCGACTTCGCGGAGGTTATTTTGGGGCGGCGTCGGATTGGGCATGTTGTTCGAGTTCTTCCACTTTCTTTTTCAATTCGCGAACCGTCTTCAGGAGGTCGGGCAGCTTGGGGAAAGCCGTCACGGCGCGCAGCCACTCGCCGGCGGCGAAGGCGGGCGATCCGGAGATGCGGCCGGATGGGGGCACATCGCCGCCGATGCCGCTTTGCGCGTATACGATGGCGCCTTCGTGCACGGTCAAGTGCCCCGAGGAGCCGACCTGTCCGGCCAGGAGCACGTTACGCTCCAGGACCGTGCTGCCCGCGAGGCCTGTCTGGGCGCAGATGATGTTGTCCTCCCCGACGGTGCAAGCGTGGCCGACTTGAACGAGGCTATCGATCTTGGCGCCGCGTTTGACGCGGGTTTCTCCGACGGTGGCGCGGTCGACGGAGGTGAGAGACTGCACTTCCACATCGTCTTCGATCACGGTGACGCCGGACTGCACGATTTTGAAGTGCGTGCCGTCGGCGCGCTTGGCGAAACCGAAGCCGTCGCCGCCCACCACGACGCCGTTTTGCAGGATCACGCGGTGGCCGATGCGGCAGAACTCGCGGACGGCGGCGTGGGAGTGGGCCAGGAAATCGTCGCCGATGGCGGCGCCTTCATAGATGACGACGTGCGGGTGCAGCACGGCATTGCGGCCGATGCGGACGCGCTCTCCGACCACCGCAAACGGGCCAATGGAGGCGTTTTCGCCGACCACGGCGGTGGGCGCCACCGAGGCCAGCGGATGGATGCCCGGCGCCGGGCGGGGCGGCTGGTAGAAGAGCGCCAAGGCGCGCGCGAAGCCCAGATAAGGATCTTCGGTCACCAGGAAAGCGATTTCCATGCCGGGAATGGGCGTCTGGACGAGAATGGCGCGGGCCTTGGTATCTTTGACTTTGCGGGCGTACTTGGGATTGGCCAGAAAGGTGAGATGTCCGGGGCCGGCGTGCTCCATTCCGGACACGCCTGCGATTTCGATCTCCCCGTCGCCTTCCAGGCGGCACCCGAGGGCACTGGCGATTTCACGAAGCTTCATAGAGCGGCACCCACGACTACAGGGTACCGCGCCGCCGCGGTTTGGAACCCGCGGTATTGTGAGAAGGGAGAAACCAAGCATGAATCGCAGGCAAGTGATGATGCTCCCCGGGGCGGCGTTGGCGCCGATCCGTGGAAGGGGCCAGACACCAGCGCCGGCGCCGCCGAACGCCGCTATCGACACGCTTCCGCCCGATCAGGTGATGCTGAAGGATTATCGTCCCAAGTCGGTGTATAAGATTCATGTCTCGGAGATCGTGAAAGCCAGGTTTCCGGTCATCGATTGCCATCACCACGCACAATCGAGGACTCCGGAACAAGTGGACCAGGAAATCAAAATCATGGACGCGGCTGGTTTGGAGGCTTCGGTGGCCTTCATGGGAGTGGGCGAAGGCCCTACCTACCGCGCCGGCGCGTTCGACGACGGTTACAAAATCTACTCCAGGTACCCGAAGCGGTTCTATGTATATACCGGCCTCAACATGAGCGGCGCCGGCCAGCCGGGATGGCGCCCGGACGCCACCATCGCGGAACTGGAACGGAGCCACAAGGCGGGCGCGGTGGGCGTCGGAGAGCTGCATGACAAGGGCATGGGCATCGGGGGCACGATGCCCGGCGGGCCGGGCGGGCGCCAGGGGCAAGGAGGAGCGCCGCGCGCTCCAGTCCAAGGGTTCCACCCCGATGCGCCGCAACTCGATGCCATCTGGGAGAAGTGCGCGGACCTCGGCATGCCGGTCAACCTGCATGTCTCCGACCCGTACTGGTCTTACCTAAAGCAGGATCGGTTTAACGACGGCCTGATGAACGGCTTCAGTTGGCGGCTGGACGATAAACCGGGGATCATGCAGCACAACGAGCTGATTGTGAGTTACGAGGCGGCGGCGAAAAAGCATCCCCGGACGGTCTTCATCGCGAGTCACCTGCTGAACCTGGATTACGACCTGACGCGGCTGGCAGGGATCTTCGAACGCAACCCCAATTTCTATGCCGACATTTCGGCGCGCTTCCACGAAACGTGCACCATTCCGCGAACCACCGCCGACTTTCTGAAGAAGTGGGGCCACCGGGTGGTTTACGGCACGGATATCCCTTTCAGCCAGCATCTGTTCAGCCTGACTTACAGGATTCTGGAATCGGCAGACGAGCACTTCTACGACCAGGACTTTTACTTCAACTTCAACTACCACTGGCCGATGTACGGGTTGGCCTTGCCGGACGATGTGTTGAGGAAGGTATACCACGAGTCCGCTTTGAGCGCGTTCAAGCTGGCGCGATCGAAAGCCAAAGGGTAGGGGTTTGGGCAGGCGAATCGGCTGCTCCACCGGCCGGAAACCGGGATGGAAGAGCGCATGTTATCCTGGAAGGGCTTCCGAAGTTGTTCCGAACCGGAGAGATGGCCGAGTGGTTGAAGGCGCACGCTTGGAAAGCGTGTAT
>PLGA01000624.1 GCA_003139735.1 Bryobacterales bacterium | reverse complement strand
TGCGCTTCGGGCAGCGGGTAGGTGCCCTCCAACTCGATGGGGTTCTGGGTGGCCAGCACGAAAAACGGCGGATCGAGTTTGTACCCGGTGCCGCGCACGGTGCAGGACAGTTCCTGCATGGCTTCGAGCAGCGCGCTTTGGGTCTTCGGCGGCGTGCGGTTGATTTCGTCGGCCAGCAGGATGTTGGCGAAAATCGGCCCCCTGATGAACGTCCAGGTGCGGCGGCCGTTGGCGGGATCTTCCTCGATGATGTCGGTGCCCGTGATGTCGCTGGGCATCAGGTCCGGCGTGAACTGGATGCGCTTGTAGACCAGCCCCAAGGTCTGAGCCATGGTGCGCACCAGGAGGGTCTTGGCGGTGCCGGGGAGGCCGGTGATCAGGCAGTGGCCTCCCACGAACAGGCCGATCATGATCTGTTCCAGCACCTCTTCCTGGCCTACAATGACGCGGCGCACCTGCGTCACAATCTCGGATTGCACCTGGCGGAAGCGCTCGATGCGGGCCTTCAGGACTTCAGGTTCTAGCTGCGTCACGAATGTTGACATGTCGGTTCCATCTCTTCTGTGTCTTCTATTGCTTTGCGTTCAATTCCAGCAGGAGCTTCTGCGCGGGCCGGTAACTGGGCGCGGCCTCCAGCGCCAATATCAATTCGTCCTCGGCCTTGGAGGACTGCCGGTCCAGGTAGAATGCCCGCGCCAATTGGTAGTGCGCGTCGGCCGGATCGATGGGGTTGTGCGCTACTACGGCGCCAAACTCGCGAATCGCTCCCGCCAAATTCCCCTGATCGAGCCACAAAGACCCAAGCATTTGATGCTGCTCGTTCTCCAGGGGATAAATATAATTCAGGCGGTCCAGGATGGCCGCGGCTTCCTTCCCGTTGCCGGCTTCGGTGAGAAGCTTGCCCAATTGCACGATGGAATCGGGGGAGCGTCCGCCGGCGTGAACGTAACGTTCCAACTGGTCGATGACGGCGGCTTTGTCGCCCTTTGCCAGATACGCGGCGGCCAAAAACTCGTACACGCTGCCGGCTTCCACGTAATCCGGATAGAAGTCGCGTATGGCCAGGCCTTCCTTGATCACGCCGTCGTAATCCTTGGCCTTCGACATTTCGTTGACGTGCTGGATGCGCTTCTTCCATTCGTCGAAGTGGTCGACGGCGGTCTTGTTTTGCGCTTCCACGAAGGCGAAGAACTCCTTGTCGAAATCCTCCGGCGCCATCTTGAGTTCTTTTCGAATCACGGAGGGGGTGTCCATATCCGCGGCGTAATCGTGGAGCATGGCCAGGATAGCGTCCCAGCCGAACTTATCGGTGATGTAATCGCAGATGCGGCCGGCCTGAAAGTAACTCACGCCCACCTGGAGATCGTTCTTGGGATGGATAAAGCCGCGGTCCAGCTCGGCGATGGGCAGCAGCGTCTTGTTCTTGATGGCCGCGATTTCCTCGGGGGCCAGGCGGTCGCCCCATTCCGGCGAAACGGCGGTCTCCTCATGCACCGCGATGCCTTCCGTGAACCAGCGCGGCACGCGCGAGTTGGTCATGGTCAAGGTGAACACGTGGCTCATTTCGTGCCACAAGGTGGAGGCCCAGTGGAATTGGCCGGGCGGGCGGCCGGAGGGGCTGTCCATGGCGATGGTGTGCCCGAAGGTGACGCCTAGCGCGCCGAGTCCCGGAACACCCAGCGTGCGGACCTCGAAATCCGTATGGTTGGGATAGACCTCGATCTGAATGGGGCCCTCGATCTGCATCTTGTACTTCTTCTGGTAGGTGGCCAGGATGCGCTCCATTTCCGCCTGGAAATAGGGGTGTAGGAGGTCGGCCTCCTTGGGATCGAGCTTCACGATGACGTTGCCGGACTGGAAGGTCTTGAATTTCTTGAAGTAGTCCAGCAGCTTGAGCGAATTGCTGGTATAGGAATCGCCGCGATAGCCGTTGTTGAAACACGTTTCGAGCTGCTGGTAGGCCTCGTCGTCCTGCCCCATGCGCATGAGGTTGACGCCGAGTTGGGAGCGCGCGCTGTCCATTCCCGGGTCGAGCGCGATGGCCTTGCGGTAATACGCGATGCCGTCCTCGTAACGGCGGTTCATCACAAAGAAATGGGCCACGGTTTCATAACCGCGCGCGTCGTGCGGGTCCCAAGCGGTGTCCTTCTTGTCCGCCAGCAAATCCATGGCGTCCAGGACGGCTTTTGCCTGGACCGAATTGGCATCCATCCGGAGGGCTTTTTGGGCCTCTTCGGCGGCCTTGGCGTTGTCGTTATCTTCGAGCGCGAGACGCGCCAGCAGTTCCTGGGCTTCGACCAACTTTGGGTCCAGGCTGAGCGCCTTGCGGGCCAACTCCGCCGCATCCGCCCCGAAACCGTCGGCGGCCACCAACGCCGCGCCGAGGTACGCGGGGGCGGAATCCTTGTTCAAGCCGAGGGCTTCGCCGAAGAGGTCCGCGGCGTCCTTGATCTGACCGTAGTCGAGCATCAGGCGGCCCCAAGCCACCTTGACGGCCACATTCTTGGGGTCCTTCTGTTCGAGCGCCTTGAAGACTCCGTTGGCGTCGGCGTAGCGGCGGCCCTTGCGCAGGGATTCCCCCTGCTCCAAAGTCTGACCGGGAAGCGCCGCCGCAAACAGCAGCGCGGCCGCGCCAAGACTCACCAAGGCCCTGTTCCGAAACGGCCATGCCAACCGCTCCCTTACGGTCGCGGCTCCGCTTCCGATTCCGAGCCGCGACCGTGAGGGAGCGGTCTTGAGGATCCCTGAAATCCTCACTTTTCGAGGGCCTCCTGAGTGGTGGCGAGCTGCAAAAGCAACTGCGTGAGTTGCTTCTTGTATTCGTCGGACGGTATGGCGGCTTTCTCGTACTTCAGCGTGTCTATGGCCTGCTCCAGTTCCTCTTTCTTGTCGAGCAGCGCGCGTTTGGCGGGGTCGCGCGCGGCGGCCGCATTGGCCCCCAAGCGCACCACTGTGAAGACGCCCGCCAGTTTCCCTTCGCCATTTTCGGCGGATGGTGCCTTCTCGCCTTCGCCCTTGCCGGTGTCTTCGAGCACCGCGTGTTCGGTAGCCAGGCGCTTCTGGGAATCGTAGGACTCGGTAGTCTTGCGCTGCGCGTAGTGAAACGCCTCCAGGGCCGAAACGCTTTCGTTCTTGTCGGTATCCGCCGCCGGATCGCGCAGGGCCTCGGCCCAGTAGCGCGCGAAGACCGTGGCGTTCTTCTCCGTGCCGCTCTTGGTAGACGTGATCACGATGCGGTTGGCTTTCCGCAGCGCCCCGATCGACCCGCCGCTCGAACTGGTCATGTTCACCACAAGCTGGCGCGTGGCAGGGATGCGGTCGAGCAACCCGGAAAACTCGGCTCCGGTGATGTCCGCCCCGGGAATGTTGAACTTGTAATCGACTCCGTCGTAAGTGCCATGGCCGATCAGCATCAGGACAAAGGCGTCGGCCGGCTTGACTTCGGCGGCAAGCTGGGTGAAGCGCGCGCGGATCTGTTCGCGCGTAGGCGCCACCATGGTCACCACGTTCGAGTCGCCGCCCGCCTTCTTCAGGCTGCCATCGATATCCTCCGCCCACATTTTGAAACGCTGATCGTAATCGGGCTCGCCACCCAGGCCGGAGATAGTCACGTAGAACGTGGCCGCCGGCGCCGCGAGAGCTGCCAGAAGCGACAGTGCAAGAACGCGGGTAACCGCTCTCTTACGTTCGCGGCTCGGAACGTTCATACCACACCCCACTTCCGCCGCAGCAGCCATTCCGCGGCGCGGATCGAGATCAACAGCAGAAACACCACGGGCAGATCCCAAAGGTCGCGCGTTTCGCGGGTGGTGATGCCCGCCTCCGAATAGGAAATCTCCTTTGAGAGTTTGGACGCGTCCGCCGGCGTATAGTAACGTCCGCCGGTCTGCTGCGAAAGCTTCTCGAGCAACTCGCGGTTCTGCGACGTATGGAAGTTCTCGGCCACACCGTCCTCGCGGCGGAAAGAGAGCACGTCGCTGCCCAGCGCCTCCTGATCCCGCCCGGCCAGGATCTCGGCCACGTAGGAACCGGGCTTTTCCGCGCTCCACTCGGCGGTGTAGACGCCTTCCTCCATGGGCTGCGGCGCCAACTGCACGGTAGCGGTAGAGCCACCCGGACCCAGAAAACGGGCCTGCACATTGGCGTTCGTGACGGGCTTGTATTCCTTATCGCGGACTTCCACGCGGATCGGCACGCGGGCGTCGTCCGCCAGCACGGATTTGGGCGTCGTGGCAGTCACCGGCCCCGGCGTGTCGGTCACCAGGTAGCGGAAGATCTGTTGCCAGAACATGGGCTGGGTCTTATCGGCGTGGTCCGTCCACATCTTCCAACGCCAGCTCCCCCCCGTGGCGAACAAGGCCGTGCGGCCGTGGCCGAAATTCTCCGTGATCAGCAGCGGCGAGGGCCGGTGGCCCGCCGGAACAACGTTCAGGAGTACTGTAGCGCCGGGCTTCGGATCGCCGACGTCCTGGTAATTGGCAAGCTGCGGCATCTTCTTCCAGCGTTCCAGGTTGCGCGCGGGGTCGTCATCCAGGCGGCAAATAATGCTCTGAGCGCCCGCCGCGGTGAGTTCCTGGCCCGAAAAATCGCGGTGAAAGGTCCCGTTGTTGGCGGGCAGAGCCACCGGCATGAGGTCCGCCAGCGGGGATTGCTGATAACCGCCATCGGAAAGCGAGGCGCGCCCGCCCAGGAACAGGACGCCTCCGCCGCGCCGGTCCACGAAATCGTGGATCAGCGTCTGCTGCGTAGCGGTAAAATAGCTGGCCTCCACGGTTCCGATAATCAAGCCCTGGTAGACGAACAGATCCTCGGCTTTGGCGGGGAACCCGTCTTCCAGTTCTTTCTCGGTGGTTCCCTGGCGGTAAATCTTGTTCTGCGTGGTGCGCAGCATGCTGGCGATCTCGATGTTGGGGTAATCGTCCAGCGCGCGGCGTATGAACTTATATTCCCAGCGCGGCTCGCCCTCGATATAGAGGATGCGGGGCTTGGCTTTCTCCACATTGACCAGCCGCGTCACCTTATTGTTGAGCGCGTTCTCTTCGCCCGCGATAGGGTCAACGCCTATCTCGAGCGTCTTTGTCCCAGCCGTGCCGCAATCGAAAACCAGGGATTCGGTTTGCAGCACGCCGTCCGGCTTCAGATCGATTTCCTTGGACGCCAGCGCCTTTCCGCCATCGCGCACGCTGAGCTTGGCCTTTGCGCCCGACAGACCGTAGCTTTGAAGCGTCACTTCCGCCGTGAGTTTGGATTGCGGCAGCGCGCGGGCGGGCACGATCGCGTCGGCGATCTCCACATCGCGCTGCGGATGCTCGCGGCCGAAGCCGACGGTATGCACCGGAATGCGCTGGCGGCGAATGGCCGAGATGGTCTGGAGATCGATGCCGCCGGCGTTATCGGCTCCGTCGCTCAGCAGCACCACCGCGCCCAATGGCAGCGAAGACGATTCGGCAAGCAGGCTTTCCAGGGTGTCTCCGATGCGCGTGGCCGGCGCCGCCGCCGTAAGCTGGTTGGCGTCCTGAATGCGTTCGGGTTCCTTGCCAAACTCGTAGAGCCTGACCTGGAATCGGTCCGCCAGCGAGGGCAGCAGGCTCTTGACCACAGTCGCGGCGGCGGCTTCACGCGTTCCGGAGGAATCCGCGATGCCCATAGTGCGGGAATTATCCACAAGGACCGCGATCACGTTCTGTTGGGGTTTCAGCGTCGCCACGCTGAGCGCCGGGTGCCACAGCACAAACAAGAGCAGCGCCGCCATGGCGGTTTCGAGCAGCCAGATGGCGATGGGACGCGCGCCGCTGAGCATGCCGTGGTTGCGGTGAATGTGCCAGAAAAGCATCCCCGCCGCAACCAGAATGCCGGCCGCCATCAACCATAGCGGCCACGGCGTCAGGAACACGAAATGGCCCTTCTGAAACAGGCTGATCGGGTATTTGAAGAGAATTTCGAACATGGAGTCCACGTCGGAAGCCGGTCCCGATCTATATATAGACGCGGGACGCGCATAGTTCAGTTACAAACGTCGCTATCCCGGCGCGAAGTCTCGAGTGGCCCATGTCACCCAACTTTCCGCATTTGGACAGCATATCACGATGCCGGACGCCTAAAGGAGGCGCTGGTAAATGCCGGCGAACTTTTCGGGGGCGATCTGCTCGGCGCGCAAGCCTGCCTCTGGCCACGCATCCACCACGTGGTTTCCGTAGATCTCCGCCAGGTTGTTCCGGATGGTCTTGCGCTTGTGGCGAAAGCACTGGCCGACGAAACGCACAAACGCTTCCGTATCCTCCACCGGAAGCGCTCGGGCGCGCGGTTCGAGCACCACCACGGCCGAATCCACCTTGGGCGGCGGACGGAAAGCCGCGGGCTTCACATCGAACAGCCGGCGCACATCTGCGAACACGGCGGTCCGCACCGTCAGGAACCCGTAATCGCGCTGGCCCGGATGCGCCGCCAGGCGCGAAGCCACCTCTTTCTGAACCAGAAACACAGCGCGCGGCGGCGCCAGACGCGCCGTCTGGTCCAGTATCGGAGAAGTGATGTAATAGGGAAGGTTGCCGGCGATCACAGCGCGGCCGAAACGCGCCAGGTCGAGTTTCAGGACGTCCGCCTCGACAATCTCGATCCGCGGTTCGTCCGCGAAGGCGGCCCTCAAGCCTTCGGCCAAGTGCGGATCGACTTCCACCGCGACCACCCGGGCGGCCCGCCGCAACAACTTCCGGGTGAGCGCGCCGCGTCCGGGGCCAATCTCAATGACAAGATCTTCCGGCTTGGGACACGCGGCGGCGGCGATCCGTTCCAGCACCGATCCCTCGATCAGGAAATGTTGTCCGAGCTTGGGGCGTGGCACGCCGTTTGCCGTCAGCCGATCACGCTGACCTGGCTGAGACGGTATACCAGCTTGCCGCTGGTGGGCCGGCCAAACAAGGTGGCGGGGTTGAAGCGCGAAAACAGAATCATCCCGCCCAATTCGGGCGTCATCTTGCCGCTGGTGACCGTGTAATCGACAACCCGGCCGCGTTCGTCGATGGTCAGTTCCACCACCGCATTACCGGCCCCGCCTGCGGCGCGGACATCAAGCGGGCTGGGACCGATGTAGCCCCAGGTCGCCAGCGGCACGTCATCGGAGCTCTGATTGGAAGCCACGGCGGGGAACCACACGCCCACCAAAAGCAAAGCGGAAATCACCCCGCCGGCGATAGGAAGGGCCCTGGGCCGCATCATATTGTCGAAGGAAAGCCAAATCCAGGAACCCCAATGCCGCATCAACGCGGAGAGGTTCGCGCGTCTCAGCCGCCGTTCCCGCTCGTGAGAAGACAGCACCCGCAACTGGCCCTTCAGTACGTCCGGTATGGGGGGACCATCCATTTCCAACATGCTTTGGCGGAGCTGGTACGCAGACTGAAACCGGGCATTGCAGGTTCTGCAGGATTCCAGGTGCGCCAACGCCTTCCCTTGCTCCCCGGTAGTCAATCCGCCGTCGAGGAGCGACGAAACCATTTCTGACGAATTTGCACAGATCATAGCTTCACTCAGCCGTTGTGGGCGCCAATCGCAGAAAGCGGCTGCCTCGAAGTCTTCCGGCGAGCTCCTCCCGCAGGGACACTCGGCCCCGCAGAATCCGGGATTTTACAGTCCCAAGGGTGACGCCCAAAACCCTCGCGATTTCCTCGTAACTCATGTCCGCAATGTCCCTTAACACCACGGCCTCGCGGAAAATCGGATTGATTCGTTCCAACGCCGCTTCGATCATCACGTGTTGTTCGCGGTCGAACGCCACGTCAAACGGCGACCGGCTCCCGTCGGGAATCGTCTCCCTCCAGTCGCGGGTTTCCTCAGGGCCCAAGTCAGGTTCCGCCTCCCGCCGCCGGTGACGGAAAAACCATCGCCGCGCGTTGTGCGCTTCGTTGACCGTGATCCGGTAAACCCATGTTCTCAAACTACTTTGTCCGCGGAAGCTCCCGATGTTGCGAAATACCTTGAGAAAAACTTCCTGGACTACATCGGCGGCTTCCGACGGGTCGCTCAAAAGGCGGAGCGCCAACGCATAGACCGGCTGCTGAAACCTGGTCAACAACTCCTCATACGCCCATTCGGAACCCTCCCGAAGGGATTGCACCAACCGGAGGTCTACAGCCTCCGAGACTTCCGCCGTCCGTTCGGGGCTTAAGTCCAAAATTGAAGCGGCCACTGGGAGCCTCACATTCAGCCTGACTTCAAATTACCAGAAAACTCCGGACCTTGCATACGTATAGACTCCGTCCCCAGTGGAAAGTTCCCAATCGGGGGTTCGCTTGTGTGAAGCTCGATCTCCTGGGAAACTGGTATTCTGAACCGCAAACCCGGTTTAAGAGGAGCTCATGTATCGATTACCGATTTTCTGCCTGCTGGGCGCGGCGGCGGCCGCGGCGCAGCCTGCTAAGACCATTGACCTGATGCCCGACGAGTCGCTGAAGGGCTGGACGCGCGTAGCCATCCCGGCCACGGACGGGCTGAAACCCACCATGCAATGGCGGGTGGATAAGGAGCAGAATGCGCTGATCTGCAGCGGGCTGGGCGGGCACGAATGGCTGCGAATGGACCAGGAACTGGGCGATTACGTCCTGGAACTTGATTGGCGCTTTACGCCTCGGACCCCGGATGAGAAGCGCTACAACAGCGGCGTCGGCATCCGTTTGTCGAGCTGGGGCGAATTGTGGGTCCAGGCGCAGACGGGCCTGGCGGGGGCGTATTTGTTCGGTACCAACCTGGTGGACGGCGCGATCAAGAGCTTCAACCTGCGCAACCAGATGAAGGAGAACCGGGTGAAGCCGGCCGGGGAGTGGAATCACTTCATCATCCGGGTGCAGGGCGACACGGTGACCCTCGACGTGAACGGCATGGTGGTGAGCGAGGTGCACGGGATCGCGCTGCGGCGCGGCTACATCGGCCTCGAAGCGGAAGGGTTCGAAGTGGCGTTCCGGAACATAAAGCTCACGCCCTTGGAGTAGGCGCCAGAGCGCTTTCCAGTTGGGCGCCTCCTGCTATGCTTGTTATATGGCCTGTCGGCAGATCGATCTGGACGAAGAGAGCGACCGGATACTGTCGGGGCTAGCCCAGAACTACCAGGGCGACCTGGGAAAGGCCCTAGGCGATCTCCTGCGTGCCCACGAGAGCATTGAAGCTTTTGTAGCGGTATGCGAAGAAGATCACCGGGATGCATTACTCGCCCAACGGGAGCGTGGCGAGCGCGGTTTCCGCGAGGGGCGCTTCACGACATGGGACGAGGTCAAGCGCCGTAACGATCTGTGATCGTTCTCTTTGCCGAGGGGGTCCCGGAGATTTCTGCCGGGCTTCCGCGAGAGGCGCGAGGGTATCGTTACTTCGTTGCGGGCCGCTTTCTCTTCTACTACTCGGTGGCCGCGACCGAGATTCGCGTCACGGCGATCATCCCCGCAAGTATGCGCCGTGCGTGAGAGCCCGCCAGTGCGCCGCGGTTACTGCCTGCGCCTCCCAGCGGCGGGTCGGGCGCTGGCTGTCCCCATGCCGATGAAGCCGGCGGCGGGCGGCGCCCCTTCGTTATAGAGCACGTACTCGGCTTGGGCTTCCGCGCGCGTGGCCTTCACGGTGCGGAGGGCGTCGTTGCCGGCGACCACCAGCACCATGTGTGAAGCGTCGAGCGGATTCCGGGCGGCCAGCAGGAGCGCTTCGCGTTCCGAAGCGTGCCATTCGCCATCGATCCTGAAGGCGGCGCCTTGGTATTCGATCCCCAGCTTTTCGGCCCAGGCGGCCAGCGCGGAGTTGGCCTCCGGACGTCCGACGAAAACCACGTCGCGGTGTTGCAGGAGATCGCTGGACGTTTCGAAATCCTTGTAAACAGGCACTCTGCTTTCGAACTGGTCGAGGAAGCGGTTTTGCATCTGCTCGGCCGCGTAGCGGTTGGCGCCGGCGTCGCGGAGGGTACCGTAGACGATCGCGGCTGTCGCCAGGCGGCGGCCTATGTCGGTGGTCAGGTAGGCCGGCCCGTCGCCGGGCTCGGGGACGTCGAACGCCGTTCCAGCCTGATCCAGGAACGACTGCGCGGTGACGGTCTTGGTGGCGTTGGCCGTGAAGTAATCGGACATCAGCTTCAGGAAGGCGCCGTCGCCCAACTTGAGGCGCAGCGCGTCGAGGAACAAAACGCCCCTGGCGCTCTCCAGTTGGACACTGGTGGAATCGTTCTCCGGGCCGAGTTTGAGGCCACGATAGACGGCGCGGCGGGCCGCCATGGCGCGCGCCACGTCACCCGATTGCAGCATTTGGCGGTAGGCCGCGGAACCTGCTACGAACCACGTGTCGGCCGGCGAAGCGGGAAGCAGCCAGCCCTTCCACAAACGTTCGCTATCGACCGGACTCGCGGCTGGCGGAGAAGCCACGCGTGCCGTGGCGGCTGGCTCCTCGGGCCACGACAAACCATGGTCCGCGCCACGGAACAGGTAGTAGCCGGAGGGATATAGGCCATCGTTCTTCGCGTAGCTGGAGCTGCCGGGCGTCCATTCGCGCTGGTTGGGTTTGCCTAAGGCGGCCCAGACCATGAGACGCGAGGCCATGTCGGCGGTTACCACCTTGGCATCCATGGCGCTGGCGCTCACCAGGGGGGCGGTGCGAAACGCGGTGAACGCGAACTGCTCGTCAATCCGGCCGTGGTACTGGTTGTAGAGATCCTTCCAGGCCAAGTCGCGGATGGCGGGGACATAGGGGATGAACTCAGGCGCGCCGTGCGGGTCGGGATAGTCCTCCAGGCGCACGGCCAGATCCTTGGCGTTGTTGTCGCCCCAGTAGAAGCCGGGCGTGTCGCCGAACCACTCGTTCTTCGAGCTGCGCCACAGCCTCGTGTGGCTGGTACCCAGTTCGTACATGGCGATCTCATTGTTCTTGGCGTCGCCGATCAGCCACTCGTTGGTATACAGGCCGTTGTTACGGGCGCCCAGATACTGCACAACCTGGTCGATATTGCCGCCGTACTGAATGGCCTGACGGGCGCGGAAGGCAACCGGCGTTCCCTGCGCATTGAACGGCGTCTGGCGGATGGTGGTCTCGGTGAGGACCATGCCCGCGTCGTTCTGATACCAATCCGTGCCGCTCTCGATGCCGCCGGGATAGCTCTGCATCAGCACGCGATGTCCCTTGTCGGGCTGGATATCGAGCATCACGTTGGTCTGCTCGGCGAGGGTCAGCGGCCACCAGGTTGTGTGGCCGACGATCATCTTGCCATCGCGCGTGGCGGGTCCGGTGGCGGCGAAGGCGCTGCAATGGTCCAGGACCGAGGTGCGTTGGGAATCGAGGTATTCCGGCTTGTCGAAGGTGAAGCCTTCGAGACCCGTAGGAGTCACGGAGACCGCGGAACGCAACTCGCCCATTTCGACGGTGACATTGGCCACCACGATATCCAGCAGGTCGATGCGGCGGCCCTGCCATCTGGCGCCTGCGTCGGAAGCGCCGTCGGCGATGCCGCGCATCTCTTCCAG
>PLGA01000219.1 GCA_003139735.1 Bryobacterales bacterium | reverse complement strand
AAAATCGTGGCGCGGTGCGTCTCCACATACAGCGGAATGGAAAATTGCGTGGAGGCTGCGAGAACAGATTCGATCAGTGCGGCCGCGTCATCGTTGTTTTCCGTGCCCCAGCCCACGTGAAGTGTCAGGCATTCCAGCCCAGTTTCGCGCGCCTCCTTGGCCAGCGGCGCGGCCTCGGCCGGCGTGTTCACGCGCCCGCTTCCGCAAACGCCCAGCCCCAGGCTCAGCGCTTCATCTTTTCGCGCGTGATCGAGCGGCTGCGAGAATTGCACTCCGTCGTAGCCGGCGTCGCGAATCGCCCGCAAGCCGCTCGCCTGTTGCGGCATGTCGCCGAAAGCCTGCAGGTTCATAAAAACCCGCAGCCGCGGATCGCGTGACCCATCGGTAATGCTTGTGCTAGTGGAGGCCATAGTTAAAACTCATCGTACGCGATCTGCCGCGCCGAAACTCCAATCGATTCGAGCATCCGCGTGCAGGCCTTGATCATTTGCGGCGGCCCGCACAAGTAATACTCAGTGGCTTCCGGATGCGGATGCTCGCGCAGGTATTCTTCCAGCACCACCTGGTGAATGAATCCCTCGTGCCCGGTCCAGTCGTCTTCCGGCAGCGGCGACGAGAGCGCGAGATGGAAAGAAAAATTTGGGTGGTTCGCCTCGAGCGCGCGGAAATACTCCTCGTAGAAAATCTCCTGGCGCGAGCGCGCCCCGTACCAGTAGCTGATCTTGCGCGCGCTGCCTTCCGATTCCAGCAAATGCGAAAGATGCGCCCGCAACGGAGCCATGCCCGCGCCGCCACCGATGTACACCATTTCGTGTTGCGTGGGCTTGATGTGAAAGTCGCCGAAGGGACCGATCGCAGTAACCGTGTCGCCCGGCTTCAGGCTGAACACATAACTCGAGCCCGTACCCGGCGCGCACTCCTGCCCCGGCGGCGGCGTGGCGATGCGAACATTGAAGCGCAACTGCCGCTCCGTTTTTGGATTGCCGGCCAGCGAGTAATTGTTGCGGCGGCCGGGCTGAGGGTTGTGCGCCACCAGATCGAAGACGTGCTGCTGCTTCCACACCGTGGCGAACGGCTCGGGAATGTCGAAATCACTAAAACGAATCGCTTCGTAAGCGGGAATGTCGAGCTCGAGATAGTCGCCCGGCGCAAAGCCGATGACGCCGGCCCCGTTTCCCGAATCGACTTCCGGTTCCAGCACCAGCTCCTTGATGAACGTCGCGACGCTCCGGTTGCTCACCACGCGGAACTTGAACGCCGTATGCGCCCGCGCTCCCACGCCGCCGGCATGCAGCACGTCGACAAAAATGCGGCCGTCGCGTTCTTCTACGGGATAAGTAGCCAGGCCGCGGCAAATCGGCGCCCGCGCCGGCGAGCCGTCGACGAGATGAAAACGCCCATTATGCTTCGGGCACTCGATGATGCCGCCAATCACCAGGCCGTCGGAAAGGTGCGTGTTGCCGTGGGTGCAAAGGCCGTCGGTCGCGTAGAGCCGGCCGTCTTCATCACGGTATACGGCGTAAGTTTTTCTGGCGTGGTCGAAACGCACCGCATCGGCGCGGCGCAAGTCGGACGTTGCGCACACGGCCACCCATCCCGCCGCATCGGGCTGCGCTTCCGATTGAAAGCAGGCTTCGCGGGCGCGCGCCCTGGGCTCGGGCAGACGGCGCTTGACGTGATACGCGGGGTCTTTCCTCTGGCGCAGAACGGTCGGAAGAATTTCGCGCCATGCAGAAAGGATGGAGGGATACGGTTGCGGGCAGTCGCTCTTGATTTCCTTGTGCAGGCGGGAAAGCGCGTGGTACGGCACCAGCGGGAACATGTGATGCTCTACGTGGTAATTCATGCTCCAGTAAATGTATCGGCTGATTGGATTCATGTAGACGGTGCGGCAATTGAGGCGATGGTCGAGGACATTCTCGGCCAGCCCGGCGTGCTGCGGAGTGTTATGGATGATCATGAGCCACGTGCCAAACAGTTGCGGCAGCACGAACAGGAAGATCGGAATCCAGGTATGCCAATAGAGCGCCGCGGCGATGGCCACTGCGTAACTTGCCAGATAGAGCCGCGCATTGCGATAGACCTTGTGGAATTCAGTTTCGGGAATGTAGCTTCGTTCACTGTCGGGGATGCGACCGAGCGCGTGCCGCAACAGGCTCGTGAAATGGTTGCGATAGACGCCCACGGCAAAAAGGCTCAGAAACAGTCCGAGGATATCCGGCGGCCGGGGAATTTGAATCTCGGGGTCGCGCCCCACGATGATGGTGTCGCTGTGGTGGCGATTGTGGCTCCAGCGCCANNGAATCGGAACTGGTGCCGTAGAGCACGGCGTAGATCATGTACGGCAGGATTACCCACCACGTGCCCCACAACCGCCACGTTGCATAACCCGATGCGATGAGCAGCGCAAACCACAGAATGGTGTCGCGGATCGCGGGCCCGTTGCGCCGCACCAGCAGTGCGCGCATGGTTTCCCGCGGAACCGAGCATTGGTACCAATCGGCTTCAGCTAACCCCTTCTCGATGGCCAGTGAGGCATTCACGCCGGTCAAACTGTAGTCCGGCAGGGGCACGGGTTTCTCGAGAATCGCTGCGTTGTGACTCATCGCTGACTCATTCCTTCCTGATAACTTACAGACGCGCTGCGCACGGACTTGTCTTTCCCCGCCGCGTCTGCGGAGCAGACAGAAAATGCGTACGCCGTTGTATGGCGTTGGGTTTGCCCAGGGTGCAAGAGAATGTCATCGCGGCGCTCGGCGTTCGCGGCGTCGGGATAACCTTCGCACTCCAGACAGATTCCTGCGTGGCGCGCATACACGAAACCTGATTTGCCCTTAGTCGAGCAGTTCAGATGGCTGCCGGTGTAAAGCTGCAGATAGCTTTCCGTGGTCGACACCGTCATCACGCGCCCGCTCGCTGGATCCTCAAGGCGCGCGGCCAGCCGAGGTTCGCTCCCGTTCTGTCTGGGCAGCGCATACAAATCGCCGTGACCCTGAAACAAAAGGCCTATCACGTCGCCAACCCGGCGCGGCGCCTGAAAAACGTTGCCATGGAGAGACGTCGATTCCAGCCGGCCCGTCGCGGTCAGGTTTTCATCCACAGGAACAAACTCGCTGGCAAAAATCTCCAGCCGGTGATCCGCAATCGAGCCCGAGGACTCGCCGGCCAGGTTGAAATAAGAGTGATGTGTCAGGCTCAGAGGGGTGGTTCGATCACTCACCGCTTCGCTCTCGATCAAAAATTCATTTTGATGGGTCACCGTGTACGTCACCGTTACGCGCACGTTTCCGGGGTAGCCCTCCTCGCCGTCAGGGCTATGATAACTGAGCCGCAACGACGGCGCACCGTCCTCGCGATCGACCGGCGCCGCGCTCCAAAGGCGCTTGTCGAATCCTTCAACCCCGCCATGCAGATGGTTGGGCGGATCGTTCCGCGCCAGCCGGTAGGTGTTGCCATCGAGTGTGAAGGCGGCGTCGGAAATGCGGCCCGCTACGCGGCCCGTGATGGCGCCGAAATATGGATGGCCGCCGAGGTAAGAGTCGAGATCGTTGAATCCCAGCACCACGTCGCCAGCGCTTCCGTTGCGGTCTGGCGCCAGCAACCGTGTCACAATGCCGCCGTACGTAATGGCTTCGAGTTCCAAGCCGCCGCGGCCGGTGAGCGTCCACGCCTCCACCGTCTGGCCGGCGGGAAGCAATCCAAAAATCCGAGAGCTGATTGGGGAAGCCATCGTGCAGGACCTGTGCAATTTTCAAGTTACCGCTCGCTCGCCGCGTTGTCCACAATTCCGCGACCCGGAACCACGGGAAAGTCGGCCGATTGGTTTGCGTAGTCGGCTTCACGTGGCGCTAGTACCGCGTCTGCATGATGCAGTAACCGCCAAAGTGTAGCGCCGGTCTCAAGACCGGCTGTAGTGCGGGCGTCCTCGCCCGCACAAATTCTTGAACGATTACATAACCACGCGGTCAGAGCCCTATTCGGCCTCCGGAGGTGCATTCTCCACGGTTTCTACGCGGATTTTGGCGATGCGCCGCGCATCCATCTCCACCACCGTCAGCTGCCGGTCCTCATACACTACCGATTCGCCGGGTTCGGGAATGTGTCCGAGGCGCGCCAGCACGAAACCGGCCAGGGTTTCCACGCCGCCATCGCGGGGCAGGCTCCAATTCATCTGCGTTTCCAGGTCGCGCAGATTCACGCTTCCATCCATCAGCACCGCGCCGCCGGCGCTGCCCATAACCGGCTCGGAAGGCGCGTCGAATTCATCCTCAAGCTCGCCCGCAAGCTGCTCGATCGCATCTTCCGCCGTCACCAGTCCCGCCGTGGAGCCGTACTCGTCCACCACGATGGCGAGATGGCGGCGGTTGTGCTTGAAATCGCGCAGCAATTCCAGCGCGGATTTGCTTTCCGGCACAACCAGTACCTCGTGCATGATCTGCGCGAGTCGAACCTCGGCAGGCGGCGCCGCGGGCGAAGATGTGGAAGCGCGCTGATAAAACAGCCGCGCCAGATCGCGCGCATACACCGCGCCCACAATGTGCTCGGAGCCGCGGGCCTCGTCGTAGACAGGAATGCGCGAGTGATTGCGGGCAAACACGCGCACGCACGCCTCCTCAAG
>PLGA01000338.1:868-2925 GCA_003139735.1 Bryobacterales bacterium | reverse complement strand
GTCCTCGACCGAGATATGGATCAGCCCGTCCTTGCCACTGGCGTCCACAATCGCGTGCCTCTCGAAGGCCTTGCTCGCATCGGAGAGATGCCGCGCGTGGTACTCCTGCATCAAGCCGAAATGCTGCACCATGGCGTCCTCGACCGTGCGGCTCTTGAACATGGCGGCATACATGTCGTTGGGGTTCTTGATGCCGAGGCTTCCGCCGGCCAGCGCGGCCATGCCGCCCATGTTGCCCAGTTGCGAGGCCAGCGCGGCGCCCATTGAAGAACTCTGCTGCGGAGGCAGCAGCGTCACAGTCGCGGTGTAACGCGCAGGCAGCAGCAGCGAAACAACGATTGCAAGAACTGCGAAGACCGCGGTGAACCAAAAAACTATGCGCTTCCGCTCGGCAAGAGCGATGAGAAGATGAGCAGAGAGATTTCGTCGTCCTCGCTTGCGGCGCCCGCGGCGGCTTACGGAACGGAGAGAGATTGGCCGTGCTCGTTCTGTTCGATTTGCGGAATTTCGGTCGTCATCGGCTCCTGCCGGATCGGGGACTGGCGCGCATCCCTGCCTGCATTTTACCGGGCAGGGCGCTCCAGATCCCGTTACTGGATTATGCTCAGCGCCGCGGCGCCCAGCGCGAATTGCGAGAACATCTGCGACCAGTCAAGCACGCCGCGCAGCGCCGACGGCTTGAAGGTCTTCTCCGGAACCACCAGGGTATCGCCCGGATTCAAGCGCAGATTGTCGAAGCCGTTGCCCCAGAGTCCCTTCTCCACTTCGCGGCTTACCACCTCGCCGTCGGCGCGGATCACAAACTCATGACGCCGGTCGGCATCCCGGTTGGGCCCGCCGGCCAGTTGCAGATATGCACCCGCCCTGCGGCCCCGCGCGTACAGGAAGGAATTCTGGTCATATACCGCGCCCACCACATTGACGGTGGCCGGAACCGGCGGAACGATAAAGCGGTCGCCGTCCTCCATGGTGATGTCGGGCAGGCTGGCCGCGCCGCCGCTGTCGGGCGTAAATCGCAGCACGATGCGCCCGGTGGCGCGAATTTGCCGCAGGCTCGCCAGAAGATCGCGCTCGCTCGTCTGGGCCGCGGCGCTGCTGGTCATGTCCTGCGCCGAACTCGCCGGCGACGATGCCATGGCCAGATTGCCGCGCTCGATTCCCATGCCCAGGCTCTGCACGTATTCGTCGATCCGGGCCTGCTGCACCGCGCGCGTCGACTCTCGCGCAAACTCCGAGCCGTAGAGGTAGGCGTCCGGCGTAAACCCGCCGGCGCGCTCCACCAGATGGCGGAAGGTTTCACCCGCCTCAACCGTGTAGGTGCCGGCATGCACAAACTCGCCGCCCAGCGTCACCAGCTTGGTCTGCTGCGCAAGGGGCACGCGGATGTCGGCCTCGGAGAAGATGGAAACCACGTCTCCGGCCTGCAATTCAAGATCCTGCGAGGCGTCGTGTTGCAGCACCAGCTTGCCCANNTTCCAGTCGATCTCCGGAGCGAGCGCGCGAATCTCGGTGCGCTGCGCCGAAGGCGGAATGCGCGCGGAGAGACCAGCCTGCTGGGCGGCCAGCGAAGAACTGCCGGCGCGCTGCTGCGCGCTCAGGTTCTGCTCCTGCTGCAACTCAGTCTGATTAGGCTGTAACTCGGACAGGTTCTGCGCGTTCGCTTCTTCTGGAATGGGAGCTTTGAGCGCGATGGCGTGGTTCTCGGCGGGCTGGCGCATGGCGGCAAGGTCCGGCGCCGCTTCAAACTCCGGAGCAGGCAGGCCAAGCTGCGTCCGGTTCCACCAGTAATTGCGCGTAATCAGCGAATCCTTGTCGGGAATCAGATCGCTCACATGCATGCCCGCGTGCCAGGCAAAGCGCCCGGGATTCGCCGTGTTGCCGCGCAGAATCACCGTCTGCCGATACAGGGGCACGATGGAAAACACCCGCACCAGGTCGCCGTCGGCCAGCGGAGTAGCCAGGCCGCCCGCATCGTAGGCCACCTCCATGGCGTGCCGGTCGCGATGAGCCTCGATGCGCTCGATCGAAATGCGCGCCTCCGCGGCAACCGAGGAAAC
>PLGA01000338.1:0-740 GCA_003139735.1 Bryobacterales bacterium | reverse complement strand
TTCTCCGGAAACATACACCTGGATGGAACGAATCTGACCTACATCCGCGGTAAGATCGAAGTTACGATAAACACGCCCCACCGCGCCGCGCAAATGCGCATCCAGAGCCGAAAACGGCATGCCCGCCACATGCACCGGGCCAACCTGCGGCAGGAATATCTCCCCCGAACGGTCAACCCGCACGTTGGTCTGGAAGTTCACCTGGCCCCAGGCGCGGATGCGTAACTCGTCGCCCGGACCGATAACATAGTCGGGCGGCACCGGAGTCATGTCGAGAGGCGCAAAGGTCGAGGGCACGCGGCGAAAAAGATTCTCCCCGAAGATAGGCAGAACCTGGCCCGCGGTCGAGGCGACAAACTTTTGAAACTCGGTCAGCGGCTCCGGCGGAAGCGCCGCCTGCTGCGCCTGACTCCGCGTGGCGGCCTGCCGCGTCAACTGCTCGGTATCGGAATAGTTGCCGTTGCGGCTTCCTTGCTGCGCGGCGTTTTCGCCCGGCTGCGCGGAGCGCGTCTGTGAAGCCGGAAGCGAAGTGGTCCCTTCCTGATCCTGATCGGAGCACTCCTGCGCGCCCGCCTGCAGCGGGTCGGAGCAGTCCGCGGCGCTCTCGCTCTGCGTCCCCTGATTGCCGCTCTGGGACGGCAGTTGCGCATACATCGCCGCCGGAAACGAAGATATCAAAAACAGAGATCCGAAATGCAAGAGGAAGCCAAGTTGCGAGAGGGATCCAAGCTGCCTGACCC
>PLGA01000185.1 GCA_003139735.1 Bryobacterales bacterium | reverse complement strand
TGTAGACCTTGGCGTAACGCTCGCCGCCCGAGATTCGAATCCGCTCGGTGTTCTCCGCCGCTTCGATATAGATGCAGTTCGCGGGGCACGCCGCGGCGCACAGAAAGCACGCCACGCATTTCTCCAGGCCATTTTCGTCCCGCTGCAAGACGTGTACGCCGCGAAAGCGCTCCTCGAACTTCGCCGGCTCGTCGGGGTAATACTCGGTCACCGTCGGCGAGAGCATCTCCTTGAAGGTGACGCCCATCCCCTTGGCGACCGCGGCCGCCGCGCCGAAAATTTCCTCGAAGGTATTGGCCATGGATCTATTCCCAGTTTAGCTTGACTCCCGCCGGGAGCCTAGTTGCGAGAACCTCAACCCGCCTTCCATTCCGGCACGTGGTCGGAGGGGCGGAACGGCCGCACGCCCGCTTTCGCGCCCAGCCATTCGATTTCCGTTTTCCGCCAGCCTTCCACGACGTGCGAAATCGTACCGTCGCCTTCCACCAGAAACATGGTCGGTACGCTCGAAATGCCGAACGCGTCGCTCACCGGGAACCCGCTCTCCTCGGTATCGAGGAGCGTCGGGAACGTCAGCCCGAACTCCCGGTTGAACTCGCGCGTTTGCTCGGCGTCGTTCTGCGAAATGCCGAAGATCGACAGCGCGCCGCCCGCGGAAATGCGTTCGAGAAACGGCAGCGTGAGCTGGCACACCGGGCACGTGACCTTGAAAAACACCAGCAGCGCCGGTCCGTTGGCCGCGATTTCGCCCAGCGCAGTCTCGCCGTCGTCGGGAAGCGGCAAGCGGAACTCGGGAGCTTTCGCACCGGTTTCGAGCAGCCGGCGCCGTTTCCAGAGGGCCATGATTCGATGGTACAAGATCGGGGGCTACAGTTCCTTGACCAGTTGTTGAGCCGCGATCAGCAGCGGGTCCCACACCGGCGCGAAGGGAGGAGCGTAGGCCAGATCCAGTTGCTCGAAATCTTCCGCGCGGAGGCGCGAGTGCAGCGCGGCGGCGATTACGTTGATGCGCCCGGCGGCGCCGTCTTCACCGATCACCGACCCGCCCAGCAAACGGCCCGTCGAGCGGTCCGCGACCAGTTCCACGGTGGTCTTCCGGGGGTCATAATATCCGGGTCTCGAATTGGCTTCGATCCGCGCTGAAACCGGGGAAAAGCCCTCGGCGCGGGCTTGCGCGGCGGAAAGGCCCGTCACCGCGAACCCCATTCCGAACACGGAAACGATCATGGTTCCGGCCACGCCGCCGAAGCGTTCGCGCTTGCCGGCCGCGTTGGCTCCGGCGACCCTGCCCATCTTGTTGGCGGTGGTTCCCAACGGGATGTACACCGGGCGTCCGGTCACCACGTGGGTGGCTTCGGCGCAGTCGCCCGCCGCGTAGACGCCGTTCAAGTTGGTCTGCATGCGGTCGTCGGTCCGTATGGCGCCGGTGCGGCCGGTCGCGACTCCGGCTTCCGAGGCCAGTTCCCCGTTGGGCTTGAATCCGGCGGCGATCACCACCATGTCGCAGCTCACATCCGCCACGCGGTCCGGACCGATCTCGCGCGTCTCCACGCCGCACACGAGATCCACGCGGTGGGCCTCCAACTGCGCCCGCACCGCCGCGGTGAACTCCGGATCGTCGCGCCCCAGGGCGTGCGCGGAACGCTCCAGCACCGTCACCCGTAGGCCGTTGCGGCGCAGCGCGTCGGCCGCTTCCATTCCGATGTACCCGGCGCCGATCACCACCGCGCTTCGGGGCCGCTTCTCGCGCAGAAACTGGCGCATCCTCACGGCATCGTCGAGGGTCGCGAGCGTGAATATGTGCGGCTGCCCCGCGCCGGCGAATCCGGAAATATCGCAGCGCGCGCCGGTGGCGATCACCAGGTGGTCGTAGCGCAAGCGCCCGCCGGATTCGAGCGTCACCTCGCGGCGCGCATGGGAAATGGAGGTCGCACGTTCGCCGGTGCGCACCTCGATGTTGCGCTCGCGACGGAAGTACTCGGGCGTGTAGCCCATCAACTGCCGAACGTCCCGTACGCGCCCCTCCACAAAATACGGCAGACCGCAGGCGCCGTACGAGATCACCGGGCCTTTCTCGAGAACCACGATCTCCAGGCGCGGATCGATGCGGCGCGCGCGCGCGGCCGCGCTGAGACCCGCGGCGACGCCTCCGATCACCACCAGCGCCATGGGCCGCTATTCCTCTGAACTCTTCATCTTCTTGACGAAATCCAGGATATCGAAGGTCTTGACCTTGCGGTCGGGATAGCAACTGTTGACCGCATCCTGCTCGTCGGCGAAGACCTCGAAGACGGTCTCCAGCTTGGTCATTACCAGCAGCTCGATATTGCGCCGGTTGAGATTGACCAGCTTGATGTTCCCGCCGTTCCTGCGCATGGTGGTAGCGCACATCACGAGCGCGCCCAAGCCGGTGCTGTCGATGTAATCCACTCCACTCAGTTCCAGCACCAGGTTTCGCACGCCCGCCGCGTTCTGCGCGCTCACCTTTTCGCGCAAAGCGGCGGCGCCCGGGCCGACGGTGATTCGGCCCTTCAAATCCAAAACGACGATACCTTCATTTTTTCGTTGTTCGATTTCCAAGGACATCTGCCCTGGATTATGACACAGCGCCGTACGTCAGCGCTTCACTGGTCGGTGGCTTTGCGCTTGTCCTGCAGGAAGAAAGCGGCGCTCTTGGGGGCGCCGATGTTCTCGAACTTGCGCGGCGGCGTTGCGATGTCCGAGTCCGGCGTCGTGGGTTAGACTGGGGTCATGGGCATGGCACGGTACGTCTGACCGGCTGTTGCAAGTGCTTTATTCCCAACGATTTTTGTGGCGGTCGGGTGCAGGTGTGCAATTCTCCAAAGCAACCAGAGACCGGGCTGTTGAACGAGCACGAGGTTGCTGCATAGATACCTCAAGGTCAGCGTTGCATCCGTGCGTCGGTGGCCGCTCCTAAGCACTTGACTTCAGGGCGGCTTTATCTGAAACTTCGGTTATGCAAGGCAAACCAAAAGTCATCGCTCTATTGAATGAAGCACTGCAGGAGGAGTTGACGGCCATCACGCAATACTTTCTCCACGCCGAGATGTGTGACAACTGGCACTATGACAAATTGGGCGGCTACATCAAAAAGCTGTCCATTGTTGAAATGAAGCACGTCGAAGCACTTATCGAACGGATCCTGTTTCTCGACAGCACGCCCAACCTCACCGAGTTGTTGAAGCTCTCCGTGGGTCAGAACGTCAAGGAACAGGTCGAAAGCGATCTCAAGCTGGAAATTGAAGCCGTGGCGCTATACAACCGGGCAATCCAGATCGCTCGTGACGAAGGCGACAATGCTTCAAGGGAGTTGTTCGAGGGTCTTTTGAAGGCCGAAGAAGGTCACGTCGATTGGCTGGAAGCGCAACTCCATCAAATTGGCGAGATCGGCTACGAACG
>PLGA01000379.1 GCA_003139735.1 Bryobacterales bacterium | reverse complement strand
GCCGCCTGGAAAGGCTGCGCCACCTACTTTTTTGCGGCGGCCTTTCCCTTGTCCAGAATCACCAGGTGGTCGTCGACGGAAAAGACGTCCGGCACCTGGTTGGCGCGGGTCCTGATGAGCGTGTCGTCGAACTGGTTGTCGACGACGCCATCGAGCGTCACGTGTCCGTTCTCCACGATGATGTGAATCGACGGCAGGGCCTGATGCCCGTAGCGCATGCCGATCTGCGGATTGCCATAAATGGCCTGTTGCTCGGCCCGGCGTATCTGCCAATCCATGGGAGATAGCGGAAGGACCTTGATCTGGTCGACCACTTGTGTCACGCCCTGAACTTTTTTTGCCGCCTCTTCGGCATCCTTGGTAATGTCCCACGGGGGCTCGGGAGGGCACACTCCTTGCAAGGTGACGACGGAGCCGTTCAACTGGAAGGTGAGGTCGTCGAAGATGGAATAATAGGGCATCATCAACAGGTTGTGGCGGACTTCGCGGGCCAATCGCGATTCATCGGCGGGGCCCGATGCGAAGACATCGTTGTGCGACGGTTTCGGCTTGTTATCGTCAGCCAGTCCGGATGCTACGGACAACAGCACGACGGCTAACAGGGTAGGCAGCTTTCCCATAGTGGGTTCCTCCTACCGTGTGAGACGCAATCATTTGGTGCGGGTTTCGCGGAAATGGATGCGGGTTGCCGGGGAAGGGGCGGTTGCGGTATCCTAAAGACTCCATTACTTTGTAAGGATTCGAACCAACCGAAGATGGCTAATACTTATTCCGCACTCAAGCGGGTGCGCCAAAGCGAGCGCCGGACGGAGTACAACCGGCAGAACAAGACGCGCCTGCGCCACCAGATCCGCGCCATGCGGCGCGCCATCACCAGCAAAGACGCCAAGGCCGCCTTGGAACTGCTTCCGAAGACGTTCTCGGTTATCGACCGCTCCGCCAAATTCGGGGTCATAAAGAAGAATACGGCGGCGCGCTACAAGTCCAAGCTGCACCTGCGGGTGAAGGCGCTGCAGGCGTAGACGGCTGGATTGGCAGGCGGAAGCGCCTGCCCCACCTGCCTGCGCCGCGGGCGCTACGCGGTCAACTTCAGGACGAATCGCTCCATGACGATGCGGTCGTCGGGACGCGCATCGCGGAGTCCCCGGTCGGCTTCGAAAATCAGCTTCATGGCGCGCTCCAGTTGGGGCTTGGCGAACTTCGACGCGGTCTGGTAGACTTGCTCGGCGCGCGACCCCCACATGGGCACGCCCATCCTGGCGAAATGTCCCTGGATCTGCTGCGGACTTTTGAGGCCAGCCTCCCGCGCGGTTAGCGCCATGCGAAACTGCGTCGAGAGAAATGCCAGCGCCAGCGGCAGGTACTCGCCCTCGCGGGTCAGCGTGTCCAGAATCTCAAGCGCGCGGGCGCGGTCGCGGCGGCCGAGAGCATTCACCAGGGCGAAGATGGTGGCGGCGCGCGCCTCCGGGGCCAGGGCGGCGATATCCTCCGCGTTTAGCGGGCGATTGCCGGCATAGAGCGCCAGTTTTTCGATTTCGACGGCGATGCGGGCGATATCGGCGCCGAGGGCTTCCACCAGCAGACCGAGCGCGGCGGGGTCGAGCCGTAAGCCCGCCTGCCGGGCCAGCGCCTGGGCTTCGGAATGCGCGTCCTGAGTGGAGTACCGGCGCAGTTCGACCACTTCGGGGACGGCGGCGTAGAATTTGCGGACGCGCTCCTGCTTGCGCTTGTCGTCGCCCTCGAAATCGAAGCGGGCGGCTTCGAACACCAACGCCGTGCCCGGGGTGGGGTCGCGCAGGTAGGCGGCCAGCGGCGCGGGATCGCCGGCGGCGGCATCGCTTTCTTCGTCGCCGGACCGCACGCGGGGCAAGGCGGCTTCGGCGCCGGCCACCCACAACAGGCGTTCGGAGGCGAAGAGAGAGAGGGATCGGGCGTCGTCGAGCACTTCCGCCAGAGTGGTCTCCGAAAGATCGTGCGCGGTGACGGCGCCTTCGGGAAACATGGCCATCGACGCGTCCTTGATGCGGCGGCGATCGTAAGACTCGGGGCCAAGCAAGAGAACCGCGGGAGGGGCGCCCTGCTTGAGGCGGGCAAGAAACTGGGCCGGGGTCATCAGAAACCCTCTAAGATGGCGCTGACCACGCTGGCGGCGACGGCTTTGCTGACGCGTTCCATGGCCGTGCCGCTCTCGTCGAAATACTGGTTGGGATCGAGCGCCACCTCATAGCGCTGCCAGAACTCCTGGCCCTTGCGCTCGAACAGGACCTTCCCGGTGCGCCGGTCGGTGAGCTTGACGTTCAGGGTGACCACAACCTGGTCCATGGTGGCGCGGCCGGAGACGGGATCGGAAACCGTAGGGAAGGCGTTGTAGTTGGCGAGCGTTCCCTGCAGGATGGCGTCGGCCTGAGACGGGTCGGCCACGATGACATAGTGGCTGCGCGAGATGAATTCGCGCGTGATGTCCTCGGGCAGCGAACGCGCCAGCTTGTTACGGACGGTGGCGTTGCCGAATGCCGGAATGGCAATGGTGTGGACGGCCTTGGGCATCAAGTCGGATTGCCCGCCGACGCGATAGCCGCAGCCCGACGCCACGGCGGCCAGAAGAACCGCGCATGCGGAGAGTCTGTTCATTTCAGTCGCCTCGCCAATGCCACGGCGTTCTCGGCTGCCAGACGAAAGTTGTCGGCCACCACCCAGAACCAACAGGCGGCCGGCTGGTTGCGGTCCTGGGCGATGGCCCCCACCGCGATGCCTCCCTGGCCGGCCTGACCGACGTTGGTAGGCGGCTCGAAATCGGCCCCGCGGACGTCGATCCAGTCGCACGCAAGGGTTTTTTCCAAAGCGTCGATGCCCGGGTTCTTTTCGAATTCGATCCACGCGGAGAAGCTGTATCCGTGGAAGACGGGCGCTTGAATGAGGCGCAACGACGGCATGGGCGCGCCGGCGCCCTCGCCGGGGAGCTCGAGCAGGGTGGCGAGGTGGCGCTCGATGCTCAATTCGACTCGTTCGAGCGGCGCGGGGGCCTCCTGGCCGTAGCGTGCCAGCAGAGTGAAGCCGAGTTGCGCATCGAAGACGGCCTTGGGGAGGCTCTTGAACGAAAGCAGGGAAACGGTTTGCTGCTGCAATTCCTCCACGCCCTTCATTCCGTGCTCGCTGGCGGGGGCGAAAATCTGGACGACCGCCCGGCGCAGCGGATGGCGCGCTTGCAGCCGGCGCAAGAAAAGCGACAGCGCGATGGCGGCGGGATGCGCGACCACCTGGACGCGGGGGGCGTCCATGGCTTCGGATGCGGCTTCCGATTCGACGGAGGGTGCGCGCAAACGCGCATCGGGACGCTCCTCGGCCACGGAAGTGAGATCGACGATGACGGGTCCGGGTTCGAGATCCGCAAGATCGAGCGCCTTCCGGCTGGCGGCTTCGGAGCCTGCCAGGAAAACGGCGTCCACGCCCGCGAGGCTGGCGGCATCGAGGCCGGCGACAAGGGCCGGTTCGTCGCCTACGGCCGTGAGCGCGCCGGCGCGCTCCTCGTCCGCGGCGATGAGCCGAACATCGATGGCAGGCTCGGAAGTTGCGGCCACCTCGCGAATCTCCCGGCCGAGCGGGGATTCGTAGCCCACCAGAGCGATTTTGGGCCGGTTAGCCAATCTGCCGCTCCGGCGCGGGCGGCGCATGGCCGCGCCTCAGACGGCGCCGAATGCTGCCGCCGGCGCGGATCGCGATTCCGCTGCCCACGTACGCGACGCCCAGCGCCGGCAGCACCACCTGACCGTAATTCCAGATGGCGTAAATCAAGCCGGCCACCGCGATCACGATCAGGGGCGTGTACGGTTTGGTGAGGCCGATGCCCTTAAAGCTGTAATAACGCCAAGTGCTGACCATCAGGAATCCCAGCAGCGCCAGCAGCGCCAGCCATACCACCGAGAGCGGCCACCATCCGATGGGCCTTCCGCCGGCCGCGTACACCACCGTCGCGACCATGCCCGCCGCGGCTGGAATGGGCAGGCCGACAAAATATTTGCGGTCCGGCCGGCCGGGGTTTTTGGGAATCGGGTTCTTTTGAATATTGAAGCGGGCCAGGCGAGCGGCGCCGCACAGCAGAAACAAGAATGCGATGAAGTAACCGCTCTCGAAAAGCTGATGGCGGATGTTCTGCGAGAGCGAGGTATCGACGAACTGCACGCCCCAGGCGAAAGCCAACACGGCGGGCGCAATGCCAAAGCTGATGACGTCGGCCAGGGAGTCCATCTCGCGTCCGAAGTCGCTCACGGTATTGGTCATGCGCGCGATGCGCCCGTCGAGC
>PLGA01000048.1:285-2544 GCA_003139735.1 Bryobacterales bacterium | reverse complement strand
CGCCACTCCGGTTTCGGCCTCATCCAGGAAGATCACCGCAAGAACGTGAACACCGGCTGGTCGCATATCAACGAAAATGTGCGCAAGCGCGCCGAGAAAGCATAGATCGGCCGGAAGTAGCGCCGGTCTCCAGACCGGCAATTCGTTCCGGCATAGGCTTTTCGCGCAATCAACTCAGCAAGAAACAGGTGTGCCCCATCCATCCGGCGTTCTGTGCCGGATGGGTGGGATAGCACGAACCCAATCCAGGCAGCTTCAACCTGAGCGAGTCCCTGCGTGCCGGGACGAGTCGAAGAACCTGCATTTGCTTTTCGCCGCTGCCCATCAACCCACATCCCCAAGGAGGAAACCGTCATGCCCGTAGCAGAACCCATCGTCGCCAACTCCATCGCCCAATCCATGCTCGCCGAGTTCGAAGCGCAGGCTCCCGTCACGCGCAAGTTCCTCGAGCGCCTTCCCGAAGACAAGCTCACCTGGAAGCCCCACGAAAAATCCATGACCGCCGGCCAACTGGCTCTGCACATTGCCACCACCACCGGTGGCGTCGTGCTGCTGGTTCAAGAGAACCCCAAGCAGGCCCGTTCCGAATTCGTCTTCCCCCAACCCGCCAGCCGCGATGAAATCCTGAAAGCCTTTGACGAAAGCGTCGCCACCGTCCGCCGTGAGCTGCCAAAGTTCGACGATGCAGCAATGCATGAAACCTGGCGTCTCGTCGCCGGCGATCGCGAGCTGTTCGCCGTTCCCCGCATGGGCTTCCTGCGCGACGTCATGCTCAGCCATTGGTACCAGCATCGCGGCCAGTTCAGTGTCTACCTGCGCCTGCTCAACATCGCCGTCCCCGCCACCTGGGGTCCCAGCGCCGACGAGAAGCCGCCGTTCATGCAGGAAACGGCAAAGGTGTCATAGTCCGTCGCCGCCAAAGAATGCACGCGGCGCGGAGTCTCCGCGCCGCGCTCAACTTTCGAAGACAAGGAGAGAAGCAATGAAAAATCAGGATTTGACCTACACCTTTACAGTCGACCAGTCCCCCGAAGAAGCCTTCGCCGCCATCAACAACGTGCGCGGATGGTGGTCCGGAGAAATTGAAGGCGAAACCGACAAACTCGGCGCAGTCTTCACCTACCGCTACAAAGACATTCACATGAGCAAACACAAGATCACGGAATTCATTCCCGGCAAGAAAGTCGTGTGGCTGGTTTTAGAAAGCTACCTGTCTTTCGTCGAGGACAAGACAGAGTGGAACGGTTCCAGCGTCGTGTTCGAGGTCTCGAAGAAGGGCAATCAGACTGAAGTCCGCTTCACGCACGCCGGTCTCAATTCACAGCACGAGTGCTTCGACGCCTGCTCCAACGCCTGGGGCGCCTATGTCAACGGCAGCTTGCGGAATTTGATCGCGTCGGGCAAAGGCAACCCCAACAAGAAAGAAAACGGCGACCGCGAACTGGCTGCTCGATGATTGAGAGGTCAGGGATGAACGGACCGGGCCATTCGCGCACCGCGCCGTAGGCGCAGCGTTCGTTAGCCCCGCTCTTCAGAGTGGGGAAACGGCGCCAAAATCATCGATAGAGTCCCGTAGGGACGATGCGCGAATCATTTCGCCGCCTCCTCGAGCAGCGCCTCGGCGCGATGCAACGCGTCGCGGCGCTTCTGCTTCTCGCTCTCCACGTCCGCTGGAGCCAGCGTCGCGCCGCCGATGCGTCGCGAGCTATCGCTCAGCCGCTTTTCGAACTCCTTGTCGAGCGCGGCAACGTCCGCCTGCGCCTGTTTCAGCGCCTCCTGGAAATGCGCAAACTCGCCCTCCATCTTTTCGGGGTAGTAACTGAGCCGGTCGCCGCTCTGCATCGCATCGATTAACGCTATGGACGGCCCCGCCACCGGCCCCGTCGCCTGCATGGCGTCATACGCGCCGCGCAGGAAGGTCATTTTTCCGGCAAATCCGTCAAGCTCCCCGCGCCGCGCCGTCAATCCCCTCGCCCGCCGCACCTCCACCACAACCTTTGCTGCTGTGCTCTCGGCAGGCACAGGAACGATCGTCGTCAGTGTATTGCCTTCGAATCGCCAGCCGCCAGGTTCTCCCGGTTTCACCGGCTTCAGCGCCTTGCCATTGACCGTCACAGAAACCGGCGGCCAATCCGCGGCCAGCCGCACCTCGTAGCCGCGTGTCTTCAGCATGCCCGGATAGTTGCCCTCCGCCGGTCCAATCTCCACGCGAAGAGTGTCAGCAGTCTGTGTCGCTTTAATCGGCGTGCGCGCAAACAC
>PLGA01000048.1:0-269 GCA_003139735.1 Bryobacterales bacterium | reverse complement strand
TTCACATACACCGGAATCTGGCTGATGGTGAAGCTCCGCTCCACGTTCACCGGCCCGGCAAAATGCTTGCCTGTGGGCCACTCCATCCAGTCTCCGTCGGGCAACCATACCGTCTCTTCCGCGAGGCCCGTCACCTTGTCGGCGGCGGTTGTCACCGGGCTCGCGATCAACTGATCGCCAAACAGGTACTCGTCCTTGCTGTAGTAGGCGGACCCCGCCTCCGGCCAGTCATAATAAAGCGGCCGCAAAAACGCCACGCCCGTATCGTA
>PLGA01000134.1 GCA_003139735.1 Bryobacterales bacterium | reverse complement strand
AACTACACAGTGGGGCAGGCCATCGTTTTTTGTGGCCTGCCTTCTTCGGTGGGGCAGACCGGGGCGCCCACGCCTGTGCCCCGTGGGCCTCCAGGCCTGCCATGCCGGCTTCCGTGCCGGCATCTCTTGGGTTTTTCGACCCTGCCTTCTTCTGGCCTGTTGGGTTAATTCTTGGACACTACACTAGCATCCGCCGTAGTGCCCTGAAAGCGTTCGACTTACTGCTGACCACCGACAAGAACATGCGCTACCAACAGAATCTTACGGGTCTCAGGATCGTGATCGTGGTTCTCGGCCAGCAACAATGGCCGCAACTTCGGCCTCACATTCAGCGCGTCGTTGAAGCGGTTTGATGCGGCCAGGCCAGGGCGCCTAAACCGTGGGCAGGGGTACCCGTGGAGTGGCCTCGGGGTCCACGGGGTTCGTGGGCCCTGCCACGCCGGCTTCCGTGCCGGCGTTCTTCAATCGGATTCCCTAACCCCTCTCAAACCGCCCCATATACCGCGCCTTGCCCAGCGCATGCCCTTCCAGCGCCCGCGTCACCCCCGCCGCCGTCACGCCGGCCGTTATCTCCAGCGTTGCCACGTCGAGCGCACACAGCTTGAAGAAGTAACGGTGAGGCCCGTGCCCCTTGGGAGGGCATGGCCCGCCGTAGCCCAGCTTGCCGAAATCGTTCTTCCCGCTTACGCCCACGCTCCCCGCCTTGTACCCCTGCGCCAGGGTGTGTACGGTGGACGGAATATCGAACAGCAGCCAGTGCGTCCACGTTCCCGACGGCGCATCGGGATCGTCCACCGCCAGCGCGAAACTCCGCGTCCCCTCCGGTTCGCCGCTCCATTCGAGCGACGGCGAAACATCCGCGCCCTCGCAGGAATGCAAGCTCGGAATCCACCCGCCGTCCGAAAAAGCGCTCGAAAACACCTTGAATTCCATGAGAATCGCCTCGCGCTTTCGATGTTAGCTCAACCCGCCCGCCGTCGCGCTTCCCGTCTCCTGCTTTCCTCGACAGGCATGTTGCCGGAAATTCCCACGTAAAGGCTGCATCTGCCCGAAATGCCAGGCGGAGAAGGCCCTCCTGGCGGTTAGCTCGGACCCGATGCCCCAATCCTGATGAAATTCTCGATTGCGGCCCCCCACTCCCCTATATCTTGTGGTCTTCCGCGCTACAGCCCTCGATACTGCGGTGAACATGCTTTACTTTTCCGTTTCGCGAGTTTAGTATAGTTACAATAACTCCCCCGCAGAGGACAAAACGTTGCTTAAGCTGAAACGCGTCGAAATGCAGGGCTTCAAGTCGTTCTGCGAGCGCACCGAGTTGCGCTTCAACGGGGATGGCATGGCCGCCATCGTGGGCCCCAACGGGTGCGGCAAGTCCAACATCAGCGACGCCATCTGCTGGGTCCTGGGCGAGCAGTCCGCCAAAAGCCTCCGCGGTTCCCGCATGGAGGACGTCATCTTCGCCGGCACTCGCGACCGCAAGCCGCTGGGCATGGCCTATGTCACCATGACCCTTGTGGATCCAGCGGTTTACCAGGAAAGCGCCGCCCACAAAATCATGCCCGTCGCGGACCGCGAAAGGCGCCCCAACGGCGAAGTCACCATCACCCGGCGGCTGTACCGGTCCGGAGAAAGCGAATACCTGGTCGATGGCCGCGCAGCCCGCCTGCGCGACATTCAGGAACTCTTCATGGGGACCGGCCTCGGGCCGGAAAGCTACGCCATCATCGAGCAGGGGCGCATCGGCCAGATCCTCAGCTCCAAGCCGCAGGACCGGCGCTCGGTCATCGAAGAGGCGGCCGGCATCACCAAGTTCAAGACCCGCAAGCGGTTGGCCGAAGCCAAGCTCGAAAGCGCCAAGCAGAACCTGGCGCGCGTGTACGACATCGTCGAAGAAGTCACGCGCCAAGTGAACTCCCTCAAGCGGCAGGCGGCCAAGGCCCGGCGCTATGGCGAATTGAAGGGCGAATTGGACGCGCGTCTCCGCGTGGCCCTCTCCGGCAAGTACCGTTTGCTCGAACGCGATGCCGCAAAGACCGCCCTCGATCTCAACCTGGCGGCCGCCGAGTTGAAGTCCGTTTCCGAGCGCGTGGCGGAGCGCGAACTGGCCCACCAGCGCGACCAGGCGGCCTGCTATGAGCTGGACCAGAGCCTCACCGCCGTTCGCCAGAAACTGGCCGAAAAGAACGTGGAAGCCGAGCGTACCCGCGTGCGTCTTGAAGCCCAGGTGAAAGAGAGCGCGGCCATCGAGCAGCGCATCGCTCAGGGTGAAGCCGAAACGCGCGAAATCGGCGTGCGGCTCGGCGCTCTCGAGGAAGAGATCGCCGCCCATCGCCAGACCGTCGATCTGCTCGAGGGCCATATCGGCGAAGCGCGCGGACGCATGCTTGAGAACAACCGCCAGCGCGAAACCCTGCAGGCCAAAATCGAGGAGCGCGAGAAGGCCTTGGAAGCCGGACGCCAGGCCGTCCTGCGGCTCCTCGGCGAGGCTTCCACCCTCAAGAACCAGCTCGCGCAAATCCAGGAATACCTCGCCGGAATTGAGCGCGAAGCCTTGCGCTCGTCGCGCGAGGAGCAAGTGGCCGCCGCCGAAATCGAGCGCCTAGAAGCCTCCTCCAGGAAGATCAAGGAGGTCGCTGCCCAGCGCCAGCTTGAGCTCGAAGCCGTCACCGGCGAACGGCGCGGCGCTGAGGCCGATCTCGCGGCCCGCCGAGCCGCCGCCGCGGCGCTGCGCGGCGAAATCGACGCCGCCAGGAACGAGCTTTCCCAAATCCGTGCGCGCAAGGAATCGCTTGAGCAGGTCCTCGCGCACCGCTCCTACACCACCGAATGCGTCAAGCGCCTCTTCGGCGCTCTCGAAAGTGGCAAGGCGCAGGGTCTCAAGCCCCTCGGCGTCCTCGCCGACTTTGTCGAAGTGGACCCCCGCTTTGAAAAGCCGGCCGAGGAGTTCCTCCACGAAGAGCTCGAATACGTCGTTGTGAAAGATTGGCGCCAAGCCGAGCAGGGACTCGATTTCATCCGCGCCGAGCTCGACGGCCGCGCCACCTTCCTGGTGCATCCCGAACCGAATGGCAACGTCGCCGCTCATCTGCCCGAGCCGGCCATCGGTCCGGAAACCGGCATCGTCGCCCGCCTCAACGAATCTCTGAAGCTCACCAACGGATTGCGCGACCGTGCGGCCGACCTGCTGCCGCGCCTCTCCCTATGCTTCCTGGCGGAAGATCGCGCCGCCGCGCAGCGTCTCGCCGCGGGCTATCCGCACCTCTACTTCCTCCTCGCCGAAGGCCTCTGCTATCACGGTCATACCGTCACCGGCGGCAAGAAATCCGGCGCCGGGCCGCTGGCCATGAAACGCGAAGCTCGCGAGTTGGGCGTCAAGCTCCAAAGCCGCCAGAGTGCTCTCGATGAGCGTTTGGCCCGCCAGGAAGGGCTGAGCCGCGAGATCGCCGCCTTGGAAGGCGATGTGGAAAGGCTGCGCGCCTTGCAGCAATCGCGCGAAAAGGACCGCGTCGCCCTCGATCACGACATCCGCAAGTTGGGTGAGGATCTCGCCCGCGCCAACTCCCGCGTCTCCGTGGCGCGCCTCGAATTGGAGCGCCTGGACCGCGATGCCACCAAGTCCGCCGAGCAGCGTGAACGGAGTCTCGCCGCCATCGAAGCCAAGGAGATGAACCGCGCCGATTGCGAGGAATCGCTCAACGCCGAACGCGAGGAACTCGAAAAACTCGACGGGCAGGCCGCCGCCATCGGCGAAGACCACGCCGAGATTCGCGCCCAATTGGCCGTCGTCGAGGAGCGCCGCCGCGGCGAGCATGCCGCCATGGCCCGTCTCGAACAACAATTCCGCGAGATCTCCGCCCGCCGCGCATCCCTCGCTCCCGAAATCGAGCGCCTCGGCGAGCAGCGCCTGCGCCTCCTGGCCGACAACATCGAACTCGACCGCCGCTCGGCCCAGCTCGCCGTCGAGATCGCCGAAACCGAATCCGCCGCCGCCGAAATGGCCCTGCGCGAATCCGCCATGCGTGAAGCCCTGCGCGAGGGCGAGGAATCGCTCAAGCTCCTCCGCGCCGCGGTCGAGGAGAATCACGAACGGCGATCCCGCATTGAGGTCGAGCTGGTCCGCAAGCAAGTCGAGCTGAAGTATCTCGATGAGATCAGCCGCCGCGATCTGAACTGCCCGGTCGAGGAACTGGCCGCCGCGGACGACCCCATTCCCGATCCCGAGGCCAGCCAGGAAGCCGAGCGCGCCGCCGCCGAGATCCGCGAACGCATCGAAGCCCTGGGACCCGTCAATCCCACCGCCCTCGAGGAGTTCCAGGAAGCCCAGCAGCGCCTCGACTTCCTCAGCGCGCAGCGTCAGGACCTGATCGATTCCATACGCGACACCGAGAAAGCCATCCAGGACATCGACGAAGTTTCGCGCCGCAAGTTCGCCGAGGCCTTCGAGGCCATCAATGCCCATTTCCGCGAAATCTTCCAGACGCTATTCGGCGGCGGGACCGGAGAGATGCGCCTTACCGACCAGGAGAACCTGGCCGAATCCGGCATCGATATCGTGTGCTCGCCTCCCGGCAAGCGCTTGCAGAACGTCTTGCTCCTTTCCGGCGGCGAGAAGGCCCTGGCGGCCATGGCGCTCCTGATGGCCGTGTTCCGCTATCAGCCGAGCCCCTTCTGCGTGATGGATGAGGTGGATGCGCCGCTTGACGAAGTCAACATCGGCCGTCTCGCGCGCTTGATCCAGGAGATGTCGCGCCAGACCCAGTTCGTGATGATCACCCACTCCAAGCGGACCATGGAGGCCGCCCAATCGCTCTACGGCGTGACCATGCAGGAACCCGGAGTCTCCCGCCTGGTATCCGTCCGCATGACCTCCAAAGCCGAAGCCGCCGCATAGTTTTGTGGGCTTCCTGCCAGTGGGGCAGACGATCGTTTTTTGTCGTCTGCCTCTTTTCACTTCACCTGAAACTCGTACGTCCCCGATCCCACGCGCACCACGTACCCCTCGGCGTCCTTCTGAGCCGTGACTGTCTTCCCGCCCTCCGTGATCCGCGCGTTCGGGATGGCCGGCAGAACCACCCTTGCCGACGTGTTAGGCGGAATGGTGACCTTCAACGTGAACGGGGCCGCCGCGGTCCCGGTCCAGTCACTGACAATTTTGCCGTAGACGGAATCGAACTCGCCGCGCGCGTGTGTGATGGGGGATGCCGCGCCCGGCGGCGATACTCGCGGATGAATCTCGATTTCCTTGTAGCCCGGGCCTTGCGCACTTGTATCGATGCCGGCCACTTGCCGGTACACCCACGCCATCACGGAGCCGAACGCATAATGATTGTAGGAATTCATCGCCGGATCGCCTGTGTCGCCATTCCAGCGCTCCCACCACGTCGTCGCGCCTTTCTTCAGCATGTAGCCCCAGGAGGGGAACGTGTCGTTTTGAAGCAGGCGGTAGGCCACGTCGGCGTGGCCGCTTTCGGTCAGTACAAAGAGGATGTAAGGCGTTCCCAGGAACCCGGTGCTCAAGTGCCAGTCGTGCGCCTGGATTTCCTTCACCAGTTTGTCCGCCGCCGCGGTCTTCAGCGCATCGGGGACCAGCTTGGCGTAAAGCGCCACCACGTAGGAAGTCTGGCTCCCGTTGCCGATTTCCCCATCCTCCTTGATGTACTCCTTCTGGAATGCCGCGCGGATATTCCGGTACACGCCGGCGTAGCGTCCGGCGTCGTCTTCCCGGCCGATGGCGTGGCCCATCTGCGACATCATGTCCGCGATCAAAGCCCAGTAGGCCGTGCCGATCAAGTTGGGCGGCGTGGTGCTGTTGGGAGTAGTGGTTCCGGCGGGCAGCCAGTCCGCGAAATTGTCGCCGGTTTTATTCTTGCGGAGGAAGTCCGGGTTCGCATCGGAGATGAACTTCATCCACCGTTCCATGGCGTCCCAGTTCTCGCGGATCACCACCTTGTCGCCATACTGCATCCATGCCGTCCACGGCAGAATCACGCCCGCGTCGGCCCAGCCGGGCGCCCCGTAGCCGCCCAGCACGTTCGGCGCGACGTTCGGAAACCCGCCGTCGCTGGTCTGCGCGTCCACCATGGTCCGCATGAAGTAGCGCGTGAAAGCCGCCAGATCCATGTTGAACGACCCCGTCCGCCAGAAGACTTCGGCATCGCCCGTCCAGCCGAGGCGTTCGTCGCGCTGCGGGCAATCCGTGGGAATGCTGATGAAGTTGCTGCGCTGCCCCCAGATGGCGACGTTGTACATTTTCGAAACCATCTCGTCGCTGGCGGCCAGCTTGCCGATAATATCGCCGGCCGAGCTGATGGCCTCCCCGGCGATGGCGTCGAGCGGCGGCGTTCCGCCCGGATAGCCGGTGACTTCCACGTACCGGAAGCCATGGAAGGTGAAATACGGCGTGTAGGTTTCCAGGCCGCCGCCGCGCAGCACATAGGTATCCGTGGCTTCGGCGTTCCGCAAATTCGTGGTGTAGATGGAGCCGTCCGGATTGAGAAGCTCGGCGAAGCGCAGCCGGATTCTGGTTCCGGCCGGCCCACTCGCTTTCAGCCTGACCCAGCCGGCGAAATTCTGGCCCATGTCGAAGACCGCAGCCCCGTTGGGAAACGGCGTGACCTTCACCGGCGCCACCGTGGCGACAACCCGTACGGGAACCTCCATCTGGCTCGCCACCACGCTCGGCGGCGTCTCGGCCACCACGGCGGGAGTCCAGCCCGCATCGTGGAAGCCCGCCCCGTTCCACCCTGGGCTGTTCCTGACGGGCGTCGTAGGTTTCGCCCGCGTAGATCTCCGAGCGAAGGATGGGCGAGCGCGCCGCCTTCCACTGTCCGTCGGTCGCCACTTCGTCATGAGTGCCATCGGCGTAATCGATCCGCAGTTGCGCCAGCAGCCGCGTCGGCGGAGGCAGGAACGTATACCGCCGCAAGTCGCCCACCAGGCCGCTGCCGAACCAACCCTCGCCCAGCATCGCGCCCACGGCGTTCGGGCCGCGGGCCAGCATGGCGGTCACATCGTAGGTCTGGTAGATCACGCGCTTGGCGTATTCGGTGAACTCCGGGGTGAGCAGATCCTGGCCGACTTGTTTGCCGTTCAGAAACATCCGGTAGCTGCCCAGCGCCGTGACATACAGGCGCGCCGATTGGACCGCTTTCGGAACGCTGAACTCGCGCCGGAAAAGCGCCGCCGGACGCGGAAACGTTCCGCGCTTGACGTCGTCCAGGTTCGTTACCGCCGCCGGCTGCCACTCCGTCTGGTTTTCCCGCCGCGCCTGCCACCGCTCGCCGGTCCCATAGCGTTCGAGAGCGCCATCCGCGTTCCAGATTTTCAGCAGCCCGGCAACCATCGTAGCGGGTCCGGTGACCGTGATCTCGATGCTGTTCCGTCCTGGCTTCAAAAGCTCGGTGACATCCTGCCGTTCGAACTCTCCTGCGCCCGTCTTCGCGGCCAGTTTGGTTCCGTTTACCGCCGTCACGAAGCTGCCTCTGACAAGCAGGTACAGAGCGGCATTCAGGGGCGCGGATGACACATCGACTTCAAGGCGGAACACGGCTGCGCCCGGCCCCGGCAGCCGGATCCAGTGCATGGCAGCCCAGTCGCCGTCTTCTTCGGGATCTGTCCAGGAAATCCATTGCGCCTTCCAGTCGGCTTTCCCGAGCAGCCCCATTTCCCACCAGACCGGCGCCGCCTGCGTCACATGCCCCTTGGCGTCCCACACGCTCACGGTCCAGTAGTAGCGCCGCCGCGGCTCCAGCCGCGGTCCGTCGTAGACAATGCCGTTCGAATCGTCCGACGAAACCTTGCCGCTGTCCCAAACATCCGGCGTGCCCTTGCGGGCGCCTTCAGGCGTGCTGGACACCAGGATCCGGTAGGCGGATTGGCGCCAGTCCCTCTCCGCGCTCTCGCTCTGCCAGGAGAAATGCGGCCGCGGCGAATCGATGCCGATCGGATTATCGAGGTATTCACACCGCAGGTGAACCGGGGTGGCGGGCGCGACGGCCGCCAGAAACAGGAAAACCGGCAGTTTGCTCACTACGGTTCCCGCGCCGCTTCGCCCAGTGTCACGGTGACTTTCCGGGTGGCGCCGTCCCGGTAAACGGTGAGAGCGAGCGTGTCCCCGCCGCGTTTGCGGTCCAGGACGCGTTGCAGCGTTTCCTTGCTCGTCACCGGTTCGCCTTCCACCGCGACAATCAGATCGCCGCCAATGCCCAACTCGCGGAAGCCGCCCACAATCACCACCCGGCTGGGGCCGCGCAGACCGGTCTCCGCCGCCGCCGATCCCTTTTCCACTTCCTGAATCAGCAGCCCGCCGGAGGCCGGCAGACTTAGCATTTCGGCCAGATCCTCGCTGACGAACACGACGTTGACGCCCAGGGTGGCCCGCGAGATATGCCCGCTCTGCTCGATTTCCGTCAGCATCGCCTTAGCCCGGCTGATGGGCGTGGCGAAGCCCACCCCGATGCTGCCTTGCGAACCGTAAATCGCCGTGTTAATGCCGATCACGTCGCCGCGCGAATCGAACAGCGGCCCTCCGCTGTTGCCCGGATTGATGGCCGCGTCGGTCTGGATCATGCCCTCCAACCGCCGGTCCTCCTCCGTCTGAATGCTGCGGTTCAGCGAGCTGACCACCCCCGTGGTGAGCGTGCCTTCGAATCCGAACGGATTGCCGATGGCCAGAACTTTCTGTCCCACCACCAGCGTGTCCGAGTTGCCCAGCGTCAGCGACGGCAGTTTCCCTGGCGCATCGATCTTGATCAACGCCAGGTCCACGCGCTGGTCCGTGGCCAGCACCTTCGCCTTGTAGATCTTCTTATCAGCCAGCGTCACGGTCAGCTCACGCGCGCCGTTGACCACGTGATTGTTGGTCAGAATCTCACCGGTCGGCTTGATGATGAATCCCGAGCCGGTCCCTTGCTCGGGATAGACCCGTAAGAACCAGTCCTGGCGATACACAACCGACGTGATATTCACCGTGGCTTCGCGCCCGGTCTTATAAATCTCGATGTTGTTCTGCTCGTCGGGAGTGTAGGAGGTGGCCGCCGAAGCGGGCTCGGACCAAAGCCGTCCCGCCGGACGCAGCCATCGCCCGACATCCCAATTGGATCCGGAAGTGAGGTAGAGAAAACTGGCCGCCAGCGCGACGGCCCATAGCAATGGTCGCGGAACTCTCATGATTCAAGTCTCCGTAAGGCTTCGTAAACGGCCCGGGTTTGCCGCAGCGTGTCCTCTTTTTCCCCGGAAGTATCGATGACGAAATCGGCGAACTTTCGTTTCTCCTCGATCGGCATCTGATGGCTCAGCCGCGCCCGCGCATCGGCTTCCACGGCGCCGGGCCGGCGCATCGCCCGTTCCAGTTGCTGTTCTTCATCGCAGGTCACCACAATCATCCGGTCGAACCGCCGACGCCCGCCGGCCTCGATCAGAATGGCCGCTTCCACCACCGCGATTCCGTCCGGGTGGCCGGCCGCGTACTCTTCGATCAACCGCTCTTCGCGGCGCACCACCGGCGGATGCACCAGGCTGTTGAGGCGCGCCAACCGCTCCGGGTCGCCGAAGGCCTGGGCGGCCAGCGCGGCGCGGTCGATCCGGCCGTCCTCCGCCAGAATCCCGGGGCCGAATTCGCGCACCACGGCCGCGTGCGCTTCCCCGCCGGGTTCGAGAACCTCATGTCCAAGTTCATCGGCCTGGATCAGCAGGCACCCCAGTCTTTCCAGTTCCTCGCCCACAAACGTCTTGCCGCAAGCCAGGCCGCCCGTGAGCCCGACCTTCAACATATTCCGGCCAGCCGCTCCGCCAGCGCCACGGTATTGGCCATGAGCATGGCGATGGTCAGCGGCCCCACCCCGCCCGGAACGGGAGTATAGGCGCCGGCCTTCTCCGCGACATCGAGCGGGTGGACGTCTCCCACCAGCAGGCTGCCCTTCCTATCGAACGCCGCCAGCTTCTCCGGGGAATCGCGGAAAATGCGAACCACTTCGTCGCGCGAATCCAGGCGGTTCATGCCCACGTCAATGACCGTGGCTCCCGGTTTGATGTAGTCGCCCGTGACCATGGCCGCGCGCCCCATGGCCGCCACCAGAATATCGGCCTCGCGGCAAACCGCCGGCAAGTCGGGCGTTTTCGAATGGCAGATGGTGACCGTGGCGTGCTCGTGCAGCAGCAGCAGCGCCATGGGCTTGCCGACGATGTCGCTGCGGCCCACCACCACCGCCCGCCGTCCGGCGATGGCGATTCCATACCGCTTCAACAGCTCCAGAATGCCCGCCGGCGTACACGCGCGCGGCCCCGGCAGAGCCGCCACCAGCTTGCCGACGTTGCAGGGGTGGATGCCGTCGGCGTCTTTTTCCGGCGCGATGGCCATCAGAACGCGCTTGGAATCCACCTGTTTGGGCAAGGGAAGCTGCACCAGAATGCCATCGATATCGGCGCGCGCGTTCAAACGCGCGACGCTGTCGAGCACTTCCTCCGTGGTGACGCTATCGGGCGGCGTCAGCGTTTCCGAATAAATGCCGAGTCCCTGGCACGCCTTGATTTTGTTGCGGACATAAATTTCGGAAGCCGGATTATTCCCCGCCAGCACGACGGCCAGCCCCGGCCCCCGCCCGCGCGCCGCGAGCGCATCCACGCGCGGTTTCAGCTCGCTCAGAATGGCGTCGCGGACCCGGATTCCATCCAGAATCTGTGGCATCTCTTCCAATCATAACGTGGCCGTGTTGCAGTGCGCCGAATGCCGGCCAATCCGGGACGGTATGGTGCGCAATGTGTTCGTAGGAAAAGTGAGCGGTTCAAACGAGCAATACTTTCTAAGGGGGTGCGCGACATAAGAGCCCAGACCCGGCGGCCGCCGGGTCCATTGAGCCGGAAAGTCATTTAGCG
>PLGA01000064.1 GCA_003139735.1 Bryobacterales bacterium | reverse complement strand
CAGCAGAAGGCGTGGCTGGAGTATCTGGAGCGGTCGGAGAAACAGAAGGCCGTGGACAAGCAGACGCTGGCGGACGAACAAAAAGCTGCGGGGAACACCAGTCCCAAACATGCGGGGCTGGGTTTTGGCGGGCGTGGCCTGCGCGGCGACCATGCGGCGGAGTGGTGGGCGAGCGACGAGGCGCTGAAGGATGCGCGCAACATCATTACCTGGCAGGTAGCAGACGGCGGGTGGAGCAAGAACATCGACATGGTGAGCAGGCCGCGCGCGCCGGGAGACCTCTACGACGCCAACAACGAGAACCGCTTCTCTGACCTGTCCGATTTCGACAGGCCGGTGGATCCTAGTTGGCATTACATTGCCACGCTCGACAACGATTCAACGTGGATGCAGATCCGCTTCCTGGCGCGGGTTGCGACGGCGCTCGTGGCTGCGCATCGCGATGCAGACACGGCGCCGATTTGCGCATCCGTCGAGCGGGGCGTGGAGTACCTGCTCGATTCCCAATATCCCAACGGCGGCTGGCCGCAGGTGTGGCCACTCGAGGGCGGCTATCATGACGCCATCACCATCAATGACGATGCCATGACGCACGCCGTGGAGATTCTGCACGATGTGGCTGAGGGCGCGGCGGATTTGAAGTTTCTGCCGGCCGCGATGGTGAAGCGCGCGGGACCGGCGGCGCAGCGCGGCATCGACTGCCTGCTGAAACTACAGATTACGGAGAACGGCGTGAAGACGGCGTGGGCGCAGCAATACGATGCGCTGACGCTGGAGCCGACCTCGGCGCGCAACTACGAAATGAGTGCGCTGACCAGCGACGAGAGTTTCCCGGTGGTGGAGTTCTTCATGAGCCTGCCGAATCCGACTCCGGCGGAGGTTGCGGCGGTACATGCGGCGTGCGCGTGGTTTGTGAAAGTGGAGATCATGGGTTTCCGCTACGGCAGCGGGAACTTCATGGCCGATCGCCAGAGCGCCGGCGGGCGCAAGCTGATGGCCGTGGAGGGCGCGGGGCCGATCTGGGCGCGGTACTACCAGATCGGGACTGATAAGCCGATTTTTGGTGATCGCGATAAGACCATTCACGACGACGTGAACGAACTGAGCCTGGAGCGGCGCAACGGCTACTCGTGGTTCAACGCGCAGGGCATTGCCGTGTTGAACGAGTACAAGACTTGGGCGCAGGGGCATTCGCAATAATCGAATGCCGCGCGTCGTCAAAAGGCAAGGATCGCCTCGCGGCTTGCCCGCAAACGCACGGAATCTCTCATAGTCTCGGCGATGGCCAGGTCTGCTTTGACGCCGAGTATGTCGGTCAAGCGGTTTTCAATGTGGACCAGATTCAGAAGGGTTGGGTGCTTCGAGCGGTCAATTTCTGCCATCAGGTCAACATCGGAATGTACCGAGGATTCGCCGCGTGCCACTGAGCCGAAGAGGCGCAGGTGGACAACGCCCGCAGCCTTCAACTCCGGCTCGTGCGTCCGCAATACTTCTAGGATGGAACCCTTATCCATACAGGAATTTTGCCACAGAAAGGACTACGAATATGGTGTATAGTGCCCTTTCAGTTATTCTTGTCGTCTCCTCCGGCAACGGGGGTATACTGGCTCGCAACCGAAAGGCAAAACGGAGACTCCGGGTAGAGGTGTCGAATTGGATAAGCTAAGCATTAAAGAATTCCACCAATTCATGCGGGGGCCGTTTGTCGTCTCCATAGAGCGCGCGTTTAGGATGCACCACATTTTCTGCGAGGCAGACCTTCAGGCATTTGCCTGGCGCAAAATCAAGTCTTTTTTGGAAAAGCATGAGGAAGCCACTGGCAAGTTCCGGGTGTTGAATAAGCCTTTTCTTCGAGATTGTCGCACTTACCCAGATTTAGTCGTGTTTAGGCGCAGGGTTCCATGGGTTGTGATTGAGCTGAAGGAAAGCAGGATTATGAGGGAGCAGACTGCTGAGAAGGAGCTTAACAAGTTGCTCCATGCGAAGAGTGTGCTCCATCCTAAGCGCGGGTATCTGGTGTATGTCGCCCGATATGGCCGAGAGCGCGTCATTAGCGGTCCAAAGGGTGAGGGCGGGCGCTACTTTTTCGAGGTTCCGATCGTTCTTGAACAGCGTATTCCCAAGGCGAAGATGAAAGAGTGGACAGGGGAGTTTAGACTCTGGGCCAAGTACGCCTTGGAAAAGGCGTAGACCCCTCGCGAGAACACAATTTCAAGGCAACGGGACGCAGACGGCGCAATTGCGGTCAACAAAACTCTGAGGGGCTATTCGGAATCTCGCCGCGCTCCTGCGCTTTGCTATCGTACCGGCTGCATCGGCGCTTGCAAATACCGGCTGGCGAAATCGAGGAATGCGGGCCAGTTCGGCGCGGGGGTGTGGCCGCCGGTGTGCTGGCGGAAACCCAGATCGCCGGAGATGAGCGCGGTTTCGATGGGCGGAAACTCCGTGGTTCCCAGATCTTTCTTGCCCAGCAACTTATAGACCGGACCGGCGGCGACGGCGGCGAGGAACATGCCTTTGGCGTCGGCCCAGCCGTCGCCTTTGGTCGCGCCCCCGCCGATGAAGACGGGGCGCGGCGCGCAGAGGGCGATCAGCTCGTGCGCGTCGACGGGAAGATCGGCGACCGTGAGCGGGCCGTCGTATTTGAGAAAGTTGCCGTCCATCCAGTGGTACTCGCTCGAGCCGGCGATGTTGCCGATCTCTTCGCCGAAGTGATGGCGGTAGAGCTTGGCGCCCGCTTCTCCCGAAGAACTGATGTAGGCGATGGCAAAGCGCGGGTCGTAGGCCATGGCGAC
>PLGA01000482.1 GCA_003139735.1 Bryobacterales bacterium | reverse complement strand
AAGATGCGCGTGAGCGACAGCTCGAGCAGGAGGGTCGCCATGGTCGTCAGGGCTACGCACAGATAGACCTGAGACCAGTAGGTGGGGGACTGTTTCACGCGGTTCAAATCCTATGGTAGTGGGTTGCCGGGGGTTTCTCAATGTTCCGCCGCGTCGCGGACCGGCGCCAGAGCCTCAGACCCACTCCAGCGCGCCCTTCTTGTACGCCCAGATATAACCCACGAACAAAACGCCCAAAAATACGGCCACTTCCGCCACTCCGAACCAGCCGAGCGTCTTATACCGCACGGCCCAGGGGAAGAGGAAAATGGTTTCCACGTCGAAAATCACGAACAGGATGGCGACGATGTAGAACCGGACCGTGTAACGGCCGCGAGAATCGGATGCCGCCTTGATTCCGCATTCGTAAGCTTCCAGTTTGGCGAGAAACGGGGCCGACGGGCGGATGAGCTTGGCGATCACAATAGCGACCACCGGAAACAGCATCGCGATCACTAGGAATATCAGGATCGGAATGTACTCGCGCGGCATGGCAACACTATAACACGCAGGCGGGAGGGCCATCTCGCGATTTTAGCCCGCGCCGCCGGAGCTTGACGCGGCAGCCTGGAATTTACTTTGACTTCACAATAGTTTGGGATACAATATATTTGGCTTTTCACCGAATGAGGTCTTTCGCATGAAGAAACGAGCGATCCTTCTGGCGCTGATCGCAGCCGTCGTCTTGGCCATCTGGTGGGTCGAGCGTCCGCGTCCGCAGACGCTGGCGCTGACCGGTACCGTGGATGGCAACGAAGTGGTGGTGGGCAGCAAGATCACCGGCCGCATTGAACGCCTGGCGGTGGACGACGGCCAATGGGTCAAGGCCGGCGACTTGATCGCGGTGCTCGATCAGGCCGAGCTGCGCGCCGACCAGGGAGCGGCCGGCGACGCCATCGCCGAAGCCCGCGCCACCGTGCGGCAGTCGGCGGCCCAGACCGAGCTGCTCGAGAGTACCCTGCCCGCCAAGGTCCGCCAGACGGACGCGCAAGTGGCGCAATCCCAAGCCCAATTGCAGCAGGCCCAGGCGCAAGTGGCGCAATCTCAAGCTCAACTGCAGCAGGCCCAGGCGCAAGTGGCGCAAGCCCAGGCATCTGTGGCCAAGGCCCAGGACAACTTCAACCGCACCCGGCCGCTGGTCGAAAAGGACATCAATCCGCCGCAAGACCTGGTCACGGCGCAAACCGATCTGGACTCCGCCAAGGCTAACCAGCGGGCGGCCGAAGCCGGGGCCGAAGCCATACGGCGCGCGGTGGCCGCCGCCCAAGCAGGGGCTGAGGCGGCCCAGCGCGCGGTGGCGGCGGCGCAGGCCGCGCTGTCGGACGCCCAGCAGCAGGAAAAGCAAGTCCCCGTGCAGCAGCGGCAAACCGAAGCGATGCGCGCGGCCGAAGAGCAGGCCGAGTCCAACGCCGCCGCGGCGGAGGCGCGTTTCGGCCAGACGCGGATTTTCGCGCCGGCCAGCGGCATTGTGACGCTGCGGGCCGCGCGGCAAGGCGAAGTGGTGAACCCGGGCAGTCCGATCGTCACGCTGTTCGACCTGAGTTCCACCTGGGTGGACGCGGACGTCGAGGAAACCTACGCCGATCTGATCGAGATGGGACAGACGTTGCAGGTACGCCTGCCCTCCGGCGCGATGATCTCCGGCCCGGTGATCTACAAAGCGGTGGAAGCCGATTTTGCCACGCAGCGCGACGTCAGCCGCACCAAGCGCGACATCAAGACGGTGGCCATCCGTGTGCGCGTCTCCAATCCCCAGGGCAAGCTCCCGCTGGGCATGACCGCCTGGGTGATGCTGCCGGTGCCGGTTTTGCCGCCGCGCCCGCCGGCCAGCGGCGTGAAGGACTAGCCCGCATGGAAGCGCAAGTCCAAGTCCAAGACGGCGTCGCGATCGACGTCAAAGGCATCAGCAAGCGCTTCGGCGCGTTGCTGGCGGTGGATAACGTCAGCTTCACCGTGCGGAAGGGCGAGATCTTCGGCCTGCTGGGGCCTAACGGCGCCGGCAAGAGCACGCTCATCCGCATGTTGACCACGCTAGTGCCGCCCACCGGCGGCACGGCCGTGGTGGCCGGGCACGATATCATTCACGACCCCAACGCGGTGCGCGCCGGCATTGGGGTGATTCCGCAGAGCATGACCAGCGACCCCGAGCTGACCTGCGCCGAGAATATAGGCATTCACGCCCGGCTGTACGGCATCACCGGGGCGCGGCGGCGCCAGCGCACGGCCGAGCTGCTTGCAGCCGTCAACCTTACAGACCGCGCCGATGCGCTGGCCGCGACGCTGTCCGGGGGCATGCGGCGGCGCCTGGAGATCGCGCGCGGCCTGGTGCACGATCCGCAAATCCTGTTCCTGGACGAGCCCACCACCGGCCTGGACCCGGCTTCGCGCATTTCGGTGTGGGAGATGATCACGCATCTGCGCGCCCAGCAGGGCCGCACTCTGCTTCTTACCACGCATTACATGGACGAGGCCGACCGCCTGTGCGACCGGGTGGCCATCGTCGACAACGGGCGCATCGTGGCGCTCGACACGCCGGTGGCGCTCAAGGCCTCGGTGCCCGGCGCCAGCCGCATCGAGCTGCAATTCGATCCCGATCTTCCCCACGGCGCGGCCGACCTGGAGGCGCTGCCGGCGGTCAAATCGGTGCGCGCGCTGGGATCGGCCACCTATCGAGTCTCGAGCGACCGCGGCCCGGCGTCGGCGCAGGAACTAATCGAGCTGGCGCGCGAACACAAGCTCGAACTGAAGAGCTTGTCGGTGGCATCCACCAGTCTGGACGACGTATTCCTGCACTACACCGGCCACGGGATCGCGGAGGCGGAAGCCGTGGTTGGCGCGGGCCGAAAGAAGAAAGGCGGACCCCAATGAAGCGGGCTTTGGCCCTGGTGGAGCGCGATATGCGCAAGTTTCGCCGCAGCCCGGCGCTGCTGTTTTCCTCGCTGGTGATGCCACTGCTGCAGTTAATCATCCTCGGCAACGCCTTCGGCGGCAATATCAAGAACGTTGTCATGGGAGTGGTCAACCTGGACCGGGGACCGCAATCGGTGGACGTGCTGGAGCGCGTACGCGCCGTGGGCGCCAACGCCCGCACCTTCCTGCCCACCGATTATGACGACCAGGGCGCCGCCCTCAACGACCTGCGCAAGGGCATGCTCGGCGCGGTCCTGATTATTCCACAGCATTATTCCCGCGACCTGCTGGAGCAGCATCAGCCGCACCTGGCGCTGGTTACCGACAACACGGACCGCTCGGTGGCGGGCGCGGTCGGATCCCAGATGTCCGATCTGGTGGCCTCCATCAACGCGCCCCAGGTCCCGCCCCGCGAACCGCAGCAGGCCAAGCTCGACGTGGTCGAGGTCTATCCTTATATCGAGTACATGAAGTATTTGCTGCCCGGTTCGGTGGCGCTGGCGGTTTTCCTGACCGCCATGATCGGCGGCGGCCTGCTCTTCATCGACGACAAAGCGCGCGGCCTGCACGAAGGCTACATGGTGACGCCCATCACCAAGTGGGAGATGATTCTGGGTTTCAACCTGTCCGGCGTGATCAAGGCCATGCTGGCCGGAGGGACCGTGCTGGTGCTGGGGTCCATGGTGGCGGGAATCCCCAACTTTTTCCAGCCGGTGCGCCTGCTGGAACTGGCCCTGATGCTCGCGCTTACTTCCACCGCGCTGATCGGCCTCATGTTCTTCATCATGGCGCGCATCAGCGACCCGCTCGTGCCGCGCGCCCTTTTCGGCGTGCTGAACACGCTGCTGTTTTTCCCAAGCGGCGCCATCTATCCGATTGCCGGCTTCCCCAAATGGCTGCGCCTGATGTCGAACTGCGACCCGTTCACCTACGCCGTCCACGGCTTCCGGACGCTGTTGCTCAAGGACGTGGGCATCACCGCGATCACCAACGATATCTTCGCCCTGGCGTTGACCTCGGCGCTGGTGTTGGCGGGCGCCACGCTGCTGTTCCGGCGGACCTTATAACCATGCCGCGCGGAGCTGCCAAGACGGTCGCAACCGAGGCGAGGCCCGCGGTGGCGCCGGATGCGCCTGGGTTGTGGTTTTGCAGTTGGCAGATCGCGCTCGAGGCGCACCGGCGCCTGGACCGCGCCCTGGAGCCGCTCGAACTGCGCGCGCGCGAGTTCTGGCTGCTGGCTGTGGCCGGCGCCGGCAACGTCCCGCAGCACGAGATCGCCGAACAGTTTGGCCTCGACCCCAGCTCCGTGGTGGCGCTGATCGACGGCGTGGAACGCCGCGGCTTTCTGCGCCGGCAGCCCAACCCGCGCGACCGCCGCATGCACTGGGTGCAGCGCACCGAGGCTGGCGACCGCCTGTTCGCGCGCGCGCTGCCGCTGGCCCGCCGCGCCGAGGCGCGGCATCTCGAAGCGCTTTCGGCGGCCGGGCAGCGGCAATTGCTGGCCGCCATGCGCCAATTGGTTCCGATTTCGAAACGACGAGAGAAGCCATGAAACATTTCGGCAGCGTTGTGCTTTTGACCGTCCTGGCGGGCGCGGGGAGCGCCCTCGCGCAGTCTCCGTCCGGTGGAGCATCGTCCGCGGCATCGTCCGCTACGGTCTTGCCGGCTTCGGGCCGCAACGCCCAGGGCGGCTCGGTCGGCGCCACCGAACAGGCCGTGCCGGGGACCACCACCAGCGTCAACACTCTGAACCCCAGCGTGCAGGTCTCCGGACCCTACGGCGGCAGCGCGCGCAGCGCCCCGGCCATGCCTTTTTCNNATGGCGCAGGCGGTGCGTCAAACCGGCGCGCAGGCGACCGTGGCCCGCAGCGCCCTGCTGCCCAACATCGGCGCCAATCTCAGCGAGACCGTCGAGCAAACCGACTTGGCCGCGCTGGGACTGCGCATCAGCTCACCCTTTCCGGGCTTCCGCATTCCCACCATCGCGGGGCCGTTCAACTATTTCAATCTCCAGGCCAGCCTCAGCCAAACGGTCGCCAACATGACCCAGCTCAATAACTACCGCGCCGCCAAAGCCACCGCCCGCGCCAGCCAGTACAGCCTGCAAGACGCGCGCGACCTCATTACTCTGGCGGTGGGCGGCGCTTATTTGCAAGTGCTGGCCGCCCAAGCCCGCATGGACTCCGCGCAATCGCAGCTCGATACCGCCAATGCCGTCTTCCATGAATCGAGCGAGCAGCACGGAGAGGGCGTGCTGGGGAAGCTTAACGTGGACCAAAGCCAGGTAAGGACGCTCACCCAGCAACAGCGGATTATTACTCTGCGCAACGATCTGGCCAAACAGAAGATCAACCTGGCGCGGCTCACCGGCCTCCCGCCCAATGCCGACTATCAACTCACGGACAGCTTTCCCTTCAGCCCGGCGCCGGTGGAGAGCGCGGATGCCGCCGTGGCCCAGGCCGTCGAACAGCGCGCCGACCTGAAAGCCGCCCAATTTCAGGAGGAGGCAGCCGCGAAGGCCCTGGCGGCCGCGCGCGCCGAGCGCCTGCCATCCGTTGCGCTCAGTGGCGATTACGGGGTAATCGGCATCAACCCGGCCCAATCGCATGGAGTCTTCACGGTGACCGGCACGCTAAGCATTCCGGTGTGGCAAGGCGGGAAAGCCGCGGGCGACATCGCACAGGCGGAAGCGGTGCTGGCGCAACGCCGGGCCGAGCTGGAGGACGCGCGCGGACAGGTCGAAGCCGAAGTCCGCCAGGCGTACCTCGATCTGGAAGCCGCCGTCGGCCAGGTGGAGGTGGCGCGCAAGAATCTGCAGGTTGCCCAGGAGACCCTGGAGATGACGCGCACGCGCATGGAAGCCGGCGTGATCAATACGGTGGAGGTCGTGCAAGCGCAAGAAACGGTCGCCAGCGCGCAACTGGACCTGATCGACAGCGTCTTCGCCCACAATTTGGGCAAGCTGAGCCTGGCCCGCGCGCTGGGCCACGCCAGTGAACAAATCCCCAGCCTGCTCAAACCGCAAGCCGGCCCCGTCACTCCTTGATCGCGGCGGCGTTGCACGCCGGCTTCAGTACGGGGTTGCAGCGGACATTCCCGCGATCGAAACGGACCGAATAACCGGAACCGGCCGCCTCGCGCGATGGATAGTCGGTGCTTAGGATCTGCGCTCCGCTGGCCATGGCGGCATCCCATCTGCTGCCGTCGTTCGCGCGGACGCCCTCCGGGTGGGGGTCAGTCATCGTGCGGATCAGGTATCCCTTACGGACCAGGCTGGGAATGAGGTCGGGACGGGCCAGGAAATCGTTCACTTCGACGAACGCCGCGTCGGGCGATCCGGGTTGCGCATTGGTGAACAGGACCCGGCCTGCGAGTGACGGATGCCCCTTGGTATAGAACACGCCGACCCGCTCCTGGTCCAGCAGGAAGACGACTTTGCCGCGCGCGCGATCGAGGGATGGCCAACCGGAAGTCAGTACGGCTTCTTCCAAGGTCTTGTGGCCGCCGCGAACGTCATCGGGAACGATCATCTCCGACGGTTGGAAAACCGAGCGGATCTCGGCGTCGAGCGCATCGAAAGTCTCCGGCGTAAGCGGCTCGGGGGTGGTCATATAGTCCGCCTGGGGACGGTCGTCCTTGTTTTCCACCAGGATGAAGATCGGCAGATGTCCGGGGTGGGCTTTGGACCAGTCGCGAATCGCGCCGAGGCAGGCGACGAATGGCTCACAGTTGCTGCGGAAATCGATATCTTGCACATGAAAAACCTTGAAGCCGGGCTTCTTCATGATTCCGTTGGGATCGAACGGCGGATCGGCGGAAAGTCCGGCCTTGGCGACCAAACCCAGGCCCGCCGGATTGGCGAACAAACCACCTTTGGAGTCACCCCATACGTCCAGCTCCAACTGCCGGACCCCCGCATCCAACTGAACGTTGAGGGGCGGATGCCGGTAGTCCAGCGAATCGGCTGTCCGGGGATCCACCTTGCGGAGATAGGCCATCTCGTGGGGGCCCATGCCGGAATGATAGCTGTTGTGCGTCCCGACGATCTGAATCTCATTTAGCTTGAGCGCCGCGCCGGGTTGAGCCGGGGCGCAGGCAGCCGTGAGGCACAAAAGGAAAACACAGGGGCTGGGCTTGACCATCTGTCTACCAGCCTACAGCAGCCGGAAGTCAGTTCGCGGTCGGCGCCTTCTCCAGGTGGTCGACCACAATCGTCTCTACGGGCGCTCTACGCGTTTCTCCTTTTCCTGGCGTAGCTCTCAATTGTCTTTCGTTGCTGGTTCCGCTCCTTCCTTGTCGTCAACGGGCTTGGAGAGATGGAGCTTGCTCATCTCTTTGGCGCCGACTTTGGGATCCTCAGGCGTGACCTTAATCATCGTTCCCATGGTTCCGGCGGTCCATTTGAAGTAATAGGTTTTGCCCGCCTCCGCCTCAAACCGGGCCCGCTCGTTTTCTTTCTGGGCGGCTTGATTGATGGCCGCCGCGGCGGACATAACGACGCTTCCGTAGTACATCTTGGCCAATCCGGAGATCACAACAGTCCCCGGCGGAACTTCCATGAACTCGTATTCGCTGTTGAGGAGTCTGCCGAGATGACTGCCGTTGACAAAGAGATCGTCGTGTGAGGCCGAGCCGGTAAATCTGTACACGCGGTAGATACAGACGATGGCTTTGCCACTGGATGGCGCGGGCAGTTCGGCAGGCGTTTTGGAATCCTGTGCGACGGCGCTGGGCCCGGTGAAGAGAAACGCCATCGCACTCAATGCGACGCGACTGAAGAAGGTGTTAGGCATGGGAGCGCTTCCTTTCCCTAAGTTTCGCTTCTGGTGATGCAGTATAGCCCGGGATTTCCATAACTGGTTCCCCCGGCCAGTTCGGTATACACCGGACGGCCTTTGATCCGGAATTTCCTTTTTGGACTTCCAGATCTCATTCAGTATAGGCCCAAGCGCCATCCTCTGGTCCTACGATCCCGCATTCTTCTTCGTTCCGGATATCGCCACGCGCGTGCTGCGCCGCCATCCGTAGGCCTTTCGTATTTTCTTCGCCCGCGCTACACTGTAAGCGAATGCGGCTCTTAACGGGACCCGCTGGGTCGGGCAAGACATCCTTCGTCCTGGACCGCTTCCGCGAGGCGCTCGGCGCGGGAGACGAATCCATCCGCCTGCTTGTGCCTACCGCAACCATGGCGCGGCACTTGCAGAACCGCATCGCGCGGGAAGGCTTCGTGCTCCGCCACGAGCTGATTCAGACGATCTACGGATTCATCGAGGCTTGGGCCGGCGGCGTTCGCGAGGCTCCCGACGCCACCTTTTACCTGATCGTCGAACAAGCCGTGGAGCGCGCCAATCGGCGGGAGTTCGCCCGCGTGGCGCGTCTGCCGGGCTTCTGCTCCACCATGGCGCGGACCATCTCCGAGTTCTCCTCGGCCGGTTGCGACAGCGCCCGCCTGGCCGAAAGCCTGCCGGATGCGCCGCTGGCCGCCGCGTTTCTGGCCGTGTATCGCGAGGTGGACCTGGAGCTGGAACAGCGCGGCGTGGCCCTGCGCGCCAAACGCCTGGAACTGGCCGCCGATAAGATCGAACGCGACGGCTTGGGCGGCATTCGGACCATTTGCCTCGATGGTTTTCACGCCCTGCCCGATCCCGAACTCCGCGTCATCGCCGCGCTGGATCGCCATGCGGACGTCACTCTCGCGCTGGCGGATGCGGATTGGACCGCTCCCGTGCAAGCCCGGTTCCGAAACATCTCCCCGCAGGCCTGTCTTAGCCGCAAGCGCCCCAACCCCGCCCTGACGCTGTTCCGCGCGCCGTCCGTCGAGCGCGAAGCCGCCGAGATCGCCCGCCGCATTCTGAATCAAGCCGCGGCCGGCCGGCCGTTTCGCGAGATGGGCATTATCGTCCGGGCGGCGGAGACCTACGTCCCGGTCCTGCGCTCCACGCTCGGCCGCTTCGGCATTCCCGCGCGCTTCTATTTCGATTCCGCTCTGGAGCGCCACGCGGCGGTACGCTTTTTGTCGAATACCGTGGACGCGATGCTTGGCGGATGGGACCACGCGCGGACCTTGGCGGCGCTCCGCCTGGCGCCCCGTTTCGCGGATTCGAACGCCCTCGACCGTTTCGATTTCGCACTCCGCGAGCAGGTTCCGAACGCCGGGTTGGGAGGTCTGAAGGCGCTGCTGGTGGGGCCGGAGGGGACCGCGCTCTCTACCGGCGCCGGGCGCCTGCTCCGCAAAATCGAGCGGCTGGGCGCCATCGAAGAGTGGCGCTCGTTCGCGCTTTCGCCCAAGGACTGGGCGGAACGCCTGCGCGCCTTGCGCGGCCTCTTTCGCCCCGCGCGTCCAGATGGAGAGCCTCCCGTCCATGAGGTAGCGCTCGAATGGCGCAGCCAGTCCGCGGCGCTCGACCTCTTCGAGGAAGCCCTCGATGAGGCTGCCGAAGCTCTGGACGCTGGCCGCCAAATGCCGCTTGAGGAATTCTGGAGCGCCTTGAAATCCGTGCTGCGCCTCAAGCCCTTGCGCCTCGAGGATGGACGGCGCAACGTGGTCCATGTCCTCAGCGCGCCGGAAGCCCGAGAATGGGAGTTGCCGGTGGTCTTCGTCTGCGGTCTGCTGGAAGGCGTTTTCCCGCATGCGTCGCAGCCCGACCCACTGCTCGGCGAGGCCTTGCGCAGCGCCTTGCGCCGTCACGGCATCGCCGTCCGCACGCGTTCCGAGCGCGACGCCGAGGAGCGCTTCCTGTTTGACGTCGCACTCACCCGCGCCACCGTCGAGC
>PLGA01000101.1 GCA_003139735.1 Bryobacterales bacterium | reverse complement strand
TCGCTGGCCCGTCTGGATTTCACGATGGAGCGGAAGCCCGGCGGCGGCTGGACCGTTGCCAAGAAGACCAGCCGCCTGATTCCCGTGACCGGCGCCACGCCCGCCGCGCCCGACATCCTGGCCATCGGCAAGCCCTACGAGGAGCTTGCGGAGCGTTACCTCGATACGCCCGTGGCCACTTCACCGGCCCCGCTGAGCGCGGCGCTGGGGCGCGTCGAAGACACAGCCATCGTGGACGCCGTGCAAGAGGTGCAACTCGCCTACTCCCATGCCGACGTTTCTTTCACCGCTCTTTTCAACCCGGCGGTTCGCGTGCCGCAAGGCCAGGTGACCGTGCGGCAGATCGCCGCGCTCTATCCCTACGATAACGACCTGTATGTGGTCGAGGGAGATGGCAAGATGGTGAAGGATGCGCTTGAGAACGCGGCGCGTTACTACCTGTCTTGCGAGGGCGCGCGCTGTTCCCAATTGCCGCTGACCGACCGGAGCGTGGCAGGGTTTAACTTCGACATGGCCAAGGGCGTCGAATACGAGATCGACCTGACCCGGCCGGAGGGCAGCCGCATACGCAATCTGCGCTGGCATGGGAAGCCGCTCGCGCCGGACCAGAAGCTGCGCATCGCCATCAACAACTACCGCGCAGCCGGCAGCGCCGGGTACTCCATGTTCGCCGGGGCCAAGATTATCTGGCGGGGCCAGGACGAGATCCGCGATATGATCGTCCACTACTACACGGACAAGAAGAAGCTGCCCGCCGAGCCCGACAACAACTGGCGCCTGCTTCCGGACGAAGCGCGGAAGACGTTGGAACAGGAAGCGCAGGGGGCTAGGCCGCAAGTGCAGTAAGTATCGGGCATGCCCGGCGCAGGGTCGGGCATGCCCGACCCNNGGCTGCGCGCCGGCGGCCGGCGCCGGGTACTCCGCGGCCAACAGGTAGACCCGGTGGGTTTTCGGGTCCACCGTCATGGTGCGTGCGCCGCGTTCCGTGGCGACCGTGTCCACGGTGTCGTACTTACCGTTGACCAGCCCCACAATGCTCAGGTTTCCGTCGCTGCCATTGGAGCTGAAGGCAAGGCCCAAATCCGGATCGAAGCCCGCGGCATCGGGGCCCTGGCCGATTTTCGGCGTGGCAATCACCTTAAAGGTTGCGATGTCGGTTACCGCCATGGTCCCGTCGCAGACCGAGAACAGTTTCTTGCCCTTCGTGTCGATCGCCAGTCCGGATGGGCCTTCGCACGGCAGTATGGAAGTCCGGCGGGTCACTTCCGGTTTGGCCGCGTCGATTTCGACCACTTCGCTCTTGTCTTCGAGGTTGTTATACAGTTTGCCGGCGCCGTCCGCCGCGCAGAATTCCGGCTTGCCGTTGAGCGCCAGGGTCGCCACCACTTGCCCGGTCTTGGCGTCGATCACGCTCGAGTCGTTGGAGCGGCCGTTGAAGGTGAAGACGCGGTGGGTCTTCGGCTCGTAGCAAACCGCGTCCGGGTTCTGGCCGACCGCCGGCTCGCCGCCCTTCGCCAGGGTCTTCAGGTCGAAGACGGTCACGCTGTTGGACTGGCCGTTGGTGATGAACCCCTTGCCGAGGTCCGCCGCGATGGCGATTCCGTGAACGCCGTGCAGATCCGGAATCGTCCCCACGACTTTGCCGGCGTTCACGTCCACCACTTCGACGCTCGCGCCGTGCGAGACATAAAGCCTCCCGGCGGCGCTATCCATGGCGCAATAATCCCAACTGCCCGCGCCGCCGATCTTGATCTTGTTGAGAACCTTGTAGCCGGTCGCGGCGAACGCCGCGGCGGCCAGGACAACCACCGTCAGAATCTTCTTCATTCCGTTACTCCTTGTTAGTCAGGACCGCTCCCTCACGGTCGCGGCTCGGAATCCGAGTTGGAGCCGCGACTGTAAGGGAGCGGTTGGTATCGTCATTAGTTAGCGTGCCCGGCCACCCAAGTAATAGCGAACGGCCGGGGTCACCACCAGAGAGAGAACCATCGAAGCGAGGATTCCTCCGATCACCGCGATGGCCAAAGGTTGCAGCATCTGCGAGCCGGCGCCCCAGGCGAGCGCCAGCGGAACCATGCCCGCCACGGTCGCCAGCGCCGTCATCATGATGGGCCGCAGCCGCCGCTCGCCCGCGCGCATCATGGCGTCCTCGGGCGACAGCCCTTCCTTCCTGTACTTCTGGTCCGCGTCCAGCAGCAGGATGCCGTTCTTGGCCACGATGCCGATCACCATGATCAGCCCCATGAACGACGCCAGGTTGAAACTCTTGCCCGTGATCAGCAGCCCCGCGAACACGCCGCAGGTCGAGAGCAGCGCCGAACAAAGCACCGCAATGGGCGCGGCGAAGTTGGCGAACTCGAACAGCAGCACCATGAACACCAGCACGATCGCCAGGATCAGCACGAACGCCAAGTCCTTGAAAGACTTCTGCTGTTCCTCGTATCCGCCGCCGAACTCCACGCGGATGGTGGGCGGCATATTCAAGCCCGCCAGGGTCTGCTTCACCGCCGCCATTCCCGCGCCCAGGTTCACGTTCTCCAAGCGGCCGGTGACGGTCACCAGGCGTTGCAGGTTGTCGCGCCGGATCTCGGTCTCGCCGGGAATCTCCGTCATGCTGGCCAGACTCCCGATCGTGGCGGTCTTGCCTGTGCCGCTGATCAGCAGCGTGCTCCGGATGTCGTCCAAAGTCGCGCGGGTGCGCTCGGGAAAGCGCACGCGGATGGTGTAGACGCGGTCGTTGACCACCACGGGCGTCGTCGCGGGCTCGCCTTGCAGGATGGCGCTGGCGTCCTGCTCGATTTCTTCCGGCGTGAACCCGGCGCGCGCGCTGGCCACGGGGTCCACCTGGAAGACGCTGGCCGGCCCGCTGATGGTGTTCTCGATGCCGTTCAGCACGTCCACCACGCCGGGAATCTTCTTGATGGCGTCGCCCACGCGCGTGGCCCAGTCGCGCAGCACGTCCGGGTCTTCGCAGAACAGCTTGATGGCGATCGGCTCGGGTTCGTTCGAAAGGTCGCCGATTTCGTCTTCGAGCTTCTGCACCAACTCGATGTCCATGACAGGTTCGGCTTTCGTCACCCGTTCGCGCACGTCGTCCATGACCTCTTCGGTAGTGCGATTGCGCTTGGGCTTCAGGCGCACGGAAATATCGCCGCGGTTGGCTTCCGTGACCGCCGCCAAGCCTAGTTCCAGGCCCGTTCGCCGCGAAGTGGTCTCCACTTCGGGTACCTGGCTGAGAATGCGCTCAATGTGGGAGAGCATGCGGTTTGTTTCCTGCAGCGACGACCCGGCGGGCGTAAAGTAGTCCACGATGAAGCCGCCCTCGTCGAGCGTCGGCAGCAGGTCCGACCCAATCCTCACGTAGCACAGGTACGAGCCGGCCACCAAGGCGATGGCGAAAAGTCCGAGCCACACGGGGTGCTTCAGGGCGCCGCGCAGCACGCGTTCATAGATGCGCATCAGCCCGTGTGGCACGCTGCTTTCCACGGCTCTTCCGGTGTGCCGTTCCCGAATGAAGTAGTGGCTCAGCGTGGGGGTCCACGTCAACGCCAGCATCAGCGAGGTCAGCAGCGCAGCCCCAACCGTGAAAGCTAGCGCGCGGAAGAACACTCCCGTCACCCCGGCGATGGCCACCAGCGGGATAAAGACCACGATGGGGGTGATGGTAGATCCGACCAGCGGCACGCGGATTTCTTGTATGGCGCTGCGGATCGCCTGGGCGCGCGACTGGCCCGAATCGCGGTGCGTGACAATGTTCTCCACCACCACAATGGCGTCGTCAATCACCAGACCGACGGCGGCCGCCAGACCGCCCAGGGTCATCAGGTCGAAGTTCTCGTGCGCCAAGCGCAGCGCGATGAAGGTGACCGCGATGGTGGCGGGAATGACCAGGCCGGCCACCAGGGACGTGCCCCAGTCGCGCAGGAACAGCACCATGATGAGCGAGGCGAGCACCAGGCCAATGAGGACCGCGTCGCGGACGCTCGCTATGGACGCGGACACGATGTCCGACTGGTCATAGAACGAGCGCAAGTCCACGCCGCGCGGCAGCAATTGTTGCAGGCGCGCGATCTCGGCGTGAACGGCATCGGCCACATCTACGGTATTGCTATCCGGCTGGCGGTTAATGTTGAGCAGGACCGCGGGCTTGCGATTGGCGGTGACGATGGTGTAGACGGGCTGAATCGAAGGGCCTACCGTACCGATATCGCCGATGCGGATGGGCGCTCCGGCGGGCGTGGTCTTGACCACGATATCGGAGATCGCGGCCGGCGTTTTCACCTGTCCGGTCACCAGGCTGAGGATCAGCTCGTGGTTAGCCTCGATCAGGCCGGGAGAATCGATCAAGTTGCTTCGGCCGATAGCGTCGAGAATATCGGGAACCGTGACGGCCGCCCGCACCAGCTTGGCCGGGTCGGGCTGCACCTGGAACTCGGGAATCTGGTCCCCCTGCACGACCACGGTGGAAACACCCTTGGCTCGATTCAGACGGGGCTTCATCACGTAGTTTGCGAATTCCCACAAATCGGTTTGCGGCACCGTGTCCGACGTGAGGCTGTAGCCCATGATCGGAAACGCGGCGAAGGTCATGCGGTTGGCGCGGATCTGAACGGTGGACGGCAGCGTGGTCTGGACGCGCGCCAAGGCCGCGTTGACCAGTTGCAGCGTGAGATTCATGTCCACGTTCCACTGGAAGAACAGGTTGATTTCCGCGTCGCCGCGGCTGGTGATGGAATAGACGCGGTCCAGGCCCTGCACCGTGTTGACGGCTTCCTCNNTCCGGGAAGACCGCCACGGGAATGCTGAAGGCTACATAGATCCCGACAACGATCAAGGTGATAATGACGAAGATAACCGGCTTGCCGAAGCGGTCGGTCCAATGGCGCTCTTCGGCCCCGGCGGGCGGAGGGGTCGCAAGGTCGCTCATTGCTCGTCGTCGCTCTCCTCGGGAGCGGTCAGGACCTTTACTTTAGCCTTATCTTCCACGCCGAGGCCGCCAACGACGACCACCGACTCGCCGGGCTTGACGCCGTTGAGGAGTTGCACTTTATCGCCCTCGCGGATTCCGACATCCACCTTGCGGAGATGCGCGACGGAATCCGAGGAAACCACTACTACCGCCGTGCCGCCTTCCTCCCCGGGAAGAATAGCCGTCAAAGGCACGACCATCGCGTTGGCGGCTTCCCCGGTGACCACTCCAACATGGACGCTGGCGCCGGGCTTCAGGCGCTCGCCGGGATTTGTCGCCTGGACCCAAACCTGGACCGTGGTGCTGCTGGGATCGGTGGCGGGGCTCACTACGGTGACTTTCCCCTCCAACTTCTCCCCGGTATCGGTCAGGGTGATGGTGGCGGGCTGGCCGACCTTGACCGGCGCGGCCTGCGCCTGGGCGATGTTCACGCGCGCCACTACGCGGCTGACGTCCATCACGGTGAGGAACGGCGTGGTGGGGCTGGCCATCTCTCCGGTCCACAGCGGGCGGTCCGCAATCACGCCATCGATGGGGCTATAGATCTTCGAGTAGCTGAGCTGGACATCCAAATTCTGCTGGTGAGCCGTGGCGGAGCTCACCTGCGCGGAGGCGGTCTTGAGCTGTTCGTCCTTGGCGACGGACTGCAGGGCCCTGAGATGCTCCTGGGCCGACAGGTACTGGCTGTTGGCTTGCGCGTATTGGACCTGGGCTTCCTGCACCTGCCGCCGCGCCAGGGCACCATCTTTGTATAACTGCTGGCGCGCATCGAGCACCTGTTTGGCGGCGTCTACGACTTCCTTATCGGCGTCCACGTCGGTCTGCGCCTTGACCACGGATTCCGGAATGGCGGCGCCGGTCGTCGTGCGGAGATTGGATTCGGCCTGCTCCAACGCCCCCTTGCTCTCGGCGGCTTGGGCGGTGAGATCGCGATTCTCCAGTTCGGCCAGAAGCTGGCCCTTTTTCACGTGGTCGCCGCGGTTCACATAGAATTTCTGGACCGGCGCGGAGATCTTAGGCCCCACGTTGGCCTGGTCGTTGGGAAAGAGTATGCCGTCGCCGCCGACCACGTTGTGGATGGTGGCCTGCGAAACAGCGGTCACCTGGACAGGAGCGGGCTGCTCGGTTTCCGCTTCTTGCTTCTTGGCACAAGAGGAAGTAAGGAGGGCGAGGGCGATCAACAGGACCGCCAGATGCCCGCAAGAATGCGGGCATGGCAGGCCAGAGGCCCACTCCACGAGCGAAGGACGATTCCGTGTATTATTTCGCATTGGCTAAAACGCCCCCGTGAGTGTTTGAAGATCCGCGAGCGCCACGCGGGACCGCACCAGGCCGTCGTCATAACCGTTGCGCGCATCGGCCAGGGTGGTCTGTGCGTCCACCACCTCGAGCGCGGTGGACTCGCCGGCCTCGTATTGCTCCAGGGTCAGCTTCAGGCTGTCGCTTGAAAGCTCCATGGAGCGGCGAAGGGAAGCGATCTGGAAGCTGGCGGTATCGGTTTCGCGGTAGAAGGAATTCAGGTCCGCAAGAAGCTGGCGCTGGGCGAAGCTGAGATCCGTCTTGGCCTGCTGGATGCCCAATTCCGCCTGCCTGATCCGGCTGCGCGCGGCCCCGCTGGTCCATAGCGGGATGGTCAACTGCGCTTGCGCCGAGGATCCGTAGTTTCGATAGCCTTCGGGAGTGTGGAGCGTGTATTGGTTGGCGTTGAGGCCGAAGAAGTAATCGACGGAGACCGACGGCAGCATGGCGGCGCGGGCCGCCTTGAGGTCCCAGTTTTGCATTTCCAGAATGGCCTGGGCCGCGCGGATATCAGGGTTGTTGTTCGCGGCCATGACCTGAATCTCGGCGAAGGAGGGCAGCGCGCGCGCGGTGTCCAAGTCGTCTTCCACTGTGAAATCCTGGCGGAAATCCGGAAAGAGCAGAATGGAGAACTCCAGCCGGGCCTTGTCGAGCGCTAGCTGCGCCTCCTGGGTTTCGCGCTGGCGCTGCTCCACCTGGATCTGGGCCTTCACCACGTCGGCGTGCGCCACCTCTCCGCCCTTTTCCTGCTTCTGGGTGATATCGAGGAACTGCTGCGTCTCATGCAGACTCTGCTGGGAATTGGCGACCTTGCGGCCGGCGGAAGCCATTCCATAGAAATCCATTACCACCGTGGCCACTAGTCCGCGGGCGGCGATGTCCTGTTTGGCGTGCGCCAACGCTTCGGCTACCTGGGCCTTGCGATACCCGGCCATCTTCTCGGGAGCGTAAATATCGGCATGCGCCTGGGCCTGGTTGTTGTACACATGCGTGCCATCGGCGGAGATGAAAACGCCGGTGGGCGCGCCGTTGGGCTGCGTATAGATGAATTGGTTGAAGTAGCCGGCGCTGGGCAACAGCGAGGCTTTCGCTTGCACGGTGTCCTCGCGCGCCAGGAGCGCGTCGATGTTGGCGCGAAGGAACTCCGGGCTATTGGCGCGCGCCCGGGCCAAGGCATCGTCCAGAGTCAGGCGCAGAGGGGCGTTGGGGGGTGCGGGCGGCGGGTTCTGCGCAAACGCAACGCCTTGGCACAGGGCCAAGCCCAGCCCCAATATGGGCAAAGTCGTAGACATGTGGAAAGACCAGTATAGAATCCGGGAAATGAATGGACGATGAATCAGCGGGGCAGGGTTACCGTGAAAACGCTGCCGGCGCCCGGTTGGCTGGCAAACTCCACCGCGCCGTGGTGCGCCTCGGACGGGCCGGTACCGGAAATTCCGATTCGCACCTCCGAAAATGCCCACGTCAGCATGTTGTTGAAGTATGGTACCTGGTGCTATAGAATGGAGTGAGGCCAAATGAGGAAGAGCTATCGAAGCGATGCGACGGCGGCGATCCATGAAACCATGGAAGCCTTGCACGGTGTTGGGGCCATCGACAAACAGACGATGCGGGGTTTCGACGATGCCTGCCTTACGCCGATCCGGCCATTGAAGCCTGAAGAGATCAAGGCGATCCGGGCGAAAGAACGGGTCAGCCAAACTGTTTTCGCCAACTACCTGAACGTAACCAGCAGCCTTGTCAGTAAGTGGGAGCGTGGCGAAAAGCGGCCTTCCGGGGCCTCGCTCAAGCTGCTTTCGCTGGTCGAGAAGAACGGGCTTGACGCCGTCGCATAGCCGCATAACGGCCGTCGCGATTGCGCTTGGACCGCGCTCCGCGTGGCTTGTGTAATGCGGCGAGCGGAATGCGTATTGTTCCGAGCGGCCGACAACCGCTCTCTTACGTTCGCGGCTCTGCAAATTCAGACAACCGCTCTCTTACGTTCGCGGCTCTGCAAATTCGAGCACATCAAGCCGAGCCGCGAACAGGTACAATTCTCCCGGCGGATGCAATCGCTAAAAAGGGGCAGGCGTCGCGCCGGGCGGCTACGGCGCGGGGCGGCGGCGGGGACCGCTGCGGCGCAGCGCGGCCTTGCGGGCATCCGCCACGGCGCGGGCGTCCACCATCGCACGCAGGTCGTCGTTAGTGAGCGCGACGTTCTCCGGGTGGGGCGTCTGCGCATCGGAAGCGAGTTTACGAGCGCACAACCCCGGGCCTTCCTGAATGCCGATGCGGTGCCTTAAGAACATGTCCAGGTCGGCGGTGACAACGAATTGGACAGTCGGTTCGCCCTTCGTGAGGCCTTCAAACCGGTATGCGCGCGTATTCTGCGTCTGGTCGAAACCCAAGTACCGCAATTCCATTACCGTCTCCGTGCGCCGTGGCCGCCCCGCGGGGCATTAGCCGGTCGCGGCAGTGGGTGCATCCGTGGGGTCAACCGGTTCCTGAGGCGCGCCTTCGGCGCCCTCGATACCCTCGATACCCTCGATGCCCTCGAGTCCCTCTAGTTCTTCGCCCATGGGATTTCCCGGTGGCGCCAACTTGCGTTGCGCTCTTCTGGCAAGCTTGTCGCGTTGCTTCTCCATGCGGGCGATTTCCTTCTGCCGTTTCTGAAACGATGTACGCGAACGCGTAGCCATAATGGGGCTCCTCAAAAAGGCGGCCGAGCCACACCCGGCCGGTCGCCGTAGTCCGACCCAGGACTCTTACCAGCGAGGCTCGCGGCGTTGCTTCGGGGGACCACCCCCGCGGGACGAGCCGCCGCCGCCAAACCCCCGTCCGCCGCCGCCTTGCGGCTTGGGCCGGGCTTCATTGACGTTGAGCGCGCGACCATCCAGATCGGCGCCGTTCAGAGCCGCGATCGCCCGGTCGGCCTCGGCCGCATCCGTCATTTCGACGAAAGCAAAGCCGCGGGACCGGCCAGTGTCCCGGTCGGTCACCAGACTCACCCGCTCCACGGCCCCGTGAGGCTCGAAAAGCGTGCGCAGGGAGGCCTCGGTGGCCGCAAAATCTAAATTACCTACGAAAATGTTTTTCATGGCTTCTTTGTCTCTCGATTGTTCCTGCCAGACGAGGCAGACATCAGGTTTCGGCCAAGTTCTCGCGGGACTTTCAAAAGCCGCTTCCTAGTATAGCAGGTAACAAAAATCACTGGAAAGTCCGGCCGTGGGCGCGGTAGCGCAGGTCGCGGACGAAGGTGTAAATGCGGTTGGTGTGGGGGCACTGGTCGAAGCCCGGCGGGAGGGAGCCTAGCTCCTGAGTCTTGCGATCCACCCAGAGCTTCTTGTCGCCCGCCTTGCCGGCATCCACGTCGATAATCACGCCCGTGCCGCAGGTTTCGCCGTCCAGCACGTCGAAGGTGGTAACGGGCGCGGCAGCGGGGCCCCAATCCTGCATAAACATGGCGAACGTGTAATCGTGGCACGGCTTGGCGTCGGTGCAGCCCCACATGGCGTAGGCCTGCTTATAATCGTGAGCCGCCAGCAGTTGGAAAAACTTCCTCGCCTGGGCCTGCTCGCCGCGGTTGGGGACGACGAAATGGAAGACGAAATACAAAACCCCCGCGAGCGCCAGGGTAACGGCCGTCCACAGTATGACCCTGTGGATAATCCGTTCGCGTTTTTCGTCGCCGGCCCCGTAGTTGTCGAGATAGCCGGTCATGTTCCTCCTGTTCTACTTGGCCGCGGGCTTGGCAGGGTAGGCCACATCGTACGCTACGGTGGCATCCTTGGTAATGTCCGTGGCCGGCTTGAAGTAAATCAAGACCGTGGCTTCCGCCACAATGTCGAAACCGCGCTCCTCCGCGATTTTCTGGACGACCGTCTTCATCTTTTCCGAAGCTCCTAAGAGAATATCGTCCCGATCTTTTTGCACATCGGCCTGGAGATCTTCGCCCTCGCGCTGCACATCGCGCTGCAATTTCGCAACTTGCGCCTCCAGAGCGGCCTGTTGCTCATCCGACAGGGTATCCTGCCCGTTGTCCAACTTCTTCTGCGCCGCGACGCCCTGAGCCTTGAGCGCCTCAAGTGCGTCGTCGCGCGCCTTGTACTTGGCCGTCATCGCCACGTTGGCCTGTTTGATCTCGGCCGTTCCGAAGACCGCTTCTTGCAGGTTGACGACCGCCACTTTCGTTTGAGCGAAGGCGCCCGGGGCGACGGAGAGCAATACGGAACAGACCACCAGGGGCCTGATCCCCGTCCGTAAAGACATGAAACAACTCCTGTTAGGGTATTAACGACCGGGCGTCACAGCGCCCCTGGCCACTCGCGCTGGGCTTCTATTCCAGTACCGCGAGGATCTCATCTTCCTTTAATACTAAATATTCTTCGCCTTCGATTTTGGTTTCCGCTCCCGAATATTTGCCGAACAGGATGCGGTCGCCGGCCTTCACGTCGAGAGCCGCGCGTTCCCCGGTCTCGAGCAGTTTGCCGTTGCCCACAGCGATGACTTCCGCCTGTTGGGGCTTCTCCTTGGCGGTATCCGGAATGATGATTCCACCGCGAATCTGTTCGCCTTCATCGAGCTTTCTCACCATCACGTGGTCGTGCAGCGGACGTAAATCCATTATGATTCTCCCCACCGATTATACAAGGGACGGACCGTCTCAGCGCTACCGGAGCCGGAATATCACGGTGTCGCGGGTGCGCGCCACCTGGCGGTATTGCGCGAACCACGCCTGCAACTCCGGGTAGTGGGCGATTTCGAGGCGGGGATTCTTCAGGGCGACGGCCGTGATGGCGACGATGGCGGGCCGCGTGGCCGCCAGTTCGGCGCGGTTTTTCCGCGGACCTTCGTCCTGCTCCGCCGGGGCGTATGGGGTCAGGTAGCGGTCGGCCGGGACGCCGGTGAGCGGTTGCGAGTCGAGGAACATGCTGGCGGCGGGCAGACGGGTATACGCGTATAGCTCGGGCCGGTATCCCCAAACGAAGAGCGTATCGCCGGGCCGGGCGGCCTGGCGGATCAGCGCCGCGGCCGCCCGGCTGTCGCGATCCATTCCGGTGTCGCTCCAGGCCCCTCCGCCGAGCGCCGCCGCGTAGCTGGGGCCGAACCGCGCGAGCGGAATCAGCAGCAGCGCCGCGACAAAGACGCGGGCGGGGCCGAACAGCGTGAAGCCGCGCGCGGCCATCAGCGCGAGGACGGGCAGCAGCAGGAAGTAATAGCGCGGGAAGAACCGCAGGCCGGCCGCCACGCCGGCGGCGGAAATGACGACCCACCCGGCCCAGCGGAGGCCGCTCCCGTGCGCGTGGAGTGGCAGACGAAAGCGTCTGCCCCACCTTGCTGCCGGGGGAACCGCGGACGGGTGGGGCAGGCGCTTTCGTCTGCCAACTTCCTGAATCAGGAACCACCCGGCCGCCACCCACGCGGCGGCATGGAATCCCATCCAATTGAGGGTGCGCAGCAGCCCATTCTTGACCGGCTCGGCGGGCGGCGTTCCGGCGTAGAACAACCCCACCTGCCACACCTCGCGCCAATAGGGCGCCAATGCGCCGCAACTCCACAGCCACGCCACCGCCGGTCCGCTCACCGCAATCCACCCCACGGCCATGAGAGGGATGCCCGCCGGATCCCAGAGCGCGCAGGCCGCCGCCACGAATACTCCCTTGGGGCTGATCCAGAAAGCCACCGCCGCCAGCGCGCCGCTCCAGAACGGGCGCCGCCGGAAGGCCATCCACACGGCCGCCGCGTGCGGCGCCAGCATCAGGAGATCCGAAGCCACGGGTATCACGGCCGACGGCACGTAAAAAACCAGATAGAACCCCATCAACCCGGCGGCCCAAAGGCCTTCGCGGCGCGACCACAGATCGCGCCCGAACCGGTAGACAATGGAGCAGCACAGAAGGGCGTACAGCGCGTCTTCCAGGCGGAGCGCCCACCCCGGATGCGCGCCGGTCAACACGTAGAAGAGCGGCAAGAGCGGCGGTTTATCGAACCAGATGGCGCGGTAGAGGGTCTTGCCGAAGAGCATCTGGACGGCCGCCGCCATGGGATAGCCATCGCTCTCCCATAGAATGCCGGTGTGGCACATCCGCGATGCCAGAAGCAGCGCGAACAGCAGCGGAAAGAACAGCCGTTTTTCCCTCACACGGTTGCGGCGTTTTTCGCCAGCAGGCGCTCCAGAGCGCAGCGGAAACCCGCGCCATACGCCGGGTCGGCGAGCGCGAATTCCACAAAGGTCTCAAAATAGCTGGGGAAGTTGCCGATATCGTAGCGCTTCTCGCCGGCCGTCAGCTTGACCGCCACCACCCGGCGGCCTTCCTCGCACAGGAGCTGGATGGCGTCGGTGAGCTGGATTTCGCCGCGCCGGTCCGGCCGCACCCGGCGGATCATGTCGAAAATCACGGGCGAGAAAATGTAGCGTCCCGCGATGGCCAGATTGCTGGGCGCGTTGCTGGGGTCGGGCTTTTCCACCAGGTTGGCGATGCGGAATACGTCCCCCGCGCCGTCGGCGGGTTGCACGATGCCATAGTGCCGCGTCTCTTCCGGAGGCACTTCTTCCACCGCGATCACGCAACTGGCGCGCCGCGCGTCGAACACATCCGCCATGCGGGCCACCGCCCGCGAAAGCGCGTTCAGGCCCAGAATGGAATCGCCCAGCGCCACCACGAAGGGCTTCTCCCCGGCGAAGCTCTCGGCGCAGAGCACGGCGTCGCCCAGGCCCTTCTGCATGCGCTGGCGCGTATAGAAGAACTTGGCCTTGAGAGCCTCGAAATCCAGCTCTTTCAAGAGGTCTTCCTTGTGCCCTTCCGCCAGCGTCCGGACCAGTTCCGGGTCGTGGTCGAAATGATTCTCGATGGATGTCTTGTTGCGGCCGGTGACGAAAAGAATCTGCTGGACGCCGTTTGAAACCAGCTCTTCCACCACGTACTGCACGATGGGCTTTCGCGCGACGGGCAGCATCTCCTTGGGCTGCGACTTGGTGGCTGGCAGAAGCCGAGTCCCAAACCCCGCGACGGGAATCACTGCGCTTTCAATCACTCTCTGAATATAGCAACTTGAAACGGGCGCCTCCGAAGGGCTATAGTAGGCAAAGAAAAGGCGAAGCGTGGAGGAGATCCAGGAACAACTCGCCGAGCTGCGGCGCCGCATGGCGCGCATCGACCGCAAATGGGAAAGCGGTGCGCCCGAAGCTTCTCCGCCGCGGAAGCTGCCCCAGCCGTCCCGCGTTTTCATCGAGCGGCTCATGTCCGGCGAGGTGGTCCATACGCCGCACGGCGAGCACTTCGAAACCGAGCGGCTGTGGGAGCGCCATCGCCGCCACGGCAGCATGGACATCTCGGCGCTGGCGGAATTGCCGGAAGACCTTCTCGACCAACTCTCGGCGGGGGCCATCGCACACTCGCACCCCGCCAAATGGGCCTTCCTGGACACGGAGACCACGGGACTGGCCGGCGGCGCCGGCACGTATGCTTTTCTCGTCGGCGTGGGTTCTATTGAGCCGGAGGGATTCCGGCTGCGCCAGTTTTTCATGCGCGATTTCGGCGAGGAGGCGTCTCAGCTTTCGAGGCTGGCCGAGTACCTGGCGCGGTTCGACGTCCTCATCACCTACAACGGCAAGTCCTACGACCAGCCGCTGCTTGAGACCCGCTTCCGCATGGCGCGGGCACGCACGCCGTTCGACCGCCTGGAGCATCTGGACCTGCTTTTCGGCGCGCGGCGTTTGTGGAAGCTGCGCCTGGAAAGCTGCCGCCTGGTGGACCTGGAGAACCGCATCCTGGGAGTGGAGCGCCAGGGCGATCTTCCCGGCGAAATGATCCCCTATGTGTACTTCGAGTTCCTGCGGACGCAGGAGGCGTTCCGGGTGGTCCCCATTTTCCACCACAACGCCATCGACATTCTCTCGCT
>PLGA01000062.1 GCA_003139735.1 Bryobacterales bacterium | reverse complement strand
GTGACGACAACGCTGTGTATGTGCCCGAGACCGGAGGCAGTCCGCGGTTTTTCTTCTTCGCGCTTGGCCACCAAGCTATCGGCTTTGCGCCATTCGGGATGGACTTTACCAGGATCAAAGCCATTCCGGACGCCGCCAGACCGAAGGATGAGTTGCTTCCTCCATGGGCGCGCACCGGGACCAAAGAGTTCGTCGCGCCTTTCGCGCCGACCTACCACTTGATCGGACCGATGATCCGTGAGGTCGCGCGCCTGAATTTCGAAGGCCAGCTCCAAGCCGTTGCCGAAGAGCCGGGGAAGGTCGCGCAAACACTTCGGTTTGGAGCGTGGGACGCCACAGTGTCCTATGGAGTGTGGGCGCGGTATGGTCGCCCGGCCGGCAATCCTCAGCCGATGGGAGGCGCACTGGTTGCACAGATCGGGGACAACCAGTTTCTGGTGGCNNTTTCTGCGCGTCGAAGAGGGGACGTACGCGAACGGCGCCTTTAAGTTCCTCCGCCTCTTGAATGGAGACCAGACCGATGGCGGACTGGATTTCAGCTCCGAACCGCTGGTTCTCCGCGTCTCCGTTACAACCTACTGAAATAAGGACGTTACTAATGACTCTGACGGCGGCGCCGGGGCGCCAGGTCGTGTGCTCCGACTACACTCAAGGCAAGGTCTTCATCGCGCCGCCGCTTCTCTCGAACGCCTGTCGGCTTCGTGCCGCAGCCGCAGTGCTTCATTCGTAGCGGTAGACCGTCACTCGCATCGCCGTATTGGCTCGTAGGGTGAGGATTTCGCCCTGCCCGGTGTCGTCTCCCCCCAACTGCCGGACCACCACCCACTTGCCATCCACGAACCTTCCCTCCTGAACGTCGCCAAGCCCTACGGTCGCGGGACCCGGCAGGCCGGGCGTAAATGCGACCCGCAATCCGCCAGAACCGGCGCACATGAAGAACTCGTCCGGCCCCGAGGAAACCAGAATCGCGTTGGCTTGCGCCGGTCCCTGCGCAGCTTGTCCGCCACGCCCGCCCGCCTGAGCCTGAGGCGGCGGCGCTTGTTGGCGGCCCGCTGGAGCCGCCGGCTCCGGCGCAATCGGAACCCGGCCCCGCCCGATGTATGTGAGGCTGAGCGTGTAGTCGCCGAGCTTGACGCTCTTGGGCGCGTCCCCCTGATTCATGAGCACGGTCGCAATCGTATCCCTCCCCTGCTGCGCCAGAATGACAGGCGCCATTTCCGAGAGCACATGATACGCGGCGGCCAATTCGTTATCCGGCCCTACGCTCCGTTCGATGCCGAACGGCGAGAATCCGATGGCGTTGTACTTGCCAACGGCCAGGAACGCATTGGCTGCGTTGGCGCTGGTCTCGGGGACGAAGAAGGGGTTCCCGTTTCGCGTGAACCGCTGGGCGACTTCGTCGAAGTACTGCAAATAAAGATCCGGCGCAAGGACGTCCACCGCCGGCGCGCCGGCGCGCCAAATGTCGTGCACCTGGGGCAAGGGGCCGCCGCTCGGGTACGTGCCCGGCCACGCCATGTTCGGCTGTTGCAGCCAGCCATTGACGTACATCGGGATGTTGTACCCGGCCTTGCCTTGCTCCACCACCTTGTTCACGTACTTGGCGTAGTTCCACGCCATGAAGAACTCATCCGCGGGCCAGTGCAGCTTCCGCCAGCCGGACTGGTACTCCTCCTGACTTAGCGGAGGGCTGTTGGTCTGGATAGGCATGTCCACGCTGTCGGGTTTGCCTGGCCCAAAGACTTCCTCCCACGTTCCGGAGGTCTTGGAACCGTTGGACGTCCAGACTTCCTTTAACTCGGGCGCCAGAGTGTCCTCGTGCTGCTGGAGGTAGTCCATCAGCTCTTTTGGAACGGGTCCGGCAAAAGCCCGGCTGGCCGCTTCGGACCGGTCGCGCGAATCGCGCAGCACGCCCACCTCGTTTTCCACCTGGATCATTACCACCGTGTGACGCTGGCCATCCACCTCCTTGATGTGGCGCATGAGGGCCTGGAAAGCCCGCGCATCGGCGTCGCGGCTGGCGTCGCCAAACGTGCTGAGCAACTCGATGCTCTTGCCGCCCCTGATCCGGATTCTCGGAAACCGTTTATAATCCCTCTTCACCCATGTCGGGGCATAGCTGGAAAGGCCGTTCTTCCAACTGCCGAACCACAGGAACACAAGTTTCAGATTGTTGCGCTGGGCTTCCTGGATCAAGCCGTCCGTCAGCGCAAACTCGTACTTGCCTTCCGCTGGCTCCATCTGCGCCCATGATATGGCCGCCAGCACGCAGTTCATGTTGCCCGCCACCAGCCGCGGCCATATCGGCTGCATGTTCTCCAAACTGGTCGCGGTATTGTTGCCCAACTCCCCCGTCAGCGCCAGGAACGGCTTGCCATCCACAATCAACTGCGTGGCCGTCCCTTGTTTCTGCAAGTGCGGAATGCCCGTTGCGGTCTGTCCGTAACACGGGACCGTGGTCGTCGCGGCGCAACACGCCAGCGCGATCCATGCGATGGTCATCGATTTCATGTCAATAAACCCCAAGTGAAACACGCAATGCAATCGGTTCGGTGCGAAGGTTGAGGGCGTTGTCGGCTCGGTCGCCGTTCAGGATGCGAATGAACTTGAAGCCCCCGTCTTCGTAGGTCCCCTCGGCGCCGCAACCTTCCAAATGGAAACCACTGGCGAGTGCGATCCGGTAGGGCATCGCTCGCCGGCTCAAGTCTCTCATCTCACCGGGTTTCATGC
>PLGA01000227.1 GCA_003139735.1 Bryobacterales bacterium | reverse complement strand
CTTTCGGCAAAAGCAGATCGCCGCGCCTGCCGTACTATGATAGGTACCAGGTGGACGAACGCGATCAGGCGATCCAAGCGCTCATTACGGAGCGGGACGAACTGAAGGGGCACTGCGCACGGCTCCAGGGCTTGCTCGCCCCGATGGCTTTTCCTCCCGGCCACTACTACTCGCCTCTCGTCGACATCGGGGACCCTGGTACCCTGCGAATCCTCCGTGAGCGCCTATCGGCCCCGCTGCCCGCAGGCGTTCATATCGACGTAGACGCCATGAGAGAGACCCTGCAAAGGCTTGCTCGCCACCATGCGTCCTTCCCATTTCCCCGGGACCAACAGGAGACACTCCGTTTCTATTACGGGAATCCGTACTTTGGCTGCCACGACGCCAGCGTTTACTTCTCGATGCTCCTCGAGTACAGGCCCCGGCGGGTTGTCGAGATCGGAAGCGGCTTCAGTACCCGCCTCCTTCTTGACACGAACGAGCGCTTCTTTCAGAACGAGATGGACATCACGGCCATAGACCCATCGCCTAGCCAATCGGTCGATCCCCGCTCCTCGCCCCACACGGATTTCCTGAAGTGCCGAGTTCAAGACGCGCCCCTGGGTCTTTTCGACCAGCTAGCGGCGAACGACATCCTGTTTGTCGACTCATCCCACGTAAGCAAAACAGGCAGCGACGTCAACTTCTACGTGTTCGAGATTCTCCCGCGCCTGAAGGCGGGCGTCCTCGTCCACATCCATGACATCCTCTACCCGTTCGAGTACCTCGCGGAGTGGGTGGTCGAGGACAAGCGGAGCTGGAACGAAGCTTACCTGATTCGGGCTTTCCTCCAATACAACACTGCCTTCGAGATACTGTACTGGAACAACTTTGTGTATCACTTCCTCGGATCCTACCTAAGAACTCTCATGCCGCTCTGCTTGGCCAACGAAGGCGGGAGTCTGTGGCTTAGGAGGGTGTAGCCGCGCCCTCGGGACCGAGGTTGCCGTCACTTCACCGCGCGCAGGATGGCGCGGTCGTATTCATGTCCCGAGGGACGTAGCGCTCCGCGGTGGCTGCCCACCGCCGTCACCTCGCGGAATCCCAGCTTCTTGAGCAGTTGCGCCAGGCACGGCTGGTTCGGCCACCACCAGGAGATTTCGTCGGAATAGAGATCGTCCCCGCCCATATAGTGGATCGCGGGCCGGCCATCCGGAGCCTCCGGCATCACCTGCGCGATCACCAGCGATCCACGGCACAGCGGCGCCACGGCGGCCATCGCCTGCAACGGGTGCATCGTGTGCACCAGAATGTCGCCCATGAAAATCAGGTCGAAGCCGCCGGGCCCCAGATTGGCCGGCGACAGCTCGTACACCGTCGAGTAGCAGCGCTCGACCCGGGAATTGAGCAGCTTGCGGCAAAACTCGAACGGCCCCTCCAGCAGGTAGCGATAGAGCTGCGCGGCGTCGTGCTTCTTGACGACGGCTCCCGAGTGGTCCATGGCCTTGGGACCCATCATCCTCTCGATCTTCTCGATGATTTGCTCGATGTCCTGTCCGGGAAAGCGGTCCAGGGCGTAAAGCGAAGGCAGCTCCACCGACACCACCGACGCGCCCCGCTTTTCAAACTCGAATGCAAAGAAGCCCGTGGCCGATCCCACGTCCAGCACGCGCATGCCTCGCATGTCCTCGGGGAATGGAAAGCAGGGCAGGCTCTGGCGGAAGTCGTACACGCCGGGCGTCACCAGTCCATCCGGCAGTTCCACCGTGTGGTACCAGTAATAATTGCCGATATCGGCGAACCCCAGCGCGCGCGCGCGCCGGTCGAACTCCTCAGCCTCTTGCTGGAACTGCTCCATGCGCCCCATTCTAACGTGGGGCGGGCCTCCTGGCCGGCCTTCTTCTCTTGCCCTCGCCAGTGTAAGATAGCCTCTAGATGCTCAACTTTCGCCAGTTCGAAGCGGGTCCGGACCCGTTCGGCCGCAAGTTCCAGGTCCTGTTCAAGTGGCTGCAGACCGCCATTTCGCTGCGGCACTCCGACTCCGTGGACGTGAAATTCATCCTCATCGATGAGAGCGGCGCGCGAACCGAAAAGACCATTGCGCTGCCGCAGGCCGATCTGCCGCGCGTGGCCGCCGAAGCCGGCCGCCAGGTGGACGATGCCTGGTGCGCCCGGCTGGCGGGATTGCATCTGCTTCACCTGGTCCGTACGGGCGAGGACATGGAAAAAGACCTGGTCACCGTCGCGCCCGCGGACCTCACGCGCTACGCGGCCGAACTGGCGCGCTCGGAGCAACAAGAGGCTCGTGTCGGGTGATGGCTCCCGGTGGGTCCCGGCCTTCCCTCCATTTCATCTTTGAAGACCGCACGTACCAGGCGCCCGTCCGCCGTGCGTTGCGGCGTCTGCCGCCCATGACGGGAGCGCCCATTCGCATCCGGACCGCGCAAGGTCTTCGCGACCGCCATGGCGAGGCGCACGCCGGCGCGTTCCCGCGGGAGCGCCGCATCGTGTTCGATCGCAGCCTGAAGGAGTTCCGCCGCATCTTCGTGCATGAGCTATTCCACTTTGTGTGGCTCCGTAAGGGCAACGCCGCGCGGCGTTCTTATGAGGACCTGGTCAAAGCCGAGTGCCTGGCTGGCTTACCGGGCGAGCTCGGATGGTCGGCCGAATGGCGCAAGCGCGCGCTCACGCCGCGCGACGTGGAAACCCGCAGCCGCCGCTGGCGCGAGTACTGTTGCGAGAGTTTCTGCGATTCCGCGGCCTGGCTCTATTCCGGCGTCGAACGGCACGCCGAGTTCACGCTGGCGGCGCCTCGCCGCAAACACCGCCGCGCCTGGTTCGCCAAAGCCGTGGAAGGCGGCGCATTGTCGATATAATCGAATCGGGTAGCATTTGTGTATCGACTCCGTCCGCCGGCCGTCACGGGAATCGCCGCTTCGCTCGCACTCTTGCTGGGCGCCTGCTCGACCTCGGTCCGGCTCGATAAGGCCGCGGCCGTGAAGCCCGATCAGGACCGGAAAAGCGCTCCCGACTTCACGCTCAAGGACGCCGACGGCCGGCCCGTGCACCTCTCCGATTACCGCGGCAAGGTGGTGCTCCTCGATTTCTGGGCCACCTGGTGCGGGCCGTGCGCAATGGAGATCCCCTGGTTCATGGACCTGGAGCGCCGGAACAAGGACCATGGCTTCGCCGTCCTGGGCGTCTCCATGGACGACGAGGGTTGGGACGCGGTGAAGCCGTTCGTCGCTAAGCTGGGCGTGAACTACCGCGTGCTGCTCGGCAACGACCTAACCGCGCAGCTTTATGGCGGCGTGGACGCGCTGCCGACCACTTTTCTGATCGATCGCGAAGGGCGAATCGCCGCGGTCCACGTGGGGCTCGCCGACCGGAGGGATTTCGAAGATGGCGTGGAACGACTTTTGCAGGACCCGGCGCCGGCTGGCACTGGCCGCGCTACTCTCGCTGCCGTGGCTGGCGGCCCAAAGTAACGCCGGCTACCTGACCGTCGGCGAGCCGCAGAGGGTGGCGGGAAAGCGGAATGCCGCCGTCCAGTCCAAGATACCCTGCACCGTGCAGGCCGGCTTTCACGTCAACAGCAACACCCCTGCGGAGGACTATTTGATCCCGCTCAAGCTGACCTGGACCGCTACCGGCGCCCTGCAGCCGGGCCAAGTGATTTACCCCGCGCCGAAAGTGGAGAAGTACGAGTTCTCCGACNNATCTCCATACTGACCGGCCAGTTCGACCTGGTCGCCAACTTTAAGGTGGCCGCCAACGCGCCCGCCGGCTCGGGCATTGCAGCCGGCAAGCTGCGTTACCAGGCCTGCAACGACCGCGCCTGCTTCCCGCCCAAGACCATCGA
>PLGA01000097.1 GCA_003139735.1 Bryobacterales bacterium | reverse complement strand
GGATCGCGGAAGATGTTGATGTTGGGAGACCAGTAATCGAGACCGGCCGGCCCGGGGCGCACGCCCATACCGCCGCCGGGCAGGCTCGCGCCGGAGGAAGCCGCCGCCTGGGTGCGCTGATATTCGTTGTATTTGGCGCGCGCCTCGGTGCCGATGACGGTCGCCACCTGATTGATGAGCGGCTCGTCGAAGGTGGCGGCGCCGCCGATAGCTTGTGGAAACACCGTGGCGATTCCCTGGTTCGCCACNNTTTCTCCTCGACCGTCATGCGCGAGACCAGGTCATCTACGCGCCGATCGACCGGCAGCGCCGGATTCAGGTATGCCGGGCGGTCGCCCGCGGGCGCCTGCTGGCCGAGAGCCGGACCGATCGAGGCAGCCAACAAAACCAGAACGTTTCTTTTAAACATGGGATCTTTCCATTGGGATTGCATCTGCTGTTTTTGACGCCTTACCCGAGTGCATTGTAATCGCTGGCTAGAAGATAAGCAAACCGGCCGATTTCTTGTGACCACGTCGGGACGTCCTTTTGAATGCAGCCCCGCACCGCGTTATAGTCTCTAGTGTAAGGCTGCAACCTTCTTGGGGCTATGTTAGTCAACTGATTCGGAGAGGGGGTTCCGTATGAACCGCGTGCATCGCGCATCTGTTGTTTTCTTGACTGTGACAGGCCTCGCATTTGCCCAGGTTCCACCGGCCGGGAACGCTCCCGCCGGGGCTCCGGCTCCTGGCCGGGCAGGTTTTGCGCCCGTCGTGATCGGCCCACCCGCGCCTGTGCCACCCGAGGTAGCCATCCCGCGTCCGACGCCCTTGGAGTTGGCGCAGGTCAACCAGACGGTGAAGAGGTTGATCGACTCGGACCAGTCTCCGGCCAAGCCCCTGCTGACGAAATTCGAATCGCTGTTGATGCTCCAGTCCCCGCGGCTGAATGTGGCGGCGACGTACACTCAGACCACCCAACGGGTGGGGCCTCGTCACGAGGGCTTCGTCGAGACCGCCAAGAAGGGCAATATCGATCTGCTGCTGGACGGCGACTCGATTACCGATTTTTGGCTGCAGGGTGACGCCAACAAGGCGATGTTCGATGAGTATTTCGGCGGCTACAGAACCGCCAACTTCGCTATCTCGGGCGACACCACCCAAGGCGTATTGTGGGGCCTCAGGAACGGCGAAGGCCAGGGATTCCAGCCGAAGGCGATTATGTTGATGATTGGCACGAACAACACCGGCGGGACCGACAACGCCGGTACCGCCACCGCCGCGGAGATTGCGGAAGGCATAGGCGCGGTTGTCCTGGAGATGCGCAACGATTTCCCCCAGGCGAAGATTCTCCTGCTTGCGGTCTTCCCCCGCGGAGTGCCAGGCGATTCGGTGCGCGACAAGATTGCGGAGATCAATAGAATCGTCTCAAAGCTGGACGATCAGCGCCATGTTTTCTACCTGGACATCGGCCCCAAGTTCCTGGACGAAAAGGGGAACTTCCTCCCGGATGCGTTCCGGCCCGACAACCTGCACCCGCTGGCCAAAGGCTACGACATTTGGGGCGCCGCTGTGAAGGACAGGTTAGCGGAGTTGATGAAGTGAGTTCCAGCGAGGCGCCCTGGATGAACTTGCCCTTGCCATCGGCTTTCGTCATAACGCCATCGTAGGGTACGCCTTGCAGAGGGCCGGTCGCGTCGCTGCGGTACCGGACCGGCATGAACAAGAGTGACCCGCCGCTGGCAAGGCCGGCAGCGCCGCACGTGCGAATCGATCTAAACCGGCCGCAACATCGGCAACGTGATTCTGTCGCCTCGCTATCGAGCCGCCAGCCGCCCACATGTAGCCCACATCATGCCCCGGGCGGCCTATGACTGCTGGTGGGGGTGCTTCGATCCGTCGATGCGCCTGCGGCAAATGAGATTCGCTGATGATCACACCGTCGGGATACGACCGCTGCGCGCGAGCGTATTGCTGCGTTCTGGACGCTTAGACGACGCGCGGGGGGGCGGGAGACTCTTGGCCCCAAGCTCTTCGGCGGTACGATATAGTCGTTCCTTCGGAGATCGTCATGATTCGAACTCGTCCAAACCTCGTTCTTGCTCTCCTGTTGTCCGCCGTGGCCGCTCTGGCGCAACGCGGGACGCCGCCGCCCCAACAACTCGCCTTTGCGCCGTACCACGCAAGCGGAGTTTACGATCTCGGTGAAACCGTCGGATGGACTGTGACGCCCGGCCCCGTTGCGCCGACCTACCTTTACAAGTGGACCATCCGCCGTAATAACGCGGTGGTTCTGAAGGAAGGCAAGCTAGACCTTTCTTCGGGCAAGGACAAGATCGAGATCGCCGGCGACCAGCCGGAAATGATTTACGTCGCCATCCAAGCGTATGCCAACCTCAACGGCGAGGTTCCCGCGGCTCCTGCCGCTGCCGAGGGCGGTGGGGGCCGTGGTCCGGCATCACCGTTTGCGGGGGGCAACGCGGGCCGCAGTAACGGCTATTACGCCGTAGGAGCCGCCGTGGCGCCGACAAAGCTCGGACTCTCGACGCCGCGTCCCCTCGACTTCGACGCCTTCTGGGACGACAAACTCGCCGCTCAGGCGAAGATCCCCATCAACCCCGTCCTGACGCCGGTCCAGACCGACGTGGAAGGCGTCGAGATGGATATGTTCCAGCTCGATGCGCTGGGATCGAGAGCGCACGGCTACGTGGCCAAACCGGCAAAGGAAGGCAAGTTCCCGGCGGTGATGCAATTGCAGTACGCAGGCGTGTACGCGTTGAACGCCCGCGCCGACGCGCAGCGCGCCGCCAAGGGCTGGCTGGTGATCAACGTGGATTCGCACGACAAGCTACCCAACGATCCTTCCGGCGGCATCCCGGCAGGCTATCAGGCCGTCGGCAATAACGACCGCGAAAAATGTTATTTCCTGAGCATGTACCTGCGCGATTCGCGCGCGCTGGACTATCTGATGACGCGGCCCGACTGGGATGGTAAGACGATCGTGCTCACCGGCGGCAGCATGGGCGGGCAGCAGAGCCTGGTGCTCGCCGGACTGAGGCCGGATAAGATCACCGCGGTACTGGTTTGCGTGCCGGCGGGCGCAGATAGCAACGGGGATTTGCACGGCCGCAAGGCCGGTTATCCCAACTGGCCATCGGATAAACCGGACGTGATGCAGACCGCGTTGTATTTCGATACGGTCAATTTCGCGTCGCGCATCAAGGCGCCGGTAATGGCGGGTTTCGGCTTCATCGACACGATTGCGCCGCCGGCGGGCGTGTGGACGGCGCTCAACCAGATCCCCAGCCGTAAGGAGCCGCTGCCCATGATCGAATCGGAACACGATAACCTGACGCCCATTCAGGGGCGGGCTTGCCCCGCGCGTACGAATGAGATACTTGATACGTTGGTGGCTGGCGCCGAATTCATGCCGGACGGCATCAGGCAGTAGACCGGAGCCGGGCTTCGTGCGGCGCTGCGGCTATTTGAAGATATGCTGGCTGAAAAGGTATAGGTTGTTGTCCCACTCGGTGTTGTCGTGGGCATTTCCGTCCACGACGCGCCGTGCTACTATCACGGCGGCCTGAGCCACGTTCATTTCATGAAGGGGAGTCTTTGAATGAGAATCGCAGTTCTAAGTCTTGCTCTATTGCCTTTGTTGTCGGGTCTACCGGCAATCGCACAACCACCTCAAGGGGCGCCGGGCGGGCGGGGTGCGCAGCCCGCGCCCGTAATTGACCAAACCCCGCCGATGGAAGATTTCAAACCCTCGACGCTGAACCAGGCGGGAAGACAGTATCCCGAGGTCAACTCTCAAAGGCGCGTGCGCACCACTTTACGAGCCCCGCAGGCCCAGAGCGTGCAGTTCGATATCGGCGGCGTGCGGTACCCCATGACCAAGAACGCGGACGGCGTATGGATGGGCGTCTCGAATGCTCAGGATGAAGGCTTCCACTACTACCAGATCTGGGTCGATGGCGTCAGCGTCCCGGACCCCGGAACCTTGATCTTCTACGGCGCCAGCCGATGGGGCAGCGGGGTCGAAGTCCCTGCGCACGACGCGGACTTCTATGCCGTGAAGAACGTGGCCCATGGCCAATTGCGGGAAGTCCACTTCTTCTCCAAGATTGCCAATGCGGATCTTCGATGCTACGTCTATACCCCGCCGGACTATGAAAAGGGGTCGAAGCGCTATCCGGTGCTGTATCTCCAACACGGCGCAGGTGAAGATGAACACGGCTGGGGCGGTCAGGGATACGCCGGTTTCATCATGGACAACCTGCTCGCCGCGGGTAAGACCAAGCCGTTCCTCATCGTGATCGGCAACAGCTACATCCCCGGCACTGGCGGCGGTCGTGGCCCCGGCGCCCCTGGCGCTGCTCCTACCGCTGCTCCTGCAGGCGCCCCTGGTGCGGCTGCGGGTCGCGGACAGGCTCCCGCCGGCGCCCCAGGCGCAGCGGGCCGTGGCGGACCAGGCGGTTTTGGCGGACGCGGAATGACCAACACCCCGTTCGAGCACGTTCTCGTCGAGGAGATGATTCCCTTCATCGACGCGAACTTCCGCACGATGGCCGATCAGCCGCATCGCGCCATGGCCGGCCTCTCGATGGGCGGCATGCAGACCCATGGGATCACTCTCGCCCACCTCGACAAGTTCTCCCACATCGGGATGTTCAGCGGCGGCAGCATCGCCATGTCGGAGATCAAAGACGTTGCCGACTTCAAGAAGAAGGTCAAACTGGTGTTTGTGAGCTACGGCAGCCGCGAGAACGGTGCTGCCGGGAAGACGGCTGTGGAGGAAATGAATAAGGCAGGCATCAATGCGGTGTTCTATGAATCCCCGCTGACCGCACACGAGTGGCTGAGTTGGCGGCGGAGCTTGTACCAATTCGCTCCGCTGCTCTTCCAGAAATAGCTTTTGGCGAAGGAGCAGTGATGAGACAAACCATCGCGGTTCTTGCAGCGTTGTTGTGCGCCTGCGGCGGCGCCATGGCCCAGACGTCCTCCGCATTGAAAGAAGGCACGGTGTACAACCGTACGGTGTATTTCGTGGCCAACGACAAACTCGAGGTGGCCGTCGTGAAGCAGGGCGGGTCGATGCTGCGGATCCTGATCCAGGGCGATCCCGAGGGCCTGAGCCCGTACGGCAATCCCGAGATGGTTCCCCAGGTTCCCGACAACCGCAAGCTCCAGGGACCCATGGTGGGCCACTTCGTATGCGTGGATGGATTCGGCAACCCGAGCGCTGAAGAGCGCGCGGCCGGGCTGGCCATGCACGGCGAGGCTTACCTCGAGCCGTGGAGGCTGACGGCTTCGGAGAAGCAGGGCGCCACGGCAACCGTGAAGTTCAATGTCGATATGCCCCTATTGCAGGAAGCGTTCACGCGGGTTCTCCGTATGGTGGATGGCGAGAGCGTGATTTACGTCGATAGCGAACTGGAGAGCAAGGTGGCCTTCGACCGCACGGCCAACTGGGGCGAGCACCCCTTCCTGTTTCCGCCGTTCCTCGAACCCGAAAAGACGGTGGTGGACATGTCGGGGACGCGCGCCCGGACCCGCACGGGCGGGCAGCGCTTGCCGTTCGCTCAGGGACTGGACTTCGTTTGGCCCACGGTTCCGGGCGCGGATGGAAAGCTGGTGAATCTGCGGGCTCAGCCGGCCAATGTGACGTGGATGGGGCACACGACCACGCTCATGGATCCCTCGCGCCCGCTGGCCTATGTTACGGTGCTCAACACCGCCAGACACTACTTGCTGGGATATGTCTTCCGCCGTGAGGAATATCCGTGGGTGCAGAACTACATGCAGTACACGCCGAACGGCTGGTCCGGCCGCGGCATAGAGTTTGCCACACAACCGTTTGATCTGCCGCGCCGGCAGATGGTGGAACTGAACAAGATGTTCGACACGCCGGTTTACCGCTGGCTGCCGGCGAAATCCAAGATCGCGACCCGGTTCCTCCTCTTCTACGTGCGGAGCCCGGAAGGCATGACCCGCGTGGACGACGTCCGGCTGGAAAACGGCAAGCTCGTCGTGGAAGACCGCGCCTCAGGGAAGACGCTAACGCTGGCGGCATCGCTGCCGCTGTAGGCTCCTCGCTAAATTGGCGGAAAACCGGACTTGGTTCGCCTGGTCTTTACGATGCCGGACGGGTACGGCGTGGTAGCCTCCACTGTTCAGATCGGCAATCTCTCCCGCATTATCGTGAACGAGGTCGACTTGGCGCCGGGAGAACCCTTGCCGGGACAACCAGCGGCGCGAGTCGTCCTGGTTCCGCGTCCCAACCGGGAAGTGGTAGCAGCCTCCTGGATCTATGCGGGCGGCGCGCATAACACGGGTTTGAGCCAGCGCGCTCACCACCGAACACCTGGAAGATTTCGCCGGGATGGCCGGGATGCCGAAAGGGCGGAGATTACGATTTTGTTTACAATCGTTTACATGACAAGACGCCGGACACGATTTATTGTGAAGGGACCTCGCCAGTTGCTGCGCTTCACGATGTTGGCGCTAATTATCGCGCTCCCCATGGTGACAACCGAAGCCGCGCAGCGCGGGAATCCGTCGTGGGCCGCCGACAACGGGAACGGGACCTATTCGAACCCGATCTTCTACGATGAGTTCTCCGATCCCGACATGATCCGCGTGGGCGAGGACTACTACCTGACCGGCACCACCATGCACACCATGCCGGGGCTGCCCATACTGCACTCGCGCGATCTCGTGAATTGGAGGATCATCGCTTACGCCTTTGACCGGCTCGACCTTGGTCCGGATTTCCGGCTGGAGGAAGGCAAGAACATCTACGGCGGCGGCATCTGGGCGCCGAGTTTCCGCTATCACAACGGAACGTTCTACATCTTCGCCAACGTGAACCGCTTCGGGCTTCAGGTCTACCGGGCCAAAGATCCTCGCGGGCCATGGACGCACAATCGCATCGAGCAAGGCCTTCACGATCTGTCAGTGCTCTTTGACGACGACGGGAAGATTTATGCGGTATACGCCTCCGGCACGATCCGCATGGTCGAACTGAACCAGGACCTGACCGGCCTTGTCCCCGGGACCGACCACGTGCTGATCGACCGGAGTCTCGGCATGGGCGAGGGTTCGCATTTCTATAAGATCAAAGGCAAGTATTACATTGTCAGCGCGATTCCCGGCGCTCACGTGCCCATGAAGTGCGCCCGGGCCGACGCGCTCGCCGGACCGTGGGAAGTGAAGACGATCAGCCAAGAGGAAAGCCTCGGAATCGGCCAGGGCTACAGGCCGCAGGGCCGGCGGCAAGCTCCGCCGTTCGTCATCAGTCCGCCGGACTTCAGCGAGCGCCTGAGCCTCGACCTGCATCAGGGCGGGATCGTCGAGACGCCCTCCGGCGAATGGTGGGGCTTTTCCATGCAGGATCACAACTCGGTTGGGCGGCTGACATCTCTATCGCCGGTCACCTGGGTGGATGGATGGCCCTATTTCGGCCTGCCCGGAAACCTCGGGCGGACGCCGTCGATCTGGGTGAAGCCGAACACCGGGCACGTCGAGCCGATCACGTCTCCGTATGATCGCAGCGACGACTTTTCGGGTCCGAAGCTTCAAATGGTGTGGCAGTGGAATCACGTTCCCGACGACACGAAGTGGTCGCTATCGGAGCGTCCGGGCTATCTGCGTTTGCATTCGCTACCCGCCAAGGATTTCTGGTGGGCGCGAAACTCGCTGACGCAGCGCGCCATCGGGCCGGAATCGTCGGTGACCACGGAACTGGATGGCGTGGGCCTCAAGCCGGGCGGCGTCGCCGGGCTTGCGCTGCTGAACTCGCCGTATGCGTGGCTCGGACTGATGCGCGACGACAACGGCTACGTGATCGCGGAGTACGACCAGATCACCGGGAAGACCGTCAACGCGCTGGTTTCCAGCCCGCATCTGTGGCTGCGTGTGCACTGCAACTTCGACACGGAAATCGCGCAGTTCAGTTACAGCTCCGATGGCAAGACCTACAAGCCCCTCGGCGCCGACTTTGTGATGGCGTTCCAGCTCACAACGTTTCAGGGCGTGCGCTACACGTTGTTCAACTACAACGCGGGCGCGGCCCCGGGCGGGCAGGCCGACTTCAACTTCTTCAATGTCGACGAGCCACGACCGCGCGGCCTGACGAAGCCAATCCCGGTCGCGCAATCCATCGCGCTCACGGATCTGGCCAACGGGAACGCGCTGGCGGTGGTGGACGGGAAGCTGCAATCGGTGAGCGGAGCGGAGAAGGGCACGGCGCTCCGGGTTGTGGACCGGGGCAAGGGCCGCATCGCGCTTGAGACAAGAGACGGGAAATACGTTTCTGTCGGAGGCGAAGGGAAGGCTGGCGAGGTGACGGTCAAGTCCGGAAAGCCCGGCGATGCGGAGACCTTCCAGTGGGTTGACCTACAGCGCGGAGACACCTTGTTCCTGTCCCTGGCGACGCACCGCTACATCGTGGCTCCGAAGGATCCTGGAGTAGTCGCCGCAGACCACCCCGGGCCGGCGCCCGACCGCAAGGATGGTTCCTGCTTCGTCTGGAAGTCGGTTCCGCGTTGACGCATCATTGAGGTGACCATGTCGACGAGATGCCGCCCACGTGTTGCCGGTTTGTCCGCATGACCATGACGGACTGGCCGCGCCGTGGAACGACGCCTCTCGGCATCACCGAGTTCACGGTGTTTGGGAAGGCTGCGTCGACCCCGATGCACGGGAGAGGAAACCGGAAGATGATGAGAACGGGACCGACTTATATGAGGATGAGACCTATTTTGCTTTCGGCGCTGGTGGCGCTTTTGCTCACGGGCGGCAGCGCCTTCGGAGCGCCCGGATGATGGCATTAGGTCTGCACCAGGCGTGCCCCGAAATACCGAGATTGACCGGCCA
>PLGA01000528.1 GCA_003139735.1 Bryobacterales bacterium | reverse complement strand
CCAGCCCGCGGCGAGGCCCGCCGAGACTCCGAAGAATCCCTGACCGCCTCAGGCCACCTGCCAGTAGACGACGTAGCGCTTGTCGTAGATGCTGTTCAGGGGCGCCAGGTCCACATCCTTGGCCTGGCCGGTGGTGTGAAATGTCAGGGGCTTGGCTGCCGGCTTGATCCAGGAGGCTGGGTCCGCCGAGGGCGCATGGATCGTGGGGATCTCAAGCGTGGCGCGGTTGACCCGCGGTCCCATCTGTCCGATGGTGGCCTGGTCCGTCAGGCCGTCGCCGCCTAAATCGCCGGCAAGGACCAGCGGGCCGTAGAGTACCGCCTGCGTTTGCGGTTCGTCGGGCATCGCCTCGATGGTGAGGCGCATCGGCAGCGCCATCTCCACGCGGTCGCCGGTCTTCCAGGTACGGGTGAGCGTCAGATAACTTCCGGGGCTGGCCGACGCCTCGATCGGCTTGCCGTTGACCTTCACCGTGGGGCTTGTTTCGAGCCACGACGGAATCCGCAGCCGCAGCGCCATCTGCACAGGCTTGGCCGCGGTGACGGCGAAAGACGTACCCTGCTCCTCGGGGAACCTGGTTTCCTGGCGCAGCTTGAGGCCCTTCTCGCTCCAGTCGAGTTCCGAAGCGATGAACTGGTTCACGTAGATCCCCTGTTCGTCGCGCCAGTAGATGCTGTCCACCAGCTTGGAGTACTCCTCCACGCCGGTGCCGGTGCAGCACCAGAACGAGCGGTCTTCCGAGCCAAAGGTCTTGTAGGCGCCGGACGTGAGCGAGAGGTAGTACTGCGAGTAGCCTTTTTCCGGGCGGATGGTCCCCAGCCNNGCGTCAGCTTGAGCATGTTGTAGACGCAGCAGCACTCCGCGGTGTTCGTGCCGCGCTTCAGCTCCGCGCCAAGCTGGCGGGGCGGCGTCTGCCAGCCTTCGTTGTTGCTGGTGCCGCCGGTAACGTAGGCTCGCGCCGAGGTCACTTCCCACCAGAAGAAATCGGCCACGTCGTGGAAACGCACATCGCTCGAAATCTCGTACCGGCGTGCGGCGGCGATCACCTGGGGAATGTGCGTGTTGACGTGCAGGCCGCGCAGTTCGTCGCGGCGGGAGGCGAGCGGGTTGACGAAGCGCTTCTTCGTGAAGCGGTCTCCGGCCTTCGCCCACTGGTCGTTGCCGGTGGCGGCTGCCAGGCTATAAAGGGTTTCGCCGATTCCGCCGAATTCGGTTTGCAGGATCTCCTGCATGTGGTCTTCGGTTTTCGACGCGGACCAACGGTCGGCCCAGCCCGCCATGCCCTGCGCTACGGTTAGGGCCTGCTGGTTGCCCGCGAACTGGTACATGTCGAACAGGCCCGCCATGATCTTGTGGATGGTGTAGAACGGGGCCCACGGAAGATTCCGGCCGGAATCCAGACGGTCGAATAGAGACGTGGGAAAGGCGCTCAGATAGCCGTCCCCCAGTTTGTCCTGGCACTTGGCCAGTTCGGCCACTATTTCGCCGCCCTTTTCTTTGGCGCCTGTGTCGCCGGTGGAGGCGAACAGCAGCGCGCTGGCGGAAAGGAAGTGGCCGGTGAAGTGACCGCGCAACTCGGTGCCGTGCGCGCCGTCGGCGGGCGCTTCCCAGCCGCCGAACGGCTGCGCCGGTCCAACCGGGAGGCCCGCATTTTGGCGGAAATTGTAGAGCAGGCGGCCGGCATCCAGGCGTTGCACGTAGCCCCGGTTCCATTCCTGCGCGTCCCGATAAATTCCAGGCAGCAGGCGAACCTGGGCCATGGGAAACGGCTGCGCTTTGACAGGCGCATCCTTGCGCGCGAACTGAATCGGACCATCGAACGGCGGGACATCGGGCGGTGGCGCGGGGCGGCGCGGAGCGGCTGCGGGCGCCGCGGGCGGTGTGGCCGGACTCTGCTGAGCGGACAGTTCCGATACGCCGGCCGCCGCCGTGAGAAGCGCGCCAAAACCGCGCCGGCTCAGACCATCAAGACTTCCATGTATGCGCATGTCGCGCCTCCTGGTTCGATTGTAAAGACTACTTCGCTCGGATCTTCCGAATCAACTCCAGGGTCACCCGGATATTGGCGCCAATGCCCTGGTAATCGGCGGCTTTGAGCAGTTCCTTGGTGATCAGGTTCGATCCCATCCCGACGCATGCGGCGCCGGCGTCGAACCAGCCTTTGAGCGACGCTTCGTTGGGTTCTACCCCTCCGGTCACCATGATCGAAACCCATGGGCACGGTCCTTTGATGGCCTTTATGAAGCCGGGCCCGCCGATCTCCTTGCCGGGGAAGATCTTGATAATCTCGCTGCCGAGTTCCTCCGCTTGGGAGATCTCGGACAACGTCCCGCAGCCGGGAGTGTAAGGAACTTTGCGCCGGTTGCAGGCGCGCGCCACCTCTGGGTTCAGCAGGGGGCCTACCACGAAGCTGGCGCCGCAGTTGATATAGAGCGAAGCGGTGGCGGGGTCCACAACGGAGCCGACTCCCAGAATTAGCTCCGGCAACTCCCGCGCGCAGTACCGCTCCAACTCGGTAAACACTTCCCAGGCATGATCGCCGCGGTTGGTGAATTCGAGCAGCGGGCATCCGCCGGCCACGCAAGCGGCCGCCACCTCCCGCGCCAGCTCCACGTTCGGATGGTAGAACACGGGAACCAAGCCCGTATCCAGCATCGTGTTCAAGACTTTCATCCTCGAAAATCGCGCCATCTTATGATTGCTCCTTGAAATGGGCCACAGATGAACACAGATGAACACAGATAAGAAGGGCCAAGAGCTTAAAGTCTTTTGCCTTATCTGTGTTCATCTGTGTTCATCTGTGGCTAATCCGTCTTTTTTCGGGATCTAGCGGCTGACCACCTTCACCACGAAATAGGTGATCTGTCCGCCCGGCGGCAGCACCATCTGGTGCGGCGTCTTGGGCGGAATGTTGATGATATCGCCCGGCGCCACCGCATAGGACTGCCCGGCGTCGATCGACGCGCCGCGAATTTCTCCCGCCCCGGTCGTGCGGCCGTCTTTAATGGTCCCGCCCAGAATCATCGTGCATCCGCCGGACTGAACCACAATCACGTCCGACGCATTATCGTGCCACTCGGCTTCGCCCGAACCTTCCCGGTGGGCCACCTGCGCGTTGTAGCCGCCGAAATCCGCCAGTGGCTGGCTGGCGACCTTCTGCGCGTTCACCTTGGGCGCCAGCGTAGCGGCGTAAGCCATCAAGTCGGCCGATTTCCAGACCATGATCTTATTCGGCGCCTGCGCCACCATGGGCAGGACGATCAGCAACAAAGTAGCCATCGAAAACCATCTGTTCATGTTGTCCTCACTCTCCAAAGTACCGCTATTACCAATAGCGATGGCCGCTGGGAATCGCGCCGGGGAAGACGTACGCGAACATCGACACCAGCAATCCCACCAGTATCGCCAACAGGAGGCTGTGTATCAGGATCTTCCGGAACAGCAGGCCCTCCTTGCCTTCCTGTCCGGTCACCGCGCACACAATCACCAGCGATTGCGCGGCGATCATCTTTCCCATCACGCCGCCCGCGCTGTTGGCCGCGCCCATCAGGATCGGGCTCAGGCCCAAGCGGTTGGCGGTTACCATTTGGAAGCTGCCGAATAAGGCGTTCGACCCGGCATCGGTACCGCTCAGCGCCACGCCCAGCCAGCCGATCAGCGTGCCGAAGAACGGGAATAGCTTCCCCGTGTGCGACATTGCCATGCCCATGGTCGCATCCATGCCGCAGTAGCGCGTCAAATACCCCACGCCAAGCATCGCCATGATCGCGACCATGCTGAGACGCAGCCTCCACAGGCACTGGCAAAACACCCGCCACGCCTTCCGCAACGACAAGCCGACCAACGGAGCCACCACGAACCCGGCGATGACCACGCCCGTTCCCGGCGTCGCGAGCCAGGAAACGTCGAAAAGCGCTTCCTCGGCCCTCGGCGCGGTGGTCACCGGGGGCATGCGATACACCAGATGGTGCAGGCCGGGTACGGGGTGCTTCCAGGAAACCGTATCGAGCGCGCTCGCCACCGGCTTCAACCCCCACAGCACCACGGACGCGGTCAGGAGGATGAAGGGCGACCACGCGCGCAGAATCCGTCCCGCGCCGAGCGCCTCGGGGGACTCTTGGATGGGCGGTTCGCCGGGATAGCGCCAGACTTGGCCGGGCCGCCACAGCTTGAGGAACACCGCCATCGCCAGCAAGGTCCCAATGCCCGCGACCACGCTGGCCAGAGTAGGCCCCATGTAGTTCGACCAAAAGAATTGTATGCTGGCGAAGCTCAGGCCGCAGGCCGCCAGAGCCGGCCAAACGGCCAGCGTGTCGCGCGTCTTCGAAAGAACGCGCACCAGCCAGAACGGGATCGCCAGCACTGCCAGCGGCAGGATGCGGCCCAGCATCGCGCTGAAATCCGCCTCCGGCAGGCCGGTCACGGCAACCAGCGTGCGCACGGGGTTGCCCAAGCCGCCGAAGGCCACCGGGGCCGAGTTTCCAATCAGGCAGATGAGGGCGGTTTGCATGGGCGGGAACCCCAGCCCGATCATCATGGCCCCGCACACCGCTACCGGCGCGCCGCCGCCGCCCGCGCCTTCGAGCAGCGAACCGAAAGCGAATGCGATCAGCAGCACTTGCAACCGGCGGTCCCAGGAAATGCCGCTGATGGACTTCTTGATGATCTCGAACTGCCCGGATTCCACCGAGATGTCATAGACGAATACGGACGCGAACATGATCCACGCGATGCGGAACCATCCGAATACCAGGCCATCCGCAACCGCGCCCGCGGCCATGATGGGCGGCATGCGGAAGACAACCAACGCCACGCCCAGCGCCGCCGCGAATGCGTACAGCGCCGCGCGCCACGCCGGCGTGCGCCGCACCGCCAGGAAGAAGAACAAGGTGGTAACCGGAATCGCGGCGGCGATTGTGGAAAGAACCGTGTTGTTCAGCGGATTGAAGTTCTGCTGCCAGATCTGGTTCATGCGGTGGCCGCGAAGTGGGGCAGACCATCGCCGTTTGTGGTCTGCCTCTTGGTTCGCCGGCGGAGCGTACGAGCCGTCGTCATTTTGCCGGTATGAAAGCGATGCAAACCGGCGACGCCAGCTCGATCACGTCCCCTGTGGGCGTCAACCCGCCCGTCTTCTGATCGATCTTGAACACCACCATGTTGTCGGAGTCCTGGTTCGCGGCGATGAGGTACGCGCCGGTCGGATCAAGCCCGAAGAATCGCGGCGTCTTGCCCTGGGTAGGAACGTTGCCGGCAGCGGTCAGCTTGCCTTTGGAATCGATGGCGAAGATGCTGATGCTGTTGTGGCCGCGGTTGGAAGCGTAGAGGAACTTGCCGCTGGGGTGCACCACGATTTCGGCGCCGCTGGTTCCCGGAGCCGCCGGCGCTGAAGGGATGGTCTGTATCGCTTCCATGCCGCCCTTGCCGTTGTAACTGAACGCGAGCACCGAATCCGTCATCTCCGTCATCACATAGGCGAACTTGCCGCTGGGAGCGAAAGCGATGTGGCGCGGGCCGGAGCCGGGCGGCACGGCGATGAAAGGCGGCGTATTGGGAGTCAAATCGCCGTTCGCGCCAATCTGGTATTCCACCAGCTTATCCATGCCCAGGTCCGGTACGAACACCAGCTTATTATCGGGTGACACCGCGGCCTCGTGAGCGTGAGGACCCGCTTGACGCGAGCGGTTGACGCTGGAACCCTCGTGCTGAATTGCGGAAATCGATTCGCCCAGCGAACCATCGGCCTTCACGGCAAAGGACGCCACGCTGCCGTTATTGTAGTTGGCCGCGAACACGAATTTCCCGGTCTTGTCCACCGCCACATAGCACGGGCCGCTGCCCTTCGAGGACACCGAATTGAGCAATTTGAGCATGCCCGTCGCGGCGTCGATGGCAAATGCGCTCACGGTTCCGTGGTTGTCCTCGTTCGCCGCGTACAGGAACTTGTGATTGGGGCTCACCGTCACGAAGGACGGACTGGAGGTTTCCCCTGCCAATCCGATGGAAGTGAATTTGCCCGTCTTGGCGTCGAACCGATACGCATAAATCCCCTTGCTCTTGGGAGTGGGGCGCTGGTTGGTGTACGTCCCTACGTAGGCGATGTACTGGCCCCTCGCGGGCGGAGTGGCAACGCCCAGCACGGCCAGAGCGGCCGCGAAAGCCTGAATTGTTCGCGTCTTAATCATAAAATGGCCTCATTTCGCCTGCGGAATCGTATAGAACTCGTAATTGATTTTCCAACTGGTTTCCTGTCCCGGTTCGACTTTCAGGTCGATATACGCCTCGGGACAAACCGTGGTGCGGATCGACCAGAAGTTGATGCGCGCAATGGGATGGTCCGACGTCTGCCGCACCCCGGCCCCGCTCGTGCGGTTCTCCACACGCATGTCATAGTCCGCGGCCGATGTGCCGTAGCCCGTAAGGATGCTCTGCGCCGTCTGGCCCGTCCGAAACTCCTGCAGGAAATGCAATTCCTTGCCGGCGGTTTCCGTCAGCGGACTCGGGGTCGCGTACCAATGCACGTCGAACGGGAACTTCACGACGAAATCGGGCAGTCTCTATCGGCCATTTTGATGGAAACGGAAAGCGCCGAATGCGCGGATCGGCCGGCCGCGCTGCGGGAGCACCTCGGTTCGATCAAGAGCCTCGCAGAGAAGACCGTGAACGAGGTGCGCGATCTTGCGCTCCTGCTTCGGCCGTCGATGCTCGACGACCTCGGTCTGGCGCCGGCCTTGAACTGGATGCGCGTGAAACCAGCAAACGCACGGGACTGAACGTGGTGGTTTTCGCAGACGAATCGATCGACAGCCTGCCGGAGGAGCACCGGACGTGCATCTACCGGCTGGTGCAGGAGGCGGTGAACAATGCCGTGCGCCATGCCAACGCGCGCACCGTCGAAGTATCAGTTCGAAAAGAACGCCAGCAGGTGAACGTGACGGTGCAGGATGATGGGGCTGGCTTCGACACGCGCTTCATCCGCGGACTTGGCCTGCTGGGGATGGAGGAGAGGGTACGCCGTCTGGGAGGACGCCTTAAGATCAGCTCCAAGCCGGGACGAGGAACCCTGGTTGACGCGGCGCTGCCGGTTGCCGAGCTAGACCATAGGAACGGACAGGAGGCCAATTCGTATCTTGCTGGCTGATCGCCGTTGGCTCGAACCGCTTATCGGGGCCGCACGGCACACCAATCACCCAACGGATGCAACATGTCCGCACACGACGCCCAGTAGACGAGCGAGCCTGTAAGACTATAGTCCGGTCTTGACCGAATCGGCCATAAGGTTGTAGAGCCAACCAGTCAACAGGCCCGCGATTCCCCCATCCACCATTCCGTAAACAGCGCCGACAAGCAGGTCGAGGACGCTACGGGACGCGTGAAACCCGGGATAGACAGAACTCATCGTCTTCAGAAAGTCGATTCCGTAGGATGGGGCAGCCATGTTAAGGACTGCGACGCAGAGCATACCCGCGAACGCAGTTCCCATGCCTACCAGCGCATACGCGCCGGGACCGGCCGTGTAACTGGGGAACAATGAGTGGGCGACGCCTCCTACTGCCGCGCCCATCATTGAGCCCATGAACAGGCTCGGCCCGAAGATGCCGCCNNACGAGTTGCAGAACGATGTCGCCATTCAATACCTTTTCGACTTGGTTGTAGCCGACCCCTAATACCTCGGGCACGAAGTAACCCATCAGCCCGACCGCCAGGCCGCCCACGGCTGGCTGAAACCAGACCGTCGATTTTGGCAAGCGCATGAACCAGGCGCGGAGGCCCAGCAGAAGCTTGACGAAGCAAACCGACCCCAGACCGCCGACTACGCCGAGTACCGCGTAAACGCCGAACTCCACGGGATGCACCAACTGGTAGCCCGGGACATGGAAGAGAGGTTCGTCGCCCAGGACCAGGTGGAGCACCATCCAGGAAGTGACTGAGCTCAGCACGACCGGGCCCAACACCTCCGCATGCAAATCTCCCATGATTTCTTCGAGCGTGAACAAGACCGCCGCGATGGGCGTATTGAAAGCCGCCGCCAGCGCCGCCGCGGCGGCGGCCGGCACGAGCGCCTTCACCTGTTTCGGTTCGAGTCCCAGATTCCGCGCAACCACCGAAGCGAGTCCCGCGCCCACCTGCACGGACGGCCCCTCGCGCCCCAGCGCAATGCCGCTGGCAAGCGAGGCGGAACAGCAGAAGAACTTCCCAAACGCGGTTCGAAACCGGATGCGCCCGTCGTGGATGAAGAGCGCGTACTTGGTTTGCGGGATTCCGCTGCCTCGCGCGAACGGAAAGTAGCGCCACAGCAGATAGCCCGTGCCGAGCGACCCGAGCGTGGGAAC
>PLGA01000342.1 GCA_003139735.1 Bryobacterales bacterium | reverse complement strand
CACCAGGAAATCGAGCTGGACGGGTAAGCGCAAATCGAAGCCCGGCCAAGACCCGCGAGGGGATGTTGAGAAGCGGACAGCGGCATCCCAATAACGGACACTAGCCTCGGCTGCGGAATTACAGGGAAAGCACTTGCGCGCGGCTCTCCGCGTGCAAGTTTCCTCACATGTTCCTGCGCGATCTGGCTATTTCCTGGCGGACGCTGCTCCGCCGTCCCGGGGCCGCGCTGCTGGCGATCGTCTCCCTCGCCCTGGCAATCGGCTTCAGCACCGCTGCGTTCAGCGTGGTGGACGCCTACTACTGGCGTGCGCTCCCGGTCCAGAATCCGGGTCGCTTGGCCTACGCGATGGCGCGCGACCGCGAGGGAAGGATCGACGGCATCAACTGGGCGGAGTTCCAGGCGGTCGCGGGACAGGGCGGCGCACTGGCCGGCATAGCTGTGCAGGACCGCCAGGGACCGCCGGTAAGATTGCCCGACCGTCTGGATTTCCCGATCACGGCCGGCGTTTCGAACAACTTCTTCGATGTTGTCGGCGTCCAGGCTGCCATGGGGCGCGTATTTCACTCCAACACGAGCGCCGAGGGGCAGGTCGTCATCTCCGGCCACTATTGGCGGACCGCATTCGCGGGGGATCCGGCGATGTNNATGCGGCAGGACCATCGTTGTGGGCGGCGCGCCGCTGACGGTCATTGGGGTCTTGCCGACCGACTTTTCCGGAACCCAGCGCGGGATACTGGTGGATCTCTTTGTGCCCGAACAGGTAATGTTCGGCGCTCTCCACCTGAACTCGCCCGCGGACCGCGGAAGTTCTTTCGAACCAATTGTCCGCCTGAAGCCCGGGGCCGACCTGGAGGCGGCCCGAAGGAGCATGGACCAGGCGTTGCGGCGTGTGGAAGCGGCCGGGCTGGCGCCTGGACCGGAACGAAAGGCGCTTCTCATCTCGTTCACCAGGCCCTATCTCAAGCCCGAAACCAATATGGGCGACATTTTCCCGTGGATCGCCGCGCTGGTGTTGATTATCGCCGCGGCGAACTTCGCCAATCTGCGGCTCGTGGAGAACCAGGTGCGGCGGCGTGAAACCGGCATCCGCCTGGCGCTGGGCGCGGGACGCGCTTCGCTGTTCCGCCAGCATCTTACCGAAAGTCTGATGGTCGCCGGCGTGGCCACCGGATTCGGTCTGTTGGTGGCGGACTGGCTGATCGAGCTGGCTCCGGCGGTTCTCTACTCCGGCCAGCGCTATAGCGATTACTTCATCCGGCTGGACGCCCGCGCGTTCGCTTTCAGCGCCGGAGCGATGTTGCTGGTGGCCGTGGCCGGCGCGCTGATCCCCATGCGGGACACCTGGAAATGCAGCATCGTCCCGGCTTTGCAGGCGGTCACGGCCCCATCGGCCAAGCGCTGGCTGGCCGGGTTGGTGGTCCTGCAGATCGGCCTCATCACCGCCTTCACCGATTCGGCCGGCTTGTTGTGGCGAAGTCTGTACAATGTGGCGGCGATTCGCCCCGCCATGGACCCGGACCGCAACATGTTATTGATCCAGGGAGCCTGGACCGGGGGCCGCGACGTCATGGTGGCCCGCATCGACGGTCTCGCGAAGGACTTGAACGCAGTCCCCGGCGTAGAGCAGGCGGCCTATGGCCGGAGAGTGATGATGGCGGGGTCCGGCGGCGGCCAGCGCGTTGCTTTCGAGCAGCCCGGCCAAGCCCCGCTCACGTTCCGCTTCAACCAGGTGAGCCCCAATTACTTCGCGGCCACCGGCGCCCGCGTCTTGAGCGGACGCGCCTTTTCAGAAGCCGATGGTCCGGATGCGACGCCCGTGGTGATGGTGAGCGCCACCTTCGCCCATAAGTTCTTCCCGGATGGCGGCGCCGTGAATGCCTGGGCCCGAATCGACGGCAAGAATCGGCAGGTTGTCGGCGTCGTGGAGGATGGGCCCGCGAATGACCTCAAGGAGGACGTCGAACCGTTCATCTATTTCCCGTTCGCACAGCAGCCATCCCTCGATTTCACTTTCTTTCTGCACACTGTGATGGATGCCGGGCGGGTGGCAACGCCAGCCCGCGAACGCATCCGAAAAAGCGATTCCGCGTTCCTGCCGGTCGACTTCCTCACCCTGGCGCAGCACTTGCGCGCGCAGAGGCGAGAAGAAGAACTGGCCGCAGACGTCAGCGGAGGTCTGGCGCTGGTTGGCATCGTTCTGGCCGCCGCCGGGATCTTCGGCGTGATCCACTTTGCCGTCAGACGCCGCTCGCGCGAGTTTGGGGTCAGGGTCGCCCTTGGCGCGACGCCCAGCACGCTTTCCCGTCAGGTGCTCCGCGAGGCCCTGCGGTTGGCCGCCGCCGGGGTAGCGCTTGGCGGTGTTCTGTGCATTGCCTTCCTTCACTTGTTGCGGACCTACCTTTACGGCGTTAAACCGGGCAGCGCCGCGACGTTCGTGGCTGCGGCGCTCGCGGTTACGGTGGTCGTGCTATTGGCAGCAGCCGTCCCAGCCCGTCGGGCGGCCCAGGCCGACCCAATCGAGGCGTTGCGGGTGGAGTAGGCCGGCAGATGGACTTCTGCACCACCTGGGCCG
>PLGA01000381.1 GCA_003139735.1 Bryobacterales bacterium | reverse complement strand
CGGTGATGTGGTCGTAGTGCGTATACCAATCGTTCCAGCCCATGGGTGGAGTGAGGGCAAGCGCGTCGCCCACCACGATCTTGAAGGGCCGCGTGGCCGCGCCGCGCGAATTCCGTGCGCGCAGAGTCACGGCGTATTCGCCAGCCTTCCCCGGCGCGGTTCCGGTGACGATGCCGGTGGCCGGGTCGAGGCGCAACGATGCCGGCAATCCCTGGGCGCCAAACCNNCAGCGATGCCGGCAATCCCCGGGCGTCAAACCGCATGGGCCGGTCGCCGGTAACGGGGATGCGATAAAGGAATGGCCGGCCTGGGCGGGCCCCGTAAACCGAAGGGCCGTTCATTTTCGGCGAGGGACCGGGCTTGGGCGTGAGGATGTACCTACCGGCATCGGCGGGCGGGGCGGCGGCGGCCGTGCCGGCGAGCCCCAGCAGCACGCCAGAAAGCATCCGAAGCCGGACGATATGCGGGAAGGCCATTGCGGAAGCTCCAGGATAACCTGGAACACCCGTAACTATGCTGCAATGGGTTCGGATATAGCATGAAGCGCTACCTATTGATCTTGTGCCTGTCTTTGCCGCTCTTCGCCACAACGGCGGGAGACCTGCCGGCCTGCCCGGCGCAACCGGAAGCTCACAAATCCGATTGGCTGGTATCCGCCGTTGCCACGCATGCCATCGTCTGCCGCGGCGCGCATCGGGATGAAATCGAGATGTCCAACGGGCTGATCCGGCGAGCGTGGAGGCTGGCGACCGACGGGGCCTCGGTGGCATTCGATAACCTGGACACCGGCGCGGCGCTGCTGCGCGGCGTCAAGCCCGAAGCCGCCATTACGCTGGACGGCCATCCATACAACGTCGGCGGACTCCTAGGCCAGCCGGATTACGCCTATCTTCGCCCCGAATGGCTCGACCGGATGACGGCCGATCCCGCGGCCTTCCACTTTACCGGCTTTGAAGCCGGGAAGACCGTGGCGCGGCTCGAATGGAAGCGCGTGCGGCGGTCGGACGATCTTCCGTGGCCCCCGCCCGGCGCATCGCTGATTCTCCGTTTCGAGCACCCGGACCTTAAAGGCATCGCCGTTCTGGTTCACTACGAGATGTACGACGGCATTCCGCTGCTGGCGAAGTGGCTGGAGATCCGCAACGGCGGCCAACGCCCGATTACGGTCAACACGTTCACCAGCGAGATTCTTGCCGCCGTGGAATACGAATCGCAAGTGGAGACCGCCGGCGCCTCTGAGAACCCGTACATTCAGGTAGAGACGGACTACTCCTTCCTGGCCACCCACGCGGGAAGCGGGAGCAACAAGGTAGCCAACTGGGTCCCTGACACGCAATACACGACTCAAGTGAATTACAAACGGGACGCGCCCGTGATGCTGGAGACCAGGCCGGCGCTGGGACCCGCACAGGTTGTGGAGCCAGGCGGCGCCTTCGAGACTTTTCGCATCTTCGAGTTGATTCACGACAACACCGAGCGGGAACGCCGCGGGCTGGCGGTGCGCCGCATGTATCGCACGCTGGCGCCGTGGACCACCGAGAACCCGATTCTCATGCATGTCCGCAATGCCAGTCCGGAAGCCGTGAAGCTGGCCATCGACCAGTGCGCCGCGGTGGGCTTCGAGATGGTCATCATGAGTTTCGGCAGCGGCTTCAACATCGAGAACGAAGACGCGGCTTACCTCGCGCAGGTCAAGGAACTGGTGGATTACGGCAAAGGCAAGGGGGTGGAACTGGGCGGCTACTCGCTGCTGGCGAGCCGCAAGATCGACGCCGAGAACGACGCGATCAACCCGGCGACAGGCAAGCCGGGCGGCGCCATCTTCGGCAATTCGCCGTGTCTGGGGAGCCGTTGGGGCATTGAGTATTTCCGCAAGGTGCGGTCTTTCATCGAGAAGACCGGCATCGCCGTGCTGGAGCATGACGGCTCCTATCCCGGCGATGTCTGCGCCTCCACCACGCATCCCGGACACCACGGCCTCGAAGACTCGCAGTGGACGCAGTGGAAGACCATCTCGGACTTTTATGCATGGTGCCGGGCGCGCGGAGTATATCTCAACGTACCCGACTGGTATTTTCTGGAAGGCTCCACCAAAACGGCCATGGGTTATCGCGAGACGAACTGGTCGCTTCCACGGGAGCGGCAGATCCTGCTGGGACGCCAGAACATTTTCGATGGCACGTGGGAGAAGGCGCCCAGCATGGGATGGATGTTCGTACCGCTGGTGCAGTATCAGGGCGGCGGCGAGGCCGCAACGCTTGAGCCTCTACGCGATCACCTGGACGCGTACGGCGCGCACCTGGCGCAGAACTTCGCCTCCGGCGTCCAAGCGTGCTACCGCGGCCCGCGCCTTTACGACTCCGACGAGACCCAGGCCCTGGTGAAGCACTGGGTGGATTTCTACAAGCGCCACCGCGCCATTCTCGACTCCGATATCATCCACGTGCGCCGGCCGGACGGACGCGATCTGGACGCGATTCTGCACGTCAATCCGCGCCTGCCCGAGAAGGGATTGGCGGTGGTCTATAACCCGCTCGACCAGGAGGTGCGGAAGACCATGACGCTGCCGCTGTATTATACCGGCCTCGCCAGGACGGCGCTCATCCGCGAGCAGGAGGGAAAACCGCAGCGCTACGTTCTCGACCGCGAATACCGCGTGGAAGTGCCGGTGAGAGTGCCCGCGCGCGGGCTGACCTGGCTGGTCATCCAATAGAGAGGCGCAGCGCGCTTCCGGAACCAAGCTTGGCCGTCGTGAAAGCGCCGACGGTCCTCTTCCGTCACCGGTTCATTGTCCGGCAGGGCCGTCGCCGCGGCGCGAGCGACCGGATCGAGCAGCATGAACTCCAGAAATCGGACAGCGGTCTCGATCTGTGAGTCCGGCAGTTGCTCAATGAGCTGGTGCGCGTGCTGTTTTCCGGGCATGGTTTCCATGGGCGACTGCCTCTAACTAAATAGGGCTCTGAGTGAGAATCCGAC
>PLGA01000224.1 GCA_003139735.1 Bryobacterales bacterium | reverse complement strand
GGCCAGGAGGCCCGCCCCACTAGTTCCGCCCGAAATCGATAAACCCGCGCTGCGGGTCCGTGCTCAAGAGTTTGACGTTCAGGCTGTCGCCCACGTCCAGCCCGCTCTCGCCGCGCATGAGGCGGCCTTCCACCGGCGGATCGAATACCCGGACGAACACGCCCTTGGGCGTCACGCCCGTCACCACCGCGGAGAAAGATTGGCCCACGCGCGGACGCAGAGCCGCGGCGGCCAGCCGTTTGGTCATGGCTCGCTCCACTTTCCGCGCCGCATCTTCCTTCAACGTGCAATTGCTCGCGATGGCGTCCAGTTCCGCGTCCGTGTAAGGCGGTTTGGCGCCCGCCGAAAGCGCCTTGAGCAGCCGCTCGGTCACCAGATCGGCGAACCGGCGATTGGGCGCGGTCGAGTGGGTGTAATCCTGCGCCGCCAGCCCGAAGTGACCCTGTCCGGAATCGCCCGGCCGGCTGGCCACGTATTCGCCGGGTCCCATGAGCTTGAGAACCGAGAGCGAAATGTCGGCGTAGTGTATCGCGTCAGCCTGCTTGCGCCTCATCAGAAAGGCGTTCAACGCTCCCGGATCCGGCGTCGCGGGCAGCTTGTCGCCATAGCGCTCCGCCAATTCCACGATGCGCGGCCAGCGCTCGGGAGACTTCACCACGCGCCGTATGGAGGAAACCCCGGCGTCGCGCAATGTCCGGGCCATTACCTCGTTCGCGGCGATCATGAAGTCCTCGATCAATTGCGACGCGCGGTTGGCCGCGCGGGCCGTAATCTCACGCACCACCCCGTCGGCGATCACGGGTTGCGCCTCCAGGCGATCGAAGTCGAGAGCCCCAAGGCGGCGCCGGCACTCCCGCAGCGCCTGCGCCGCCTCATCCTGAAGCTTGAGCTGCGCCGCCAGATCCACTGAGGTCGCTATCTTCGGCGGCGCCGCGCCCTTGCCTTCGAGCCACGGCCCGATCGAGTTGTACGTCAGTTGCGCGCGGTTGCGCACCACGGCCCGGTAGATCGCGTTGGACGCGATGGAGCCGTCCGCGGCCACCACCATTTCGATCACCGTCGCGTCGCGGTCCTGGCCCTCGGAAAGCGAGGTCAGATCCGTCGAGAGCCGCAGCGGCAGCATCGGGAAGGTGCTGATCCCGGCGTACACCGTGGTGGCTTCCCGCGCGGCGTGGCAATCGATGGGCGTGGCCTTGGCGACCGCCGAATCCACGTCGGCCACCCCTACCAACACCCGTATGCCGGCGGGCACGCGCTCGGCCCACTCGATCTGGTCCAGGTCGCGCGAGTCGTCGTTATCGATCGAGGACCACAACAGGTCCGTCAGGTCCCGCAACGAACGGTCCGGTCCCGTCTGAATGGCTGCGAGCTGCCTTTCCGCGTCGGGAGGAAAATCGGGTTCGAACCCGTGGTCGATCATCTCCTGCCGCGCGGCGGCAACCAGGTGGAACTCATCTTGGGGCATAAGGGATTGGGGCATAAGGCAAACGGTCGAACATTGCCATGCGCGTATCGGTCCTTTCGATCAGCCGGTTCCACACCGAACCGGGATCCCCATCGAATACCGTCGCGGCGTCGCCGGGGATAATGAACCAGCCTCCGACTTCCATTTCGTGGCGCAGTTGCGGGCCGCTCCAGCCGGCGTAACCCAGGTAAACGTGGAAGGCGCTCGCCGCGATGGGCGATGCCAGCGACTTATCCAGCAGCGTCTTCGTCGCGATCAGGTAAACATCGCCGAAAACGTGCTTGGCGCCCTGTATATCGGCGCTCGAACGGGCCAGCGCCATGACCCCCGTTACCTCCACGGGTCCGCCGATATAGACCGGCTCCGGCCGGCCCTTGGCCTCCGCTACGCTCAACGCGCGCGAGATGGGAAGCCGGGTGCGGCGGTTGATTACCAGGCCGACCACGCCGCTCTCCTCGTAATCCACCAGCAGCACCACCGTTTCCATGAAATTCGGATCCAGCAGGCTGCGGCCCGCCACCAGAAACTTGCCCGCCGCCAGATCCTTGGCGCTGGTGGATTGCGCCCCGAGCGGGGCCGCGCACGCCAGCGCCGCCATCACCCAAAGAAACCAACCTCGGAGCGCCATGAGAACGATTGTCCTCCTTTTTGGGCGCGGCCGGCTACTTGAGCGCGGAAAAGTCGGTCGGGCTCATGAACACCGATTCCGTCTTCTGCACGATCGGTCCGGCGGCTTCGGATTCCTTCCGCACCTTCTGCCATTCCGGATCGGCGTTGAACTCGGCCCAGTTCTTCGTGGCGGCTTCGCGGCTGGGATGGACCAGGATGTAGATCAGCGTGTTCTTCGATCTTTCCGGGTCCTGCGGCACCCAGTAGCCGATGCTCTCCATGTTGTGGCGCTTGAAGATCGCGATGGTGTGATCGCGGAAGCGCGCCTTGAGGGCTTCCAGTTTACCTTCGTTGCAGGTGTAGGTCCGCAGCTCGTAGACGCGATCTTGCGCGGCCGCGAATCCGGCGGATAAGAGAAGAAACAGCAATAGTTGGCGCATCGATTTCCTCCTACGTCATTCGGTTCTGAAACACGCGCTTGCCGTCCTAATGCGCGGGCGCCTCGTCGGGCGCAACCACGGGCGACCTGCCGCCGGCGGGCAGGGGCGCAAGCATATCCTCTTTCCGTTTGACCAGCGTGGACGTGTTGTAGCTGGCCACCTCAAAGCCGTGTCCGTGCGTGATGGCGTCGGTGGGGCAGGCCTCCACGCAGTAGCCGCAGAAGATGCACCGGTTGTAGTCGATGTTGTACACCTTCGCGTATCGCTCGGACGACGAGATGCGCTTTTCCTCGGTGTTATCCGCCGCCTCGATGTAGATGCAGTTGGCCGGGCAGGCGGCCGCGCACAGATAGCAAGCCACGCACTTCTCCAGGCCGTTCTCGTCGCGCTGCAACTGGTGCTTGCCGCGGAAGCGCTCCTCAAACTGCGCGCCACGCATCGGCCCCTTGCCGTCGGGATAGTTCTCCACCTCGGTCGGCTGGAAGATCTGCCCCAGGGTGATGCTCATCCCCTTGGCAATCGCAGCGGCATTTTTCACAACGGACATGGCTTGAGTATACGACGGAGCCGCCGCAGGCTGAAATCCGCGCGGCAAGCCAGGTCGAGTGCAAATCGTGCTGCTTTGGAGGGCATTTAGCAATGCCTCTTGGCAGAACATGCCCGGATGTGATTCACTTCCACGCATGGCCAAGAACACATCTCGCCGCAACTTCCTGCGCACGGCTCCTGTAGCCGCTGCTGCCAGCATCGCCCTCACCGACAAACTGCTCTTCGCCGCGCAGGCCCCCGCACCCGCGCAGAGCGCCGTGCAATTTCAGGTCTTCACCGCCCAGCAACTCGCCGACGACGCCAAGGCGCTCGCCGCCAAGGGGGGCAATAACAACCTGGTCGCCGCCGCCTCAGCGGGATTTACCTGCGCCATCGTGATGACGACCGAGGTAAACCACAGCGCGACTGATTTCGAGCAGCACGAGGGCCGCGACCACATCCTTCAGATCATCGACGGCAGCACCGTCTACGAGGTCGGCGGAACGCTGAAGAACGCGCGCACCACCAAGCCCGGCGAACAGCTCGCCCCAGCCTCCGACGGCGCAACCAAGGTGACCCTGAACAAAGGCGACATGCTCACCATCCCGCGCGGCACGCCGCACCGCCGCACCACCGCGGGCAGCGTCACCTTCTACCTCATCTCCCCTTCCGGCTCCATGAAGGCGTAGAACGGCGTTGGCTGAAGCTATACCAAGTCTGCAGGACTTACCGCCTTCAGCCTGGGAAAGGTGTCGCTGAAGAATCGCTTGTCGCGAGTCAGGATGCGGTCGGCGTTCAGTTGCGCATGTGCGGCAATCAGAAAGTCCGGCAGAATTCGTGTGCGGCTGCCTCCACGCAATCTGTCCTGCCAGAAGAATTGGGCCGCCAGATACGCTGTCGCTTGCTCAACCGGTTCGATCTTGCAGTTCAATAATCGGAAGAAATCGTCTGCTCTGGATCTGGACGGGAAGTTCGAAGCAACCTCCGCGTATACGATGATCGAAATCGACAGAGTGCCCGCAAGCTGGGCAGACTTCAGAGCTGCCTCGCTCTGTGCAACCTCGGATGGCGTTCCAGTCAGAATGTCCAGAACGATGTTGGTGTCCAGAGCTGTAGTCGTCAATCGTGCGTTCCAGGCTCTCGACCGCGAATGTCGTCGATGTATTCGTCAACAGACTTATAACCGCTTGCCAGAAAGCTCTCGCGAAGGGACCCGGCATACTTCTTCATCGCCAGATCGAAGTTTCCCAGATCGCGCTTGGCCCGCAGAGTGACGGTTGCGCCCTTGAGTTCAAACTCCAGGGCGGTGTTCTTGTCCAGGCCAAGATTGTCGCGGATCGCCTTCGGGATGACAACCTGGCCACGCTCGCCGACCTTGGACTGGAATTTCATACCTTAAGTATGAATGAATCCTTCCCAATGGGCAAGCTCGTATCGCGTGCCACTCATTCGATCCCCAGCTTCTTCCAGATGGAGTCGATCCG
>PLGA01000323.1 GCA_003139735.1 Bryobacterales bacterium | reverse complement strand
CGAGATGCCGCTGAGAATGTCGGTGGAGGTCTCGGTTGCGATTCCCACCTGAACTGTTTTCAGATGCACTCTGGAATCCTCATCGACAACATAGAGAAACGTCCCCTGCTGGCCATTCTGGACCGCCACGTTGGGGACCACCAGTTGATTGGTCAGCGTGTCCACCAGCAGGCGTATGTTGACAAACTGCTGAGGGAAGAGCTTATTGTCCTGGTTGTTGAAAACCGCCTTCAGCTTGGAGGTTCCGGTGGTGCTGTCAATCTGGTTGTCCAGGGTCACCAGCGTTCCGGATGCGAGCTTCTGGGTCATGTCCCGGTTGTAGGCATCCGCCGGCAGTTTCGCGCCCGCCCGCACGTTGTGCACGACATCCGGAAGGCTATCTTCGGGGATGGTAAATAGCACGGCGATCGGCTGGAGCTGGGTGATGGTGATCATGCCGTTCGCGTCGGAGGCGTGAACGATGTTGCCGGGATCTACCAGGCGCAGGCCTACGACGCCCGTAATCGGAGCCGCGACTTTTGCATAGACCAAATCCAGTTTGGCGTTATCGATGGTGGCTTGATCCTGCTTCGTGGCGGCCGTGTACTGCGCCACCAGCGCGGTCTCCGTATCCAATTGCTGGCTCGGAATGGCGTCTGTCTGCACCAGCAGCTTGTAACGCGCAAGGTCGACGTTCGCGTTTGCCAGGATCGCCTGGTCGCGCGCCAGCGTGGCTTCAGCCAAATCCAGTTGAACCTGATAGGGCCGCGGGTCGATCTCGGCCAGGACTTGGCCCTCCTTGACGAAATCGCCCTCGTTGAAGTCCACCTTCATCAGCTGGCCGTCAACCCGCGACTTGACTGTCACCGTATAGTAAGGACTCACGTTGCCCAGCCCGTTCAGGTAGACCGGAATGCTGGAGCGCGCGACCTTCGTCACGACCACCGGCACCGGGCCCGTTGCGCCGCGGCCGCCACCGCCTCCTCCCCCGCCCCCCGCACCGTTCTGGGCGGTCGTCACCGGGTGCCCGGCGCGCCAGACGGCGTACCCCGCGATGCTTGCGACGATCAGCAGGAATACAAACCAGATCAGTCCGCGTTTTTTTGGTTTTCCGGAGCCGGGCGGCAGCCCAGGTTGCTCGGGCAGGTACACTGCCGGAGCGGGTTCAGAAGTATTTCCGGGCGTCGTCATCTTGAACGGCCTATTGAAAGAGAGCGAATATTCCTATTATGATGGATTCGCGCGGCCCGTCAAGCCGCCCAATCCTTCCGCCAGGAGGCCAAAGTGGAAGTCCTGGAATACTCGGCAATCTTCGTATCGCTCGTCATCGTTGGCTTCGGAATCCTCATTGTCACAGCGTTCGCGGGCCGGCAGTCCATTCCGGACGGCCTTGAAATCAACGGCATCCGCATCGTGAAGGACCGCTTTGTCAGCCTCGCCGTGTTGCCGCTGGCTGACGGCGGAGCTGCGTTATTCGATGCGGGCGACGACAAAACGGGGAAGGCGATCCTTGGCGAACTTTCGCGCCTCGGGCTGGGACGGGAAAATGTCAAGGCGATATTTCTGACGCACGGTCACCGGGACCATATTTCCGGAGCGCCGCTATTCCCCAACGCGCAAGTCATGGCATTGTCTGAAGAAGTGGATATTGCGGAAGGGCGGGCTTCCTCCGGCGGCCCGATCCTGCGGTTCCTGCCTGTCAAGCCGACCGGCGTAAAAATCGGCCGGACCCTCCAGGACGGGGAAGTGGTGGATCTGGGGACCGTGAAGGTGCGGGTCTTCGCCGTTCCAGGCCATACGGCCGGCTGCGCCGCCTATCTGGTGAACGGCGTACTTATACTAGGCGACGCCGCCGATGCCGGCTCGGATGGCCGCGTGAGGTGTTCTCCCTGGATATTCTCCAAAGACCAGGCTCAGGACCGGGCTTCTCTACGCCGGTTGGCGACGCGCCTCGCCGGCGACGGGTGCGTCGAAGCCCTGGTCTTCGCTCATTCGGGCGTCTTGAAACAAGGGATCGAGCCGCTCGCGCTGGCCGCACGCGGCTGGTAAGCGTCCGCGTCCACGCGGCTGTCTACCAGTGGGTGAGCGACCCGTCGGGACGGCTGTAGATCTGAGGGTGCCGGGCCGGCTGAGTGACTTCACCGATCATGGTCAGCGGCTTGGTGTCCAGCGTGACCCCAAGGCCCGGACGCTCGTTGGGATAGAGCTTGCCGGCTTTGAAATCGGTGTAATCGGGGAGATAGGGGATCTTCCGGTCGCCGTAGTTGTACTCGAACAGCACCGTGCCGGGGTAGGTGGACAGGCAGTGCACCAGGGCGGCGGTGGCCACCGGACCGGTGAAGTGCGGGACCATGCCCACCGCGTGCGTTTCGCACATGGCCATGATCTTGAGATACTCCGTGATGCCGCCGACGTTGGGAAGGGTGCAGCGGTTGAAGTCGATGTCGTGGTTTTCGACGAGCTTGTTGAAATCCCAGCGCCAACCCCATTCCTCGCCCGCCGCGATGGGCACGGAGGTCATCTGCCGCAGCTTGGGGATGTCTTCCAGGAAATGTTCGTCGCGAACGGGATCCTCGACCAGGTAGGGCGAATACTCCTCAATCAGCCGGCAGCCGCGGAGGGCGTCGGCGTATTCGAAGCGCTGATGGAAGTCGACGCTCCAGTCCCCCGTGGAGCCGAGCGCCTCGCGGATTTCCTTGGCGTCCCTGGCAAGCTGAAGGAGACGGGCCCGGACATCCCAGGGGCCGTTGCCGGAATCGGCTGCGCCAATTCGATAGACCTTGTAGCCCGCGTCCAGGGTCGCCTTCACCCGGTCCTTCATGGTGGGCTGCCCGCCGCCCGGAACCGCCGGCGGGCGGACGTTGCCGGTATTGTAGGTTTCGCAGAAGGTGCGCACGGCCCCGCCCAGTATCTGGTGGATGGGCAGGCCGAGGGCCTTGCCTTTGATGTCCCAAAGCGCCAGATCGAGCGCGCCCATGGCATCCTGCTTCTCCCTGCCCGGAGGGTAGAACCACGCCATGTACTCTTCCTGCCAGATGGCTTCGATCTTAAACGGGTCCTTGCCGATGAGGGAGCCGGCGCACTGCGACAGCGTGTCCTTGAGCCCGCCTTCGCCGATGCCCGTGATGCCGGCTTCGGTCTCCACCGTTACAAGCATGTTGCTCTGGTTGAAAGTCTGATTGAGATCGGGCGGTTGGTAAATTCGGACCCGCGTGATGGTGGTTTTCGGCAGGGCGGCTTCAGCGAGCCGTGGAAGGACCACGCAGGCGGAGGGCGCAGCCGCGAGTGACTTCAGAAACGTTCTTCGCTTCATGGGTGAATCCTTCCGTGGGGACGAATTGAGATTTTCAGACTCAGGATACTCCGATTGGCGGGTGGGCGACGACCGGCCGAAGCTGAGTATCACGGCCGCGCTCGCGAAACATCGCACGCAACTCGCGCTGGCGTTGGAGTTGATGCTGTGGCTTGCCCATCTGTCAAGAGTCAGAGGCGCAGCATAATTGGGGAAGCTACGGCACCGGCGTGGGTTGGCGCATAGGGCATAGCTCCGCCATTTCATTCAGTCGCAATGGCTGTCCTGAGGTGCGAACGTACCCCCTGCTGCGCCCGAGGTTGATGCGCCGAAATGAAGCGGCCGGAAGAAAGCGACGGCACTTCGGAGGATCGAGAGTTAGCGGCTTGGTGTATGATGAGCGGAAATTCAGAATCAAAATCCCAGTTCATAGGGAACGGAGACCTTCATGCGACTCGTTCGAACTCTGCTCTCGTTCGTGCTGCTCGCTGGCGCGGCCCCGCTGCTTGCGCAGACTCCCATGCTCCTGCCGCAACGTCCCGCGCTCAGCCGCACGCACATCGTCTTCACTTGGGCCGGTGACCTGTGGATTGTGCCGCGGCAGGGTGGCGATGCCCGCCGCCTCACCACGGCGCCAGGCATCGAAACGAATGCCATCTTCGCGCCCGACGGAGAGACGGTCGTCTTCTCCGGAAGCTACGATGGCAACGTCGATCTCTACAGCGTGCCGGTGAACGGCGGCGTGCCAGTACGGCTCACCTTTCATCCCGCCGACGATACGCCGCTCTCCTTCACGCCCGATGGCAAAGGAATTCTCTTCCGCTCCTCGCGCACCTCGCCTTCACGCTTCGAGACCTTCTTCACCATGGGACTGGCGCCCGGTCCGGCCACCGAACTTCCC
>PLGA01000038.1 GCA_003139735.1 Bryobacterales bacterium | reverse complement strand
TCGCCGGCTCCAAAACGGCGTTCGAGAGACGTTTCCACACGCCGGCATCGCACGCGTTTGTGAAGCGCGCGCGGAATGCCTCCAGAATCAGCGTCGCCGAAGGACTCTCGATGCCGGCAGTATCCAGGGGGATCGCAGGAACCACGCTGGATCGAACCAGGTGCAGCGCGTGCTCGGGCGCGATGCCGACGTTGTGTTCCATGGACGTCACAGGACCAGCACCGCGCTGACCTCTCCGCCGCCATCCGACGGGAAAGCGAACTCCACGACGGCGGGACCGCTCGTCCGCGGAGGACATTCGAATCCGACCAGTCCCCACGTGGCGCCGCCCGGCGCGACCGCGTTCGCATGCACCTCCGAATCCAGTACTGTCACAGGGACCTGGCCTCGGCTCGAAATGAGAATCCCGCCCAGGAGTTGGCTTTCAGAGAGCGTGTAAAGCGAAGTGGAGGTACGCGGCGAACGGAGCGTGAAGACGCCTGGCGCTCCCGGCACGTATGCCGATCGGCTCTTGTTTTGAATTTCGTAGCGGACATACACGCGGTTGTCCTTGCGATAGATGTCCTTTAGAACCACCTCGACGCGAGCGCGATTCTTGGCTTCTCCGGCCACCCGCACCGGCGTGCTAGCCAATAGCATCTCCGACGCCAGTTTCGCTTCCTGGGCGGCCCGCGGGTCCTCCGCCGGCTTCTCCGGGATCGCCACTTTGGCCTCATGGGGGCTGGGTTCCTGGTCGATGGCGAATACCGTTTCCTGGACGGAACGCGCCGGGACCAGCTCGTAGCTCAAACGCCCGGAGGCCGTCCAGATGAACAGGTTCGTATTAGCGTCCGGGTCGAGGGGCTGGACGAACACCTTGTTGCCGCGCCACTCAATCTTGTACGATGAGCTTCCTGCCGCGACCTCCGTGACAGGTTCCCCCAACTCGATAATGGTCAAGTGGTTAGGGGCCGTTTCGACCCGCATAACCTTGTTCCGATCCGGCTTCTCCGTCTCGATCCTCTGGGCATTGGCCGCCAGCGCAATGGCCGCGATGAAAACAATGGTTTTGTGCATGCCCAAGTTTCCACCAATTCCTGCATCGCTCCAAAAAACGGCGTGAGGCGGCACACTGGCGGTGGACCTCGCAGACGGGCGCACAATCATCGTGCCCCTGACTTGGTATCCCCGGCTATTGAACGCTACCATGGAACAGCGATCACGCTGGAAAGTAAGCGGAGCTGGCTATGGGATTCACTGGCCGGAGATTGATGAAGACCTGAGCACGGAAGGCTTACTCCGTGGCGCGCCTGCCATCGCAGAACCCGCTCGTCTTGGCCACTAGGCGGGTCACGCGGATTGGCCACTCGGAAGCCGGCTCCAGGCGGCTTAGCCTGCCGTTACTCCTGCCTTGTCGGGCAGCGTTTACCGATTCCTGTCGACTACAGCCCTTCCGTCCAAGGGTCGGGTGGAGGCACCCCTCGCGCCGGGAGCCTTGCGAGGCTCCCAAGCGGTGGCGTTGCTCCGTGTCCTTTCGGCGAAAGGACACTAAACACAGGGGACTCTGGGGGGCCCCCACAGATGCTCACGTTGCTCGGCGTCGGGATGGCGCGCGCAGCCGCAGTTGACCCGGTACACGGCGCGTAGTATGTTTAACGTGTATGATCCGCTCGTTCCGATGTCCGGAAACCAAGGCGATCCACGAAGGATTGGGCAGCCGGAAGTTTCGCGGGATCGAAGAACAGGCACGCAAGCGGCTGCGCTGGCTGGACGCAGCCACGAGTCTCACCGATTTGGTCGCCATTCGGGGCAACCACCTGGAAGCACTGAAAAGAGACCGGGCCGGCCAGCACAGCATTCGGATCAATGACCGCTGGCGGATCTGCTTCACTTGGCGTGACGGCAACGCGCACGAAGTCGAGATCGTGGATTACCACTGAGAGAGGAGAACCATGGCACAGCGTAGGAAACTGCCGCCCATCCACCCGGGCGAGCTACTTCGGGATGAACTCGGTGAGATTGGTGTCAGCCTGAACGAGCTGGCGCGCGCACTCCGGGTTCCGATGAACCGGATCAGCGCGATCGTCAACGGTAAGAGGACCATAACCGTCGACACCGCGATGCGTCTGGCGCGGTATTTCGGCACATCGCCCCAGTATTGGCTGAATCTTCAGGTCGCCTACGACCTCGAGGTTGCCGGGCAGGAGATTCAGCCGCAGATCGAAAAGGAAGTACTGCCACGGATCGCCGCCTAGATCGAGTCTAGTGCCACTCGTTCAACCGCAAACCCGATCAGCCGATCATCGAAGAGCCGCAGCTTTCGTTCGGCCGGACCTGCATCGTGAAGGTGCGGTGAGGGCCGCGTATCGAGCGCAATCTTCTTGGACTCGGCGTTCGTGCGACGACGTAATTGCGAGCGACGCGGACTACGCGCCCGACGAGACGATGGAACTGGCGGCGGCCAGATGACGTCGCATTTTCGTACCAAGGGCAGCTACACGCCGCCCGTAGATTCGCAGCAGTAGCATGCAAGGCCCCGCATGGGCAACCCATGCCCATTCCGCTCCGAATCTTCCACTTCGCTCTCGTCGATTTCATTCGCCGAAACAACTACTGCAGCAGCGGCTGGTGCGATACCGCCGCAGCCTGCTGCCGTTCGGCATCCGCGTTCCGCTTCTCGTCGGCGGCTCGCTGGCGCGCGGCGATCTCGTCGAGAGCGCGCCGCTTGGCCTCCATTCAGACGTGGGAGTAGCGGGACAGCATGGCGCGCGAGACGTGCCCGCTTCCGTTCCTCCTCGCTCTCGTAGCGCTTCCCGACCACAAGTTGAATGTTCTGCAGGAGCATCTTGCCAAGCGCTCGCACCGGCTCGGTGTTCTTGTTGACGTTCAGCGTGACGAACAGGATCAGCTCCTGTTCGATGGCCGCCAGGGCAAGGGCGATGGTGAAAACAATGGTCTTCTGCATGCCCGAGTTTCCACCAATTTCTGCAGGCCTCCAAAAAAACGTCGTGAGGTGGCGACGCGACGGGATTCCCGCCAAAGGCCGTAGGCAAACTCCGAGCGCTCAGACAGCGTACCTTTGGTAATTTCGGCAGCAGTGCTCCAGACGTCAACCGCGGCCTTGACCCATTGCGGGACCGGAACCGTCCGGACATGTCCGGCCCTGCCCTTCAGGTCCGCGATCACCCAATGCTCTTTTCGAACCTGGATGGAATCCATCGCCAAAGACAAAAGTTCGCTGCGGCGGAGGCCGCAACCGATCAGCATCGCCAAAATGGCGTGGTTCCGTTTTCCCCATAGCGTGGCGGTGTCCGACCGCTCCAGCAGGAGCTTGCCCTGGGCGGGGGTGAGCCAGTTGCCCACACGGACGTCAAGACGCCGGACTCCTTTCACTCGCCGTATTCCTGGCCCCAGTTCCGGGCTCGACAATCCCGAGTCGCACGCCTCGTAGGCCACGCGGGGTACCGCCGCCAGGCGCAGATTGATGGTGTTCGGAGCGTACCGTTTCTGCTCTAAGCAAATCCGATATTTCAGAACCACGGTGCGATTGAAGGCCAGGCGCGGCTCGGAGCAATACCACTCGACGAAGTCGTTAATGGCGTGGCCGCACGTCCGTTGCCCGCTTACGGAAGTGAGGGTACTGAGGACAGCAGATTTGGCTTGTTCGAGATCCGGCAATGCAAGGACCCGCTTCGGCATTCTCTTCTTTCGAGATTTCGACATGAGCGACGGACTCCTTCGACCGTCACCCTTGTTATGGCGCCGCGAACGCGTAGAATAAAGAGAGGAGACGGTCATGGACGTAACGCTGCCGGCGGATTTGACAAAACAGGTCGAGCAGGAACTCACTAGCGGCCACTATCGGAGCCGCGATGAACTGATCGAACAGGCGGTTCGGCACTTCTTCGACGAGCGCCAGCGTGGGCAACAACGGCTCGATGCGCTCCGCAGAATCGGCCAGGCAGTTGATCAGGCGGGCTTGTATGAGCGAGTGCTGATCCCCAGTC
>PLGA01000308.1 GCA_003139735.1 Bryobacterales bacterium | reverse complement strand
TTCCCCTTTCAGTGGCTCGATCCACCCAAAACCACGAGAGCAATTCTCGTCGCCGGCCGGACGAAACGTCACCGCCCGGCCGGCGGCAAGCTTTGATCGCCGCACGGGCCCGCGCGCTACGTTCAGCGCGTTTCGGCGGCGCAAGAGTCGAAGGGTTTACTTTGCGTGCTCCTGGGGTGCCTGCGCCTTACTCTTATAACTGATTAAGGAATACTCGCTGGCGTGAGCGCCGATGTTGAGGGCAACATGTTCCGGGCTGACGCCTTGTGTATGAGCAATCTGCTCGACCAGTTTCTGGCGGGACGCCGTATCGGCGCCAAGGATCTTCTTAGCGTTATTCGGGTCGCTCAAAAACTCCTTTGGGCGAGCGACAAAGCTTTTCAATTCGGCTTGGTTCAGGATATCTGCCATTCTGCCATCTCCTTAGGAGCGCCCCACTGGCAAGCTCATGGGAAGCCTCGACTAGCCAGTCCAACTGCGCTCGCGCTCGATAATACTACATATGGATGGCAAATGCAACGCAAAATAGACACGCAAAATAGAAATGTGTCGCGGCAAAGTGATCTCAGTGATTCCGCAAACCGGGGGGCGATCCGCCGGGAGCGCGCTGATTCGCTGGGCGTTGGTATTGGAAGGTGGAGCTGTTGGAAGTTGCAGTGGCCTTCTTAGGCGGCCGGGACCTTGACAATCGGGGTTCAGGACGTTGATTTTGGGGCCGCGGGCATGGCCGCAGACCTGCCGGTGATAGAAGAGCAACGACATCCCATAGGCCAGCACCCGAATCATCGTAAGCTAAGAGCGGAGCCGGGCTAAAAGGCGGTGCAACTCTTGAATTCCTGGTAGCGGGCTTCGATTTCGGCGTGGGTCAGGGTACGGAAACGGTCGACTCCAAAGCGCTCGCAACAAAAGCTGCCCATGATGGAGCCGTAGATCACGGCGCGGCGCAAGTCGGCGAAATCGACTTCGGCGCCGTCGAGGGCCACGCCGCGGCCGGCCAGATAGCCCATGAAGCCGCCCGCGAAACAATCGCCCGCGCCGGTGGGATCGAACACCTCTTCCAAAAGATATCCGGGCGCCATGAAGTGACATCCGCCGCGGAGGAGCACGGCGCCGTACTCGCCGCGCTTGACCACCAGGGCGCGGGGTCCCATGGCTTGGATGCCGGCCGCGGCGCGGCGCAGATTGCTCTGGCCCGAGAGAAGGCGGGCTTCGCCGTCGTTGATGAGCAGGAAGTCCCAGCCCTTGAGGGTTTCGAGCAGCTCGGCGCGAAAGTCGTTAATCCAGTAATTCATGGTGTCGCCGCCGGCCAGGCGCAGGCGGTGCATTTGCGCGCGCACGCTCCGCTGCAGCGCGGGCTGGATATTGCCGAGGAACAGATAGGGTTCGGAGCGGTAGGATTCGGGAAGCTGGGGGTTGAAATCGGCGAAGACGTTCAAGTCGGTGCGCAAGGTGGTGCGGTCGTTCATGTCGGCGGAGTAGACCCCCGACCAGAAGAACGTCTTGCCGCCGGGCACGCGCTCCAGGCCGGTGAGTTCGATGTCGCGCGAAGCCAGAAGAGCGGCATCCTCGGACGCGAAATCGTCTCCTACCACCCCTACCAGCTTGACGGGCGTAAAGTAACTGGCGGCGAGCGAGATATAGGTGGCCGCGCCGCCGAGCATGCGGTCCACGGCTCCGTGCGGCGTTTCCACGCCATCATAAGCTACCGATCCGACTACGACGAGCGCCATAAGAGAGGATTGTAGCAACCGTCGGTCAGGGCTCGTCCGGGAAGATGGCGCTCACGAGGTCTTCCTCTTTGCGCGGACGGGAAGCGCTCCAGAAGCCATAGGCGAACGCCGCGGCGGCAACGGCCCAGACGATGAGCGCGGTGGCATCGAGCGGATGGCGGATGGCCAACGCGATCATGCAGGCGGCGGTGCGGAGAATCCAGCCGTAGAGGCGGGAGGGTTTCTGCCATCCTTTGCGGACGGCCGCCGCCGAGCGGCCCAGCATGAAGGCGCAGGCGGCGCCGATCAATCCGAGGACGCCGCGGAGGAATTCGAGCGAAACGGGCATCTTATTCAAAATGGCGCAAGAGGAGGAGGATTGCAACTCTGTGGCAGAGCGTCACCCCCGGCAGGGTCGGGCATGCCCGACTCCTACTGCCTCCGATTGCGCCACTTGACCAACCAAGCGCGCGGAAGGTGCGCGGCTTGACCCACTTTGGTTTGCGGTTGTGGGCTTTCTCTTCGTGTTTTCCATCACTTATGGCTCACCTGCGGCTGGCGCCGGGATTGCACTCGCCTTGGCATGGCATACCTGATTACCGATACTTGCACCAAAGACGAGCTGTGTGTGGAAGCCTGCCCGGTGGACTGCATCCACCCCAAGAAGGACGAGGCCGGTTTTGAAGAGACCCCGCAGCTCTATGTAAGCCCGGACGAGTGCATCGATTGCGGCGCGTGCGTGCCTGTGTGCCCCACCAATTCGGTTTATCCGGTGGACGAGGCCCCGGCGGAGCTGGCGCACTTCGCGGCAATCAACGCAGCGCATTACAACTAAGGCGCGGGCCTATTCGGGATTGAGGAGCCGCACTTCGCCAAGGCCGAGCTGGCGGACGCCGGCTTCGATCTTGGCGCGGTCCCCCACCACCACCCAGACCAGATGCGCGGGCTGCACCACTTCGGCGGCGGCCTTGGCGATATCGGGGAGGGTTAGCGCACGGGCCTTGGGGGCGAAGGTCTGGTAATAATCGTCCGGCAGGTTGAACTGCACCAGGCTCACCATCATGTCCAACACCTGCCCGATGGTTTCGCGGGAACCCGGCAGACGCAGCGTCTCACTCCCTTTTACCTTGGTCAATTCCGCGGCGGTCGCAGGGCGGTCGCCGACGATGCCGCGCAACTCCTTATCCAATTCGGTTAGAGACTCCTTGGTCTTATCGGTCTGAACGGGCGCGTAGACCAGGAATGGGCGCTGGCCGCGGGCGCTCGAAAGGAAAGTCTGCGCGCCGTAGGACCAGTGCTTGTCTTCGCGCAGATTCATGTTGATGCGCGCGCCGAAATCGCCGCCGAGGATGTTGTTCATGGTGGTGATGGCGACTTCTTGCGGGTTGTTCCTGGGCGGCGCGACGTTGCCCGCCAGAATCAGGGTTTGTTCCGATCCTGGCCGATCGACCAGATACACCACGGGCTTGTCGGGCAGAGAAACCGTGGCGATGTTCTTGGCGGGGGGCTCGCCCGGCTGCCAGGCGGCGAATAACTTCTCCAGCTTGGGGCGCATCTCAGCCAGAGTGGTATCTCCGGCCACGATCAGCGTGGAGTGGTTCGGCTTGAACCAGGTGGCGTGGAACTTGACCATGTCCTCGCGGGTAAGCTTGGAGACGGCGACGGCGGTTCCCGATCCCGTCCACGGCTCCGCATAGGCGTGGCCTGTGCCGTAAATGAGCGCCGGCAGGATGCGCAACGCGGTGTCCATGGGTTCGCTTTTTTCGCGGTCGATGGCGGCCAGTTGCTGTTTCTGCTCGCGCTGGAAATCGGCTTGCGGGAAGGTGGGGCCGAGGGTCAGATCGGCGAAGATGTCGAGCGACGGATCGAGGTTCGCCTTGAGGGCGGAGAGCCTCGCCTGGATGCAATCGACGCTCGCCGATACGGATAACTGGGCGCCGAGCTGGGCCAGTTGCTCGCTGATCTCGAGCGCGGTGCGAGTCTTGGTTCCCTTATTGAGCAGCGTGGCGACCAAAGTGGCGGTCCCCGGCGCGGCGGCGGGGTCGGCCGCGTAACCGGAATCGACCAAGAGGGACAGATTGACGACGGGGATCTCATGCCGCTCCGCCAGCACCACTTTTAAGCCATTGGATAGGGTGGCGCGGTCGAGCTTGGGCAGGCGCAATTCGGGAGGCTGGCCGATTTCAGGGGGATGGGAACGGTCGGCGGTTTGGGTGGCGGCGGCGGGGTCGCCGAAGGGCAGCACCTGGAGCACGTAGACGCCATCGGAGAGCCAGCGCTTGGCGGCGCCCTGGAGCTTCAGGGCCGTCGCCTCCTTCACGCGTGTGAGCTTGGTCTTGTAGGCGGCCGCATCGCCCAGGTAGACTTGGGCCATGGCGAGCACGTCCGACTTGCCGCCGAAACCGCCGATGCGGTCCGCCTGCCGGATGAAGTTGGCCAGATATTCGGTGCGGACGCGATGCACTTCCTGCTCGGTCGGCCCGGTGGCGAGAAAGCGCGCCAGTTCCTCGTCAATGGCTTTTTCCACTTTCGCCAGAGGGACGCCGGCGCGGGCGGTGGCTTGAATCACGAACTGGCCGCCGATTTCGCGGGGATCGACGTAGGCGGCGACATCGGTGGCGATCTGGTCGTCATAGACCAGGCGCTTGTAGAGGCGTGAAGTTTCGCCCGTGCCGAGGACGTCGCTCACCAGGTCCAGATAGTCGGAATCCATGGCGCCGTACTCGGGCATGTTCCAGACCTTGACGATGCGAGCCTGGGGGACGCGATCCTGCATGACGGCGCGGTGCGTGCCGGTCATCTTGGCGATCCACGCGCGCTGGCGGGCCACCGGCGGACCGGGCGGAATCTCGCCGAAATACTTCTCGACCTTTTGATGGACCGTTTCGGCATCCACGTCGCCCGCCACCGTCAGCACGGCGTTGGACGGGCCGTAGTAGGTTTTGAACCACTCGTGAACGTCGTCGAGCGAGGCGGCGTTGAGATCCTCCATGGAGCCGATCACGCTCCAGGAATAGGGATGGCCGGCGGGATGCGTATCGTGGTCGATTTGTTCGTTCACCAGGCCATAAGGCTCGTTTTCGTCCTGGCGCTTTTCGTTCTGGACCACGCCGCGCTGTAGATCGAGGGTCTTCTGGTCGATGGCGGCGACCATGTAGCCCATGCGGTCGGACTCCATCCAGAGCGTGTAATCGAGGGCGGAAACGGGGACGTCTTCGAAGAAGTTGGTGCGGTCCTCGTTGGTGGTGCCGTTGAGGTCGGTGGCGCCGATGCGCTCCATGGCGTCGATATAGCGGCCTTGGAAATGTTCGCTGCCGCCGAACATGAGGTGTTCGAACAGGTGCGCGAACCCGGTTTTGCCCGGCCGCTCGTTTTTCGAGCCGACGTGGTACCAGATGTTGACGGCCACGATGGGCGCTTTGTGATCTTCGTGAACCACCAGGGTGAGGCCGTTCGCGAGGACGAATCTCTTGAAGGGGATATCGATATCCTGGGCGAACAGCGGGGCGAAGACGAATGCGATCAGCAGCAGGGCTGCCAGGCGGGCGGGGAGATAGCGGCGCATCGAACCTCCTCTGAGGAGGGTAGCACAGGGGAGTGGGGCGGGATGCCATCCTGCGTGCGGCCCAGAGGGCGCCCCGGCCTAACCGCCACGTGCGCCGATTGACAATCGGCGCGCAGCTTGGCAAGCTGCCCCACAAAAGAACTAGTGGCAGAGGCAGACGCGCTCGCCGGTGGTCGCGAGACTTCCGGCGAGGTATTGCTCCGCCGCGTCGTCAATGGCGCAACTTCCGGCTGCTACCACGGGCTTGATCCCGTGCGCGCTGAGGGCATCGAACGCGCCCTGACCGATGCCGCCGCAGATCACGGCGTCGCAGCCTTCCAGCATCTCAACGAAACTCTTGTGATTGCCGCAGGGCCCAAGTTCGCGGGTGCGGACGGCGCGGGAAACGATGCGCCCTTCCTCGACGCTCAGGACGACGAAAGCGGCGCTCTTCGCGAGGTGGCCGCAAAGGGACACGCCATCGGAGGTGGCGACGGCAATTTGGGATTTCATGATCTGCTTTCAGGGTAGCAGGGTGCACGCCTCACCCCAGGGCGTGGAAGATTGCCCGGGCGCCGGTCTCGCTCCACTCAGCCATCCAGCGGCCGACTCCGTAATAGGCAACCAGGACGATCAGCGCCATGAAGCCGAAGCGGGCAATCTCCTGGTAGACGACGAAGGGGACGCGCATTGCCAGCAACAGCTTGGAGCCATCGAGCGGGGGCACGGGCAGCAGGTTGAAAATGGCCAGGTAGAGGCTCAGTTCGACGCCGGTGGCCGCGAAATTCGCGAAAGCCGGCGCGATGGGCAGCGTCAGCCGCGCCACCATCGCCAGGATTACCGCCATGACGACGTTGCTTCCGGGACCCGCCAGGGCCACCAGCGCCAGCCCGTTGCGGCCGCCCTTGAGCTTGGCGGTGTTCGTCATCACGGGCTTGCCCCATCCCAGAAAGCCGCCGGTGAAGAGCGAGGTCAGGAAGGGGAGGATGGCGGTTCCCAGCCAATCCACGTGGGCCAGAGGGTTCAGGGTCAAACGGCCCTGGAGGCGCGGGGTATCGTCGCCGAGGCGGGTGGCCACCCAGGCGTGAGCGAATTCGTGCGGCGATGTGAGAATCCACAGCAGCAGCACGTTGAGTAACGCGGTTTGAAAGTCCAAATGCATGTCAGCGGCGCCAAGCCACGCCCGCCCACAGTCCCAGCAGGGCGGCCAAGAGCAGGAGGAAGCCTAAGAGAGCGAGTCTGATAGGCCTATTGTACGCGGTTCCCCAGGGATTCGCTCGGCCGATTCTTTTTTGAGAATTCGGGGCTGCCAAGGGCACTACAGGGGTCAGGCATCCTTATGAACCGATTGCGCGCGTGGTTGACCCTAGCCCTGTGGTCGTCGGCAGCCCTTTGGGGCCAGGCTCCTTCTTATTCCGCGGCTACCATTCTCAACACCTGCAACCAATCGCCCGGCCCGTACGCGCCGAATACCGGGATCACGATCCTGGGAAGCGGAATGGCGCTTTCCACGCGGGCGCTGACGGCCGCGGACATCGCGGGGGGCAGCCTGCCCACCAACCTCAATGGCGTGGAAGTCATGGTGAACGGGTCGCCCGCGCCGTTGTTTTACGTTTCCGCCACACAAATCAATTTCCTCATGCCCCCCAACGAGGTGGCGGGGCCGGTGACGATCTGGGTGGCGTTCAACTCGATTGCGGGGCCGCAGGTACCCATCACGCTTCAGGACGCTGCGCCGGCGTTGTTTCCAACGCCTCTAGCCACGGATTACGCCATCGCGCAGCAGTGGCCGGCCTATTCGACCATCGGGCCGGCGTCACCCGTCCCGCCGGGAGGCATCGTAATCCTCTACGCGACTGGACTGGGTTTGACGGAGCCTTACCCGGCGCTGCCCGGCGAGATTCCCGTGTACGCCGGGCCGATCGAGAGGATCGCCGATTTCCAGGTGTTTCTGAACGGAACGCCGCTCGACCCCAGCCGGGTTCTGTACGCGGGCATTTGCCCGGGCTGGGCGGGGCTCTATCAAATCGACCTGGTGTTGCCGGACGATGTGGGACCCAACCCGGAGATCCGCGTGGCGATTGGGAGTGAGGTGAGTGTGCCGGGGATTTTGCTCGCGGTGGAGTAGGCGGGCGGGTTCGGACGGCCTTCCGCAACGCTCAGCGGCCGCCCAACGTCGAACGTATTGGGCTAGAATCGGATTGGGGGCGGCTGGATCATGCTACGCCATGGGATTGGGACACTCCTTTTGACCGGGGGGTTGCTTGCCGCGCAGACGCCGCCGGCTGAAGTTGCGGCGGGGGCGGCTTCGGCGGCGAATGCGGTTGTCTACACAGTGGACTCCGGCTATAAGGTGCCGCTCAGCTTGATCAACAGCATCAGCACAAGACATTCGGTGGCAGGCGACCGCGTGTATCTGGAGACCGCCTTTCCGATTCTGGTGAATGGACGCATCGTGATTCCCGTCGGGAGCTACGTGGCCGGGGTGGTGACCCAGGTCAAGAAACCGGGCCGGGTGAAGGGCCGGGGAGAAATCTACATCCGGTTTGAAACCCTCACGCTGCCTAACGGGGTGACGCGGTCCTTTATCGCGCGGATCGGCGGCTTGGACGGTACCGCGGCGGGACAACTGGATAAGTCGGAAGGCAAAGTCATTAGCGACGGGAATAAGGCTAGCGACGCGAGAACCATCGGCGAGACCACCGCGGCGGGCGCCTCGGTAGGCGCGATCGCGGGCAGCGCCATGAGCCACGCCGGGATGGGGCTGGGCATCGGTGCGGGGGCGGGGGCCGCGGCGGGATTGATCGCGGTGCTTGCCACGCGCGGCCCGGACGCAGTTCTGGCCAGGGGCGACACGGTGGAGATGGTGCTCGACCGCAGCCTGACCTTTAGCGAGAGCGACCTTGAATTCGGGAACTACCAGGCGCCGCGAATCCGCCCCGCTCCGGCCCCTGGCGCCGGCGGTAAGGGGTCTGGCCCGGCGCTGCCCATTCGCAGAATCCCGCTGTGAGGGGGGGATCCCAAGAGCGGGTCCAGGGGGACCCGCGCAGACCAGGGGGTCTGCCCCACAAAGGCAACGCGCGGCCCGTCAAGAGCGCCTGAAGCCCCACTAGTACATTCCTATTACTGCTTAAAGGGTCCGATTTGCCTAGAATTCGAAGAGGGTAAGGTGAAGATGGGTTTGCGAGGCCGGCTCTTGGCGGCGGTGGCGCTGGCGGGCGCGGTGGTTTGGGCGGCCGTGGTTGACGCGCCGGCCGTTCCGCCATACGTGTTTACCTACGCGCCGCGCTACGATGCCCAGGCATGGCTGGCCGGGCGCGACCGTTTTCCATCCGGGGCAACCCTTACCTTCGTTTCCGGACCGAAGCGGCGGCCGCTGGTTGCCGGGTTTTACGCCTCGGCAGATGCGGCGGTTTTCTACGACGGGACGAAGGCGCTGTTCGCCGGGAAGCGTGAGAGCGCCGGCCCCTGGCAGGTTTGGGAGACGGCCATTGAGGGCGGGGCGCCGCGGCAAATCAGCTCCGGAGATTCTAATTGCGTCCGTCCCCTTTATGTTCCGGATGGGCGGGTGGCGTATACGCGCGTGTCGGCGGAGGGGTCGGCTATCGAAGTCGTTCCTCTGGCGGGCGGTAAGGCGGAGCGACTTACCTATGCGCCGGGATGGGTGTTGACCAGCGACGTGCTCCACGACGGCAGAATTCTGTTCGAGTACGCGGCGAACGGGCGCACGCGCGAGTTGTTCACGGTTTATCCGGATGGGACGGGGGTCGAATCGCTGCGTTGCGATCACGGGCCGGACCGGTCCGGCGCGCGGCAGGTCTCGTCGGGCGACGTGATCTTCGGCGTGGGTGGGAGGCTGGCGCGCTTTACTTCGGCGCTGGCGGTTCAAACCGACGTCGCGCAACCGAAAGGCGAGGCGGCCGGTCCCATCGCGGAGATTTCTGCGGGACGGTGGATCGTGCCGGTCCGGGGTGGGCTGGTGGTTTGGGATGCGGCTAGCGGGCAAGCCAGGGAGCTTGAAGCAAACGGCGTGGAACCGGCGGTGGTGGCGGCGCGCGTTCCGCCCCGCGAATTCCCTTCCGCCCTGGTGACCACGCGAACGGCTGGAAACCTGCTTTGCCTGAATGCCCGGCAGTCGAAGACTCCCATCGCCGGCGATATCAGCGCCGTGCGGGTCTATGCGCGCGGCGCGGACGGCGCGGCGGTCCAACTGGGGCAGGCGGAGGTAGCGCACGACGGTTCCTTCTACGTGCAGGTACCCGCCGACCGGGCGATCCGGATGGAATTGCTCGATGGCGCGGGCCGCACGGTTCGCGCCGAACGCGACTGGTTCTGGATGCGCCCCAGCGAACAGCGGATCTGCGTGGGGTGCCATGCCGGTCCCGAACGGGCGCCGGAAAACAAGGTCCCCGAAGTTCTGTTGCACAGCACCATCCCGGTGAAAATGCTGGGACTGCCACAATGACATTCCACAACTCATTTCGAATGCTCGCCATTTGCCTGGCGCCGTGCGCGCTGTTGGCGGCCGACCCCGCCGCCGGGCCGATCCGGTTCGACGACGTTACGGCGCAGTCGGGCATACACTTCACGCACTCGTTTGGATCGGCGCAGCTCGGATCGCTGATCGAGAGCACCGGCGCGGGCTGCGCGTGGCTCGATTACAACAACGACGGCAAGCCGGATCTGTACGTGGCGAGCGGGCGTCCGCTGGAGAAGGGGATGCACCCGTATCCCTTGAAGAAGGCGCCGGAAACGCCGCCGCACAATCACCTGTACCGCAACGACGGAAACGGCAAGTTCACGGATGTGACGGACCAGGCGGGCGTGCCGGGCGACGGCTTCAGCTTTTCCGCGGTGGCCGCCGATTTCGATAACGACGGCTACACGGACTTGCTGGTGATGAGCTACGGCCACGTTACGCTATACCGCAACAAGGGCGACGGAACGTTCGAGGACGTCACGGCCAAAGCCGGACTCGACAAGGTGAAGGGNNTTCATCGGGCGCTACGTGAAGTTCGATCCCACGTACCACTCCTATTACGCCGCCGACAGTTTCCCGGGGCCGCTCGATTACGAGGGCGACACCAACCTGCTGTTTCACAACAACTGCCACGGCGGCTTCACCGATGTGAGCGAGGCGTCCGGAATCGCGGGCCTGGTTGGCCGCGCCATGGGCGTGACGGCGGCGGATTTCGATGGCGACGGGTATCCCGATATCTATGTGGCCAACGACAAGACCGAGAATTTCCTGCTGCACAACAAGCGCAACGGCACGTTCGAGGAGATTGCGCTCGATGCGGGCGCGGCTTTCGGACAGAATGGCGAGTCCACCTCCGCGATGGGCCCGGTGTTCTTCGACATGGACAACACGGGCGCGATGGATCTGTGGGTGAGCGATTCGAAGTACAACCGGCTGTTGAAGAACACCGGCAAACTGCCGTTTCAGGACGTGACGCAACAGGCCGGCATCTCACAGCTCACGGCGCAATACACAAGCTGGGGGACGGGCGTTCAGGATTTCGATAACGACGGGTGGACGGATCTTTTCATCGCGCACGGCGGGCTGATTCACATGGTCCCGCAGGAAGATTCGCTGTTCCGGAACCTGGGCGGCGGCAAGTTCCAGGACGTTTCGACGACCGGCGGTCCGTTCTTCGATACCAAATCCGTGGGGCGCGGCGCCTGCTTCGCGGATTACGATAACGACGGCAAGATGGACGCTTTTTTGGTGAATCTGGGCGGGCCGGGAGTGTTGCTGCACAATGTCACGGCGGGCGCGGGCCACTGGCTGATGATTCACCTGGTGGGGACCAAGAGCAATCGGGACGGGATCGGCGCCAAGGTGGAAGTAGTGGCGGGGGGACTCAAGCAGACCTCCCAACGGGTGGCGGGGTCGGACTACCTGAGCCAGGACGATTGGCGGTTGCATTTCGGTTTGGGCGGCAACGCGCGCGTCGGCAAGATCACGGTGACTTGGCCGAGCGGGACGGTACAAACGCTGGAGAATGTGGCGGCGGACCAGGTGCTTACGGTGACGGAGAAATAGGATGAGGGTGGATGCAACCGCTCTCTTACGTTCGCGGCTCTGCCTCGTTTTGTTCCGAGCCGCGAACGTCAGAGAGCGGTTGGCGCGGCCATCCCGTCACCTGCGGTTCGCGATCGTCGCCGCGTTGGCTTTCGGGTTTTTGGTTTTTGGGCAATCGGCGCCGGAAACCTCGAACCGGCACCCCAGCCCCGACGATATGGTGGTTTCGGCGGATGGGCGGCGTCTGTACGTGGTTTGCAGCGGGACGGACGAACTGGTGGCGGTCGATCCGATCGTCAAATCCATTGCCGGGCGCGTGGCAGTGGGGCACGTACCGCGCGGGGTGGCTATTGCGCCGGACGGAACGCGCCTGTACGTGACCAACTCATGGACCGACACGGTTACGGAGATCGACGCGGTTGCGCTGAAGGCGCTGCGGACGCTGCCGGCGGGTTTCGAGCCTACCGGCATCGCGGCGGATGGGCATGGAACGCTGTACGTCGGCAACCGGATTGGCGGCGACATTTCGCTGATCGATCTGGCGAGCGGGCAGGACGCCAAACGGCTGCCGGCGGGGCGCGGCGCGAGCTACGTGGCGGCAACGGCCGACGGCGCGCACGTTTATGTCACTCACATCTACCCCAACCCGGCCAAGTGGCGGACGGAACCGGAATCGGAAATCACCGAGGTGGATACGGGGCGTCAGGCCGTGGAGCGGCGCGTANNCGCACGTGGAACACGGCTGGGCGATGGGCAACTCGCTGACGGTCTTCGGCGACGACGTGGGCGGCGCGGTGCAGTTGCCGCTCGACCAGATCGAGAGCTACTTTTCGCTGCCGTTCGGGGTGGCCATCGCGCCGGATAAATCGAAGGCGTATTTCTCGGCCAGCGGCACGGACGAAATCGCCATTGTCGATTTGCGGAAGCTGGTGGCGGCGGCCAAGTCCGCGGACGCGGCCAGCCTGGCAAACGATTTATCGGCCTCCGCGAAGTACGTGCTGGCGCGCATCCCGGTGGGGAGAAACCCGCGGACGGTGGCGCTCTCGCCCGATGGCGGTACGTTGTACGTGTCCAACCGCCTGGACGATACGGTTTCGGTGGTGGATACGGCGCGCGGCGTGGTCACGGGTACGATTTCGCTCGGCGGGCCCGCCACGCTGACGGCCGAACGCCGCGGCGAGCGTCTGTTCTACTCCTCGAAGTATGCCTGGGGCGGCCAGTTCGGTTGCGCAAACTGCCACCTGGATTCCACCTTCGACGGTCTGCAATGGGACCTGGAACCGGACGGCTTCGGCATCGATATCGTGGATAACCGGCAACTCGAAGAGATTGGCGGGACTGCGCCATACAAGTGGAACGGCGGCAACCCGGATCTGCCTACCGAATGCGGTCCGCGGACGGAGCGCTACTTCTTCCGCTCGCAAGGTATTCGTGGCGACGATTTGCAGGACCTGGCGCAATACGTCACGTCGATCCCGCTGCGGCCCAATCGCTACCGGTCTCCGGACGGCGAGCTGACGCCGGCGCAGGAGCGCGGAAAGGCGATCTTCGAGAGGACTGCCAAGAAGGACGGCACGCCCATTCCGGAGATGAACCAGTGCTTCGTATGCCACTCGGGACCGTACTACACGAACCTGCAATTGCAGGACGTGGGAACGGGGAAGCCGACCGACCGGTCGCCCAAGATCGACGTTCCGCAGTTGACCAACGTGGCTTACAGCGCGCCTTATCTACACGACGGCTCGGCGCGGACCCTCGAGGAGATTTGGACGGTTTTCAATCCAAACGATACCCACGGCGTGAGCAACGATCTAACCAAGGATGAGCTGAACGACCTCATCGAGTACATAAAGACGCTATGAGACACGCGATTTTGATTGGCGCCCTCTTGGCCGCGTCCGGCCTGGTTGCGCAGGACATGCCGCGGTACCGCTGGGAGAACTTCACCACCGCGCAGGGGCTGCCCGACAACCGCGTGTACAGCGTATGCGTGGATGGCGACCGGGTCTGGGCGGGCACCGATAACGGACTGGCGCTCTACGAAAAAGGGCGGTGGAAGGTGTTCACGCCGGCCGACGGGCTGGCCCATCGCGCGGTGCTTTATGTGGCGCTCGATAAGAGGACCCACGACCTTTGGATCGCCACCATGGGCGGACTCAGCCGCTACTCGGCCGGCCGCTTCGATACGTTCACGCAGCTCAACAGCGGCCTGGCGAACGACGTGGTCTATGGCGTTGCCGTGCAGGGGGACTTCGTGTGGGCGGCGACGGCCGCGGGCGGCAGCCGGCTCAATACGCGCACCGGGGAATGGAGCCTCTACAACGAACGCAACACGCCCATGTACGAGATCTGGACCTACAACGTTACGGCGGCCCCGGACAAGGTATACTACGCGGTATGGGGGGGCGGGGTGCTGGAGTACGATGTCAAGACCGATCACTGGAAGGATTACAACGACCCTGACGGTGAAACCGAGATCGTTCTCCACAAAGACGAGGGTCTCATCCACGAAATCACCACTTCGGTGAGTTACGTGAACCAGATCCTGTGGGTTGCGACCTACTTCGGAGCGAGCCGGTACGACGGGCGCAACTGGCGCAACTTTCTGGACAAGGATAGCGGCCTGCCGAGCAATTTTCTGAACCAGGTGAAGACCATCGATGGTACGAAGACGTGGTTCTCGACGGACAAAGGCCTGGCATATTTCGACGGCGAGAACTGGGCCACGTACCGGCCCGCGCTCGATACCCATGCCCCCGAGATGCTGGTGCGCGACGCCGCGGGCAAGGTGACGCGCGTCGCGGTGGATACGGCGCCGGCGTACCACTATACGTTCGGCGTCGATTTTCAGGGAGACGATCTATGGGTAGCGACAGCCAAGGGAGTAAGTCACGGAATCCGAATCAAGACGGGAGACTCAAAGTAATGACCATCACAGAAGCACTCGACCGGATCGGCGGCGCGACGCAGGTAAAGCGCAGCGCCATCAGTAACCCGACAGTGCTCAACGAAGCGTACGCCTATGAGAAGCCGAGCTCTTTTTCACGCGGATTGCGCATCGACCTGAACGGGCTGACCATCCTGCTGATCTCCGGGACGGCCAGCATCGACGAGCAAGGGCAGACGGTCCACGTAGGGGACTTCCGGGCGCAGTTGCGACGGACCTACGACAACATCACGGGCCTGCTGGCGGCCGAGGGCGCCACCTGGAAGGACGTGGTCCGCACCACGTGCTATCTGCGCGACATGGAGCGCGATTACACGGCGTTCAACGAAGGGCGCACGGCGTTCTTCCATGAGCAGGGACTGGACCCGCTGCCGGCTTCGACCGGAATCCAGGCGATTTTGTGCCGTCCGGAGCTGCTGGTCGAGATTGAAGCCATCGCCATGTTTATACCGCCGGCAGAGGAGTAGAGCATGCGCCGGGACGACAGATGCAACCGCTCTCTGACGTTCGCGGCTCGGACCGCGGCGGTACTGCTCGCGTTCCTCTGCGCCGCCGTGGCGTCTGCCCAGGTCTGTTCGTGCGGCGCCCATCCACCACCCTCGCCGCCCAACCGCACATTCACGCCGTACGCCAACACTCCCGAGGACCTGGAGCCATTCGCCAAGTTCACCGAGCCTTACTACAAGAACTACACGAAAACGCCGGAGTACAACGGGGCGGCGCGCGACCCGAAGACGCCGGGGCCGGCCGACGTGAGCGAAGTGGCCATCGGCTTCATGGCGCCGCTCGAGCATCACAAGGACCAGGCGCTGGGACAGGCCATGCTGCACGGCGCGCAAATGGCCGTCGATGAGGCCAACGCGCGCGGCGGTTACGGAGGCAAGCCGTTCCGCCTCAAGATCCATGCGGACAGCGCGATCTGGGGAGCTTCGAGCAACGAGCTGGTCAAAATGGTCTACAACGACGAGGTCTGGGCCATGATGAGCTCCGTGAGCGCCGACACCACGCACATCGCACTACGGGTTTCCTTGCGGGCCGAGCTGCCTATGGTCAACAGCGCCGCCACGGATCCGACCATTCCGGAGACCCTCATTCCGTGGATTCTCACCAGCTTACAGGACGACCGCGTGCAAGGCTACACCCTGGCGCGGCGGATCTATACGGACCTGGGTTTGAAGCGCATCGCGCTGCTGCGCGTGAATGAACGCTACGGGCGTTTTGGCGTCCTCAAGTTTAAAGACGCGTCGCGCCGTCTGGGACACCCGGTGGTGATCGAGCAGAAGTTCGACCCGATGGAGACGAGTTTCACGCGGTATCTGAAGGTGATCAACGATTCGCGGGTGGATGGCATCGTGCTGTGGGCCGACGCCGCCGCGGCCGGCGCCATCCTCAAACAGATGCACCAGATGGGCATGAAGCAGCCGGTCTTCGGCGCGGCCCGGGTGGTGGGCGACGCGCTGCTGCAAATCGCCGGTCCGGACGCCGAGGGCTTGGAGGTGGTTTACCCGTACGACCCGAATCGGGACGACCCGGCGTGGATCGATTTCCAGAAGCGTTTCACGGCGGCCTATCATGCCAAGGTGGACATGTTCTCCGCGCTGGCCTACGACACCATGAACATCCTGCTCCAGTCCATCTGCCAGGCGGGCCTGAATCGCGGTCTGATTCGCGATGCCCTGTATAGCGTGGAGAGTTACAAGGGCGTCACCGGCGAGATGGTTTTCGATCCCAACGCCAAGAATATCGCTCCTTTGTATCTGGGCAAAGTGAAAGACGGCAAGTTTACTTACCGCCGCTACACCATGGAGAAGCCCTACGCGGTGGTGGGGGAAGGCGGGGTGGGGTTCGCCGGTCCCGAGACGGCCGGCGCGCAAGGGGAACTGAAGATCGGCCTGTTCGGTCCGGGCGCGGAGGCGCTGGCGCCCACGGTTCGCGCGGCGGGCTACCGGGTGGTGGGAGTGTCGTCCGACGTGCCCTGGGGCAAGGCCGCCGACGAGCTGGTGAAGCTGGTCTACGATCCGGGCGTGATCGGAGTGATCGCCACGGACCGGGCGTCGGCCCACCTGGCGGAGCAGATCGCCGTCAAGACCTTCGTGCCGGTGATCGCGATATCCTCGGACCGCGCGCTGACGTCGACGAACGTCCCGTGGATCTTCCGGCTGGACGCGGGCACGTCCGTAAACGAGGCCATTAAGTGCCTGACCGGCGCCGCGGCCCAAGCCGGTCCCAACCGCGGCAAGATCCGCGACTACCTCTCATCGGGCGCAGGCGTTTTCGCTTTCGCCTCCAACGGCGAACTTCGGTAGGGGCCGGCCCTCTCACTTTCGGGGAAAGAGGCTTCGCATGCTGAGGGTGAACCTTCCTAAGACCTGCATTCTGGCTGGATTGGCTGTGGCCGGCTGGGCTCAACTGGCCCCGCCGGCAAGTGAAATCCCGCTTTATCCGGGTGTCGCTCCCGGTTCGGAGAACTGGAACTACGCGGAGGCAACTGTTGGCACGCCGAACAGACCGGAGGCGCAGAATATCGTGCGGCCGGTCCTGCTCTATTACCCGGCGGAGAAGGCTAACGCCGTGGGGACGGCGATGATTGTCGCGCCCGGCGGCGGTTTCCGGACGCTGATGATGTCGTATGAAGGAGTGGATGTCGCCAGACGGCTGAACCAGATGGGCGTGGACGCGTTTGTTCTGAAGTACCGCACGACCTACATCGACCCTAAGGCTACGCCGCCTGACGCGCCCAGCAGAGGGCCCGCCACCACGGGTCCGCAAGCAGGCCAGAATGTGCGTGCGTTGGCGGGCGCGGACGGACAACAGGCCGTGCGGCTGCTGCGGCAGCGCGCCGCCGAATTTCACGTGGCCCCCAATCGAATCGGCATCATTGGCTTCTCGGCCGGAGGCGCGGTGGTTCTTTCGACGGTGTATGGTCCCGCCGATGGAAGGCCGGATTTCGCGGCCCCGATCTACGCCGCCGGCGCGAATTCGAATCCTCCGCCGGAAGGAGCCCCGCCGTTGTTCATCGCGGTGGCGGCGGACGACACGACGGTGGGATTCCAAGGGTCGATCGACCTGTTTGGCGCGTGGCGAAAAGCGGGGCTGCCGGCCGAGTTGCACGTATTCCAGACCGGCGCGCACGGCTTTGGAAAGAAGGGCGGCGGCGCGGACCACTACCTGGACCGGGTAGAGGAGTGGCTGAAGCTGAACGGCTGGCTAACCAAGGCGCCGAACTGAGGCAGCCGGCTTAACGGGCTGCGAGGAAAAGCAATTTGGCCGCAGATGAACGCGGATGAACACAGATAAGACAAAGGCCCAAATGTTAGTTGTTCTTATCTGTGTTCATCCGTGTTCATCTGTGGCTATTCCTCTTAGGAGTTTTTCAGACGTTAAGGGCGCGGCCCTGGCTTAGTCGGGCAAGACCGTGAGGGGCACAACCGTGGACAAAGTGTGCGTGGTTTCCAGGTGCGCTACGGTGCTGCCGGTGTTCTGGTTGAAGATCTCCATAGTGGGGACAATCGAGCAGAAAGCGGGCGATGAGGTGGTCGCGGTGGCCGAGACGCTGAAAACCGCGCTCACGGTGGCGCGAATCTCCACCGGGTCGGCTCCGGCGCCGGCCTGACTTCGCAGCAGGTCGAAGTGCGCCGACTGGCTCTGGCCGACTGGAAGGGTCTGGGTCGCCAGAGTGTTTCCGCCTGCATCGAGGAAGGTCACGGTGACCTGACAGGAACCCCCAAGGATGAGCGGGCCGCCGGCCGCCAGGTTCAGGACGTTGACACGGGCCGTTTCGGTCGAGGCGATGCCGGCCATTCCGAAGGTGACGTACGACGACGTCGCCATGATCGCCGGCGCGGTCGTTTGACCGGGTACGCGCTGGGCATGAAGCGGAAGCGGCGCAAGAGCCAATACGGCCCCCGCCAGAACGGCGCAAAGCAAGAGTTTCATCATCGGACTCCTTCGCTACAAGAATAACTCGCAACCGCGCGGAGCGGAAGCGGCGGCGGAGCGGTTCCAATTATGATGTTTTTATGGCGCGTCCGGCGGGGCCAAAAGTTCGCCCAAAAACGGAAGCAGACAGGCCAGTGAAACCCGTGCGCGGGTGGCGGCGCGAGATCCTGCTGTGCGCGGTCCTGTTCCTGGTCACATTCGCCGTCTATTTTCAGGTGCGGCGCCACGAGTTCCTCCTGTATGACGATCCGGATTACGTCACGGCCAACGCGCACGTGCGCGCCGGGTTGACATGGGAGGGGGTGGCTTGGGCGTTCTCCACCGGCCATGGGGGGAACTGGTTTCCGTTGACCTGGATATCCCTCATGGCGGATAGCGAGGTTTTCGGCGTCGATAGCGGGGCGCTTCACCTGGTCAACGTGTTTTTTCACGGGCTTGGCGCGCTGCTCCTGTTCGCGGTTCTCAGGCGCATGACGGGGGCGGTTTGGCGGAGCGCGTTCGTGGCCTTCCTGTTCAGTCTGCATCCGCTGCATACGGAATCGGTCGCATGGATCGCGGAGCGGAAGGACGTGCTCAGCGGTTTTTTTTGGTTTCTCGCCATTTGGGCATATCTGGGCTATGTCAAACGGCCGGGCTGGGGACGGTACCTGATGGTGGTGGTGGCTTTCGGGCTGGGATTGATGGCGAAATCCATGGTGGTGACGCTACCCGTCGCGCTCCTGCTTTTGGATTTCTGGCCCTTGCGGCGGATTGGGGTTGGAAAGCAACCGCTCTCTTACGTTCGCGGCTCGGATGGCGTTCGCGGCTCGGCACGCTGGATTCTTTTCGAAAAAGTCCCGCTGGCGGCGCTTTCGCTGGGCGTGGGGGCGGCGACCTACGTGGTCCAGCAGCGCAGCCACTATGTCATGCCGCTCGGCCTGATTCCGCTTTCGCAACGCCTGGGCAACGCTTTGGTCTCCCCGGTCGCGTACGCCGCGGACTGGTTGTGGCCGGCGAGGCTGGCTGTGTTCTATCCCTTTCGGTTCCATGTGCCCTGGTGGCAGCCGGTGGCTGCCGGCGTGGCGATCCTGGCCGTTTCGATCCTGGCCGTGAGATGGAGCGGGCGGCGTCCGTACCTGGCGGTCGGCTGGTTCTGGTACCTGGTTACGCTGACGCCGGTCATCGGGCTGGTGCAGGTGGGTTCCCAGGCGCGGGCGGACCGGTACACGTACATCCCCATGGTTGGGCTTTCGATCGCGCTGGCTTGGGGCGCGGCGGAGTTCGCCAAGCGCCGGCCCGGGCTGAAGATGGCGATGGCGGCCGCGGGCGTGGGCGTCTGTCTGGCATGCGCGGCGCTGACGTGGCGGCAGGCGGGTTATTGGCAGGACACGGTCACTCTGTTCCGCCACTCGCTCGCGGTCACGAGCGGCAACTATCTCGGCTACAACATCCTGGGCTTGGCGCTACGGGACCGGGGACGCCTGGACGAAGCGATCGCGAGTTACCGGGAGGCCATCGAGATCAATCCGGGATTCGGGGATGCGCATGCCAACTTGAGCCAGGCGCTGCTCGAAGAGGGGCGCGCCCGCGAGTCCCTGACCGAGGCAGCCGCGGCCGCCCGGCTCAAGCCGGACGACGAGGAGGCTCAATACAACCTGGGAACCGCGCTGGCCGGTCAGGGAAGATTCGAGGAAGCCATCGAGGCGTTGGGCATGGCTGTGCGGCTGAAGCCGGATTACGCGAAGGCGCACGCCAACCTGGGAAGCGCGCTGGCCAACCTGGGACGTCTGGACGAGGCGATCGCGGAGTTCAACTTGGCGCTGCGCATCGATCCAGGGCTTGAGGGCGTGCGGGAAGAACTGGACGGCGCCTTGGATCTGCGGCGGCAATCCGCCGGGAAGGGACGATAGGCGCGGCGAATTCGGCTGCCGTGTTGTTAGAATGGTGGCGGGCGCCCTGCCGCGCAGAGCGCCCACGGAATTTAAACTTTCATCGCGGACGGCCCCGGGACCTGTCACCTTCGTCCAAAAGGGCGCGTCTTTTTAGGAGAGACCATCATGAAGTCCTTTTTGACATGCGCAGGCGCCTTGCTCGCGGCCGCGGGCCTGATTTTCGCGCAAAGTCCGGATGCCACGGAGACCAAGGTCATCGCCGGCAACACGATGACCATCAATTACGCTTCGCCCCCGGTGAGCGGCCGGGCGGGCAAGATATTCACCAAGGACGGCCTGATCAGCAAGGATTCAAGCTATCCGATCTGGCGCGCGGGTGACGGACCCGCCACCATGTTCCACACGGAGGCCGACCTCGACCTGGGCGGCTTGGCCGTGCCGGGGGAAAAAAGCGGAACCGAGCAGGGGGGCTGGTACACGTTGTACGTGGATATCACCGATCCCGCCAACTGGACGCTGATCGTCAACAAGGAACTCCACCAGTGGGGCCTGACGTACAACCAGCCGCAGGATCTCGGCCGCGTCAAGATGACGATGGGCAAGCCGCCGGCGATGGTAGAGAACCTGAAGTACACGCTCACCGATTTAGGCGGCAATAAGGGCCGGCTTACGTTGGCGTGGGAGAACTACTCGGGCTCCGTTGACTTCACAGTGAAATAGCGCCGACCGGCATGGCGCTCCGGGTGGGGCGGGCCTCC
>PLGA01000229.1 GCA_003139735.1 Bryobacterales bacterium | reverse complement strand
GCCGGGCGCGGCTTCCGCCGGCACGCGGGCCACGGCGCTATCGAAATCGGTCAGGCGGCGGATTCCAACGGGCGAGAACTGGCGGGCGTCGCCCTCCGCGAGGAACACGGCGAAGAGTTTTTCCCCTTCGCGAATGGCGGGGATGGGAACCGAGGCGGCATTGGCGGGCACGGGCACGCGATCCACGCGGAGGCGCGGGGCGGCGAGGTCGATGGTGGTGTGCGGGCCGCCGTAAGGCCAGCCGCTGCCGAGCGTGATATCGACGCGCATGCCGAGGCCGCGCGCGGTGACGTTGGCGAACCGGACGTCGTCGAGGAATTCGGGCGAGAGGTATGGGAAATTGCGCAGGCCGCGCGCGGGGTCGTCGAGGATGACGGGGTAGACCGGCTGGATTTCCACGCCGCCGATGCCGCCCTGCTTCATGGTTTCGAGTTCGCGCCGCAGCTCCGGCTTTTCGACGGCGGGGCCGAACCACCACCAGCGCACCATCATGCGGGCGTCGTCGGGCGGACGCTCGAAGGCGCGCTTCAGATCGGCCACGCTGGCGGGGGCGGCGGCCCAGGCGGCCAGGAGGCACGCGGCGAGGAGGAGGCAGAGGATGGCGAGCCGGAAGGCGGTAAGGCGGAAGGGGAACATGGGTCTATAGTAAGCCAAATTCTATGGCCGCGGATAAACGCGGATGAACGCGGATAAGGCCTCGGAGAGCCGGAAAATCAGAAAAACAGCCCTGAATAAACCGGTTGGATGTATAATCGACACGGGATCGAATAGGGATGCCGGAACAGCGCACGTTTTCCGGGACGATGGCAGCCGCCGTTCTGGCGGCGATCGCGGCGGTTTCGCCGCTTGGAGCGCAGACCAACCGGATTACCGGGCCTATCGATAACAGCCGGACCGTGACCCTCCCCGGCCACGTGAATCCCAACGCGCGGGCGGAGTTCGACCAGGGCGCGGTCGATGACAGTTTTCCGCTCAACAGCATGGCCTTCGCGCTGAAGCCGTCCGCCGCCCAGCAGGCGGACCTCGATGCCCTCCTGGCGGCCCAGCAGGACCGCGCCTCGCCCGACTTTCGCAACTGGCTCACGCCGGAGCAGTTTGGCGACCGCTTCGGCGCCTCGCAGAGCGACGTCGCCCAGATCACGGGTTGGCTGGAGGCGCAAGGCTTCGCGATCCATCGCGTGGCTCGCAGCCGCAACTGGATCGCGTTTGGCGGGTCGGCTGGGCTGGCGAGGCAAGCCTTTGGCGTGGAGATTCACCGCTACCAGGTGAATGGCGAGCCGCACATCGCCAACACCGGGGAACCGTCGCTGCCGGCGGCCTTTGCGGGTCTCGTGGCCGCCATCCGCGGGCTCGACGACTTTCGAGCCCGCCCGGCGTACACGTCCGCCTCAGGCCAGCATTACCTGGTTCCGGACGACGCCCAGACCATCTACAACCTCAAGAGCCTGTACAACGCCGGCTATGACGGGACCGGCCAGAAACTGGTGGTCGTCGGAGAATCGGACCTGGAGGTTACCGCAGTCCAGGATTTCCGCGTCTTGTTCGGCCTGCCAACCAACAACCCGCAAGTCGTGCTGGTCCCCGGATCCTCCGACCCCGGCGTCGTGGGCGGCTGGCTGGTTGAAGCGGATCTCGACGTGGAATGGGCTGGCGCCATGGCTAGGAATGCCACCTTGATTTACGTTTACTCGGACGGTGATACGGAGTCAGTGCAATACGCTGTCTCGGAGGACCTCGCGCCGGTGATAAGCTCCAGTTACGTACTTTGCGAATTGGCCTCCCAAAACGCCCTCGTTTCGATGCGGGGGATCGCGCAGCAGGCCAACGCGGAGGGCATTACGTGGATCGCGTCGTCTGGCGATACGGGGCCTTTCGGCTGCGATATCCAGGGATCGGCCGAGGCCGTCAAGTCCCCGGCGGTCAACCTTCCGGCCAGCATGCCGGAGGTCACCGGCGTGGGCGGGACGTCTTTCAACGAGGGGAGCGGAACGTACTGGAGCGTGACCAACAATGCGGCCTACGGATCGGCGCTCTCCTATATTCCGGAAACCTCCTGGAACGATACGTCCGCCGTGGGCGGTTTGTGGGCTAGCGGCGGCGGGCCCAGCGCCCTCTTCTCCAAGCCGTCGTGGCAGGCCGGAACGGACGTGCCCAGCGATGGCTTCCGCGACGTTCCCGACGTGGCCATGCCGGCCGGGCTATATCATGACGGAGCCAAAGCATGCATCGACTATTTTTGCGCCAACGGGGTACCAGCGGGCGATAGCGGCGGGACTTCGCTGGCGGCCCCGATGTTTGCCGGCATCGCGGTGCTGATCAACCAGTACCAAGTTGCCACGGGCGCCGCAGCCAAGCCCGGGTTGGGGAACATGAATCCCACCCTCTACGCGCTGGCCGCCAAGTATGGCGACGCGTTCCACGACATCGTTTCCGGCAACAACATCGAGCCCTGCGGGGTCAATTCCGCGTGGTGCACAACCGGATCGTTCGGCTATCAGGCGGGCGTCGGATACGACCTTGTCACCGGGCTGGGATCGGTGGACGCATACAACCTGGCGGTCGAGTGGAACCTGGTCGCCACGGCGAGTTCGGCTCCGGTGGTGACGTACTCCTGGACTTCGATGCCCAGGCCGAGCCAGCCGTTCAGCGGGACGATCACGGGGACGGGGTTTACCTCGGGGATGCTGATATGGTTCTGCTCGGTCGGGGCTACGCCGGGCTGCGGGGAACTGGCGGCATCGCAGGTAACGGTGACCAGCTCGACGAGCGCGACGGTGACGAACGTGACGCTGGCCGCCGGATGGTGGCAGGTATCCGTGCAGACGGCGGCGGGGCAATCGGCGCTCTCGGCGGCGTTCACGTACAGACGGCGGCGGGGCAGTCGGCGCTCTCAGCGGCGTTCCTGGTGGGAGCGCGGCCTGTGCGGAGCGGACGGCCCGGCAGGTTTCAATGACCATGGGAGGCGAGTTACATGAACACACGGTACGGAACTTGGGTTCTTTTAATCGGACTTTCTCTCGTGGCTGGATTCGCACAGCAGAGTGCACCAGCGGGGCGGCCCGCGCCGGCGGCGTCTGTCCCGCCGGGCAACGCGAATCGTCGCATGACGCTCGACGTAGCCGTGACCGACAAGGCAGGAACGCCGGTCACCGGCCTGGAACAAGCCGACTTCACGCTTCTGGATAACAAACAGCCGCAGAGAATTCTGACCTTTGACGCGGTGACTGCGCCCGCGGCGGCCGATCCCGTGGAAGTCATTCTGGTGGTGGATAAGATCAACACTTCCCCCCTGGGCGTCACAAGGGTGCGCAATGAGACAGAAAAGTTCCTGGGGCGGGACGGCGGGAAACTTGCATTCCCCGTGTCGGTGGTCTCGCTGTCCGGTCCGGGAACGGAGGTTCAAATCGGGCCTTCTCAAGATGGGAACGCCCTGATTGGGGACTTGGAGAAGATGGATTTCGGCGTGCGCAACTCCGCCGACCAACAGCCGCGGTCTCTGGTCACGCTTGCGGAATTCGCCGAGCATGAGAGGTCCATGCCGGGGCGAAAGGTGGTGATCTGGACCAGTCCCGGTTGGTCCCTTTATCTTCACTCGGGAGGGAACCTGATGCCACAGGACGAGCAGCGGATCTTCAACTCCATTGTGTCTCTTTCGGACGCGCTGCGACGGGCGCGCATTACGCTTTACAATGTCAATCCGATAGGCGCCGCGGAGAGCCCCGTGCGAGCGGCAGATTACGGGGTGTTCTTCAACGGAGTGAAGGGGCCGAAGCAAGCGCGGTGGGGAAATCTCGGACTACAGCCTCTGGTGAACGAAAGTGGAGGCCGGATTTTCGAGGGGAATAACGATCTTGCGGGCGAGATTGAAGCCTGTATTACAGACGGGACTGCGTTTTATGCCCTCACCTTCGATGGCCTGCCGGGGGACGGTCCGAGCGAGTACCATGCGCTCGAGGTCAAGGTCGACAAGCCCAAACTGACGGTGCGGACGCGAACCGGGTACTACGCGCAGCCTTAGCGGGCGACGCCGCGTTATCCAAAGCCGCTCGATCCTCTCCGCTCCCGGCTCGGCGGCAGCGAGCATATAGTTCCAAAGAGTCTGGA
>PLGA01000437.1 GCA_003139735.1 Bryobacterales bacterium | reverse complement strand
TTTGTCGAGTGGGTGTACAACTACATCACGCGCAATCGGGGCGCGCGATTGATCACCGCCAAGTAGTCGAGCATGGCTTTCTCCAGCACTCGAACGGCTGTGCGACTGCCTCGCCGGATACAGCGCCGGCGCATGGCCGCCGCGCAACGGAAACCCCTCACCAACGCAGTCGGAAAGCTCTAACCGAGGAATTCGCCTTTTCGCGGCTGCTCTAGCCGATTCTGCCTGGATTAAGGCGCTTACCGGAAGTAATCCACATGAACGGGCAACGCCCGTGCCGTGGAAGTGGATGCCCAAGCGCCCAGGAAGTCGCGATCTGGGAAGCTTGAGCCTGCAAGCCATCCATCGCTGCCCGGCACATTCGGTTTCACCGACCGCTGGCGCAATCGGCCAAGTGACCGTACCCCATGCCCCTGGCCGTATTCGCCTCCAAGGGCATCTCCGCCGCCCGACGGGAGCGCATCGAGCCGGCCGTGGAGGCCGCCGCACACCGCCCCGCGCAGCCGTACGAAGCCTGCACCGCCGCGGACCCGTTCCGCGGCGGCGTCCGGGTTCTCAACGGGAAATCGGCAAATTCCGCTTCGGGCCGCCTTTGGTCTGAAGCACCGTCGCATCCAGCTCCTTGAGGCTGCCTTCTTCTGCGCCGCCCACCGCTTCTTCATCGCCGCAATGATCCGCGCCCGTGCCGCGGGGTTCAGGCGGCGCTTCTTCCTGGCGGCCTGCGCACGTGCCGGCGTCGCCGCCGCCTTTGGTTTCCGGGCACCCGCCCAGCGTTTTCCACTGCCCGGCAGCCATGCGCCGGCGCGCGGCGGTTTCACTCCGTCCTCGGCAATCTACGCCAGTCCCAGAGCTTTAGCCGCTTTGCGCACGTCGCCCGCTCGACGGCGATGAGTGCATTCCGGGCTTGATGCGTCGGGAACTGGTTCACTCCAGGCGAAATGTAGCCCGGATGAGTTGGTCCGGATATCCTGCAGCCGTGACGGTAATCATAGCGCTGTTATCACCCAAAGGCAGTTCATTCGGGGCTAAACAAATCTCTAGCACGATTGAGGCGTTCGCAGGGAGAGATCCCGTCGCCGGGTTGGCGTAAATCCAACCAGCGGACGTCATGGTCGTAAAGCTCATCAAGGCGCTGCCGGCCTTGAGCCTCACACTTGCGAGTTCGCAGCCACCTTGGCGAGCGGTAGTAGCCGTAACTTCGGTGGTTTCGTTATAAAGAACCTCCGGTGTAGCTGTTAGCGTTGGTCTTGGTGCAGGCGGCGTCGTAACGGAAGGCGTCTCCACACGGCAACCAAGAAACATGACGCTCAGAAACAACGCGCAGCAAGCCGCGCGCTCCCAACCCGATAGTCGAAGCATTTCAGGTTCTCCCTTTGGCCTGTCGGGCAAGATCTCCATTCCGGCCCCTGGTCGCCTTCGATTGTACGCCCAGCCGCCTTCGTGGGAGCCTTTTCTTCTAAATTCTTTCCATCCTGAGCCGCTCATGCGGCCCAGGAAAGGGCCGTCTCCACCTCCTCCAGGCACGGAAAAACCGGGAAGCGCCTCATTCCAAGCGGCTTCTCATACACCTCTCCATCCCCTTCCCTTCGTTCGACCTATTTAGTTCTCCACCGCGGCGCCTTAGCCAGTCGGCCCCATGCCCCTGACCGCCTTCGCCTGCAAGGCAATCGCCGCCACCCGCTGGGAGCGCATCGAGGCCACCTTCGCCGCCGCCGGGGCATCGCCGCGCGCAGCCGTACGAAGTCTGGACCGCCGCGGAAGGCGGTTGGCCGGAGGAAGGCGGCGCCGAGGCGACCGGCCGCGGGGCGAAAGGCGGGAAGGCTGCGGCGCCGGCGATGGCGGAAGTGGCGCGGGTGAGCGCGCAGGGCGCCGCCACGAACGAATTTGTCGGATGAATGAGTTCAGTGGTGATGCCTGGGACCAGGAAAGGCTAGCGACTGGTTCGAAGCAGCGGCTGGCGCTCATGCCGTAACCGGGACTTGACAGGATTGAAACGGATTCGGCGTTAATCCCTCGGGAACGTCTTACAACAGCGTTGACTTATGCGAACGAATTCAGCCATCATCGTGTCAATACTCACGTCGCTCTGGTCCGGGCAGTCGATACCCTCGGAATGAGAGGTCGATAACAGGCGACGCGCGCCCAGGCGCCAGCCCGAGGAGGGGCTCTTAACAATGTGCGCTGCCGCTAGACTTCCGCGAATCGGATTCACCTTTTGCTGCCTGCTTTGTCTTGTGCGACCGGCTGCTGCGGCCATCAACGCTTTCAACTTGGGCCCAAGTTACGATTCCACACAGAGCAACGTCGTTTTTCGCGTCTATTCTTCGCGCGCCACGCGCATCGCGGTGGAGCTGTATGCCACCCCCATGAACTCCTCCGAGGCGCTGAGCGTCCCACTAAATGCCGACGCCAGTACGAATATCTTTTCCGTTTCGATACCTATTGCGACCCTGCAGGCAGCCGGCATCACCGGGCCGGTGTACTATGGCTACCGTGCCTGGGGGCCAAACTGGCCGTATTCGACCAGTTGGACCAAGGGCTCCAGCGTGGGATTCGTCGCCGACGTCGACGCTCAGGGCAATCGCTTCAACCCCAATAAACTGCTGATGGACCCCTATGCGCGCGAGATCAGCCAGGACCCGATCAATGCCACCTGGACTGACGGAACCGTGTATGCTTCCGGCGCCAACTACCGCAATCTCGACAGCGGCAACATGGGGCCGAAGAGCATCTTGTGGATGCCGGTCAGCCGAAGCACCGGCGTCAAGCCCACGCGCGCGCAGAAGGACGACATTATTTATGAAGTCAACCTGCGCGGCCTGACCAAGAACGATCGCAGCGTCCCCGCCGCGCTGCAGGGAACCTATGCCGGCGCGGCGCTCAAGGCGCCGTACCTTGCGAACCTCGGAATCACCGCCGTGGAGTTCCTACCCGTCCAAGAACTGCAGAACGACGCAAACGACAACACGCCCAACTCGACGAGCGGACAGGGCTACTGGGGTTATGGGACCCTGAACTACTTCGCGCCCGATCGCCGCTACTCATCCAACAAGGCAGCCGGCGGCCCCACGAGTGAGTTCCAGGGCATGGTAAAAGCTTTCCACGACCAGGGCCTCAAGGTCTACATCGACGTGGTCTATAACCATACCGGCGAGGGCTCCGCGTGGAACCCGGGTGATACAACCACATACAACGTTCTTTCCTGGCGCGGCCTCGACAATCCCACGTATTACGAGCTGACCTCTGACATGCAATATTCCTGGGACAATACCGGCACCGGCGGCAATTACAACACCTATAACACGGTTGCGCAAAACCTCATCGTCGATTCGCTTGCCTACTGGCGCGACGTCATGGGTGTGGACGGCTTCCGTTTCGATCTCGCCCCGGTGTTGGGAAATACCTGCGCCGCAGGGTGCTTCAACTTCAGCAGCAGCGACGGCAACACGGCCATGCGCCGCATCCTGCAGGAACTGCCTCAGCGTCGCGCCACCGGTGGCAGCGGCGTTGACCTCTACGCCGAGCCCTGGGCGCTCGGCGGCAACTCCTACCAGTTGGGCGGCTTTCCGGCTGGCTGGTCGGAATGGAACGGCAGTTATCGCGACTTGCTGCGTCAAGCCCAGAACGGCCTGAACGCGGACTCAGTCACCGCCGGTCAATTGGCCACGCGCTTCGCCGGTTCGTCCGATCTGTTCCAAGGGCGTCAGCCTTGGAACTCGACCAACATCCTCGTCGTGCACGACGGTTTCACTCTCAAGGATCTGTACAGTTGCAATGGCCCTCATAACAATCAACCCTGGCCGTATGGGCCTTCCGATGGCGGCAATTCGGCCAATTACAGTTGGGACCAGGGCGGAGCCGCCGCGGACCAGCGCGCGGCCGCCCGCGTTGGCTTCGCCTTCTTGATGCTGAGCGCCGGAACGCCGCTGATGACGGGCGGAGACGAGTACCTTCGCAGTCTCCAGTGCAACAACAATCCATATAACGTCGATTCCATCGCGAATTGGCTAAGCTACACACCCACCAGCGATCAAAGCAACTTCAACGCGTTTGTGAGCGGCATGATCGCCTTCCGCAAGGCCCACGCGGCGCTGCGCCCGCTCGATTTCTATTCCCCTTCGCAGTTGGCTTGGTGGACGCCCGCTGGCACGCCAGCCGACGCAGGCTACTTTGAGAATGGCAACAACCACGCTATTGCCTACCAGTTCAATGGCGGGGCCCTGAGCGACAGCTACCCTTCCCTGTACGTCGCCTACAACGGTTGGACAGATAACGTGAACTTCACGCTGCCATCGCCCGGCAGCGGCGCAAGCTGGTACCGCGTTGTGGATACCTGCGGATGGGCCGAAGGCCCCAACCAGGTGCGCCCCCCCGGATCGGAGGACCCCATCGGCGGACAGGGATATGTTTACGGTGTGTGCGGTCGCGGCTTGCTGCTATTAATCGCGAAGTGAGAACCTAGGCGAGGCTGGTTTGCGGGCAGCGACGCAGCCATACTCTGTCTTCCAGGGACCGCGCACACGGCCCGCTCGCCCGGCCCATCGGCGGCCCGCCACCGGCCCGAATCACAACGGCCCCTTGCCCCTGTCCCGCGCCCGTTTCCGCGCAGCCACACCTGCGCGATCAGGCCCAGATCAGCGCGCCCCGCGCAGCCGTGGCGGCTTCGAATCGCTGGTGCTGTTGGAGTGTTCTGGAGTTTATTAGGACCGGATTTCTTAACAGAACTGGATTACGGTCTTACTTGTTCCGCCGAGCGCTTCCTCAACTCTCGACGTGACCACCAACGCATTTGCGGGGAAGTCGGCATTGCCGGGCTGGATACTCGATTGGGTCGGCCCATTAAGCTCGGAAAGACCTAGAACTATCACAAGGACACGCTGCCTCTTTAGCAAGCGCGTGACAAGTTCTGCCGAGGGAGCCTCTTCGTCCAGCTGCAGCTTGTCGCGCACGGTCCTGGTGAACGGATCCGCATCCTTCTCGGCAGTGTATGCGAAGTCTGGTCCCACGCGAACGGCGATCATCAGGTTTTTGCGGAGCCGCTTTCCCGGGTCGAGATCCATCGACCAGCGCGCGATTTCGCATGCAAGATTCTTGTTCCTGTTGTCGTCACTCCCCCAAATAAGCATGCGGGCTTTTGGCCTCGCGAATGCAGGGCGCAAGGCGCTAACGCTTAAAGCCGGCAACACCTCTCGGTCCAAAAGCATTGGTCCCGGAACGAGGTCCGTGTATTTTGTGATGGCTTCGTTCGACTCAAAGGAGGAGCGCGCCATTTCGAGATGCTTGACAACCCATGCGTCGAGTACTCGGTCCGATTGGCGAAAGAAGCCGACCAGGAGCAAATGGGAAACCGAGATCTCCATACCGCCAAGCCAACCGGGCAAACTCACCTTCGGAACAGCTTCCAGCGCCTCGCTGACCTTCAGCAGAGACATCGGCCAGAGCCAGAGCAGGCAAGTCCACAAGAATGCCAAGGCAAGATATCCACCGACTGCGAAGGTCAAGCGGGGGCTTTCGCGGACAGGTCTCAGGAGCTGCCATTTCATGTCACGGCGGCGAATATTCTGAAGTGCGGTTATCGCGTCGACACAATCGGGAGCTTTTGCTTTGAGCCGTCGATCCGGGCTCCGCTCCATAGCCGCCACTGCCTGCTGCAGGGGTTCTATCGCCTCTGTTCGACGACCTTCGCGAAGCGCCGCAGCAATCTTGGAGAGCGTGGCCGCCGCAATCCGCCTCACATCCTCATCTTCGTCGCTCAGGGCTTTGGTGAGAGCAGGAACGCTTGGTCCGGCTGCCAAGCCGAGATCTCCCAGGACTGCGGCGGCCCGCGTGCGATCGTGAGTGTCCCCTGCTGCGAGTAGAGGAGTCGTTACCGCGACGGCTTCTGCCTGGTCGCGCCCAATTTTTCCAAGGGCTTCGGCGGCCTCAAGACGGTCCTGGTCGTCGGTTCCTCGCAGCATATCAAGCAGGGCCGGCTCAGCGTCCTGAGCCTCCGGACCGATTGCGCCAAGCACCTGGGCGACGTACCAGGGAAGATACGGGTCTTTTTCTTTAAGCAAGACAATCAAAGCGGGCGCCCCCGGTTTTGCAGCGGGACCGAACTTGATCAAAGCATCCATGGCATAACGTCGAGTGTCGTTACGCTTCAACTCGCCCACCAGGGCAGGGACAGCCAGTTCAGGGCTCTGGGCAATTCTCCCAAGAGATTGGGTAGCTTCTTCGCGAACTGGTTGTTCACTGTCTTGAAGTGCTTCGATCAGGGCAGGAACGGCTAGTCGCATGTCTCCTGGAATGTTCCCGAGGGCGAAAGCGGCTTCGGCGCGCACGGATGCGTCGGTGTCCTTCAGCGCTTCCATTAGGGCGGGGACTGCCCTCCGCGTTTGCTCACGGTCGTAGACCGGAGATCCTGGCGAAGAGTTGTTACCCAAGGTCACGGCAGCCTGGACACGCACATCGGCGCTCCTGCTCTTGAGGTCGCGAAGATTGCGGGAAATGACTTCGTTGATATCCTGCGCCCTTGCACTCGGCGGCATGGCCAGCGCAACTGCAAAATACAGCAGAGTGGCGTTTGACAACCAGGAGACCCGCACCCACGCGTGGCCGCGAACAATCCAGCGACGCATCCCCATTTCATCCCTTCGCGCACTGAATCTAGAAGCTCACTTCAGTCTCAACCCGGGAAGCAATCTGCAAAAAGCTGGAGCAGCATGAACAATAGAATAGCGCAATGTGTGCGAACTTGTTCTCGCACAAGACACGGTTGATCCGCAGGCTTTGGCTGCCTGACCGTGGCGTCTGCGGCGCGGAGAAGCAGTTCCCGACGGTAACTCCTAAGAAGTCGGCTTCGGTCCGCTGAACACATCCCGTCGGCTCCTGCCGCGGCCACCGCCGCTCCCAAGCGCCCAGTGAGCCCCGCCGCGCGCCGGCGCATGGCCGCCGCGCTGCGGAAGCGGTGGGCGGCTGTGCGGAAACCAAGGCGGCGGCGCCGCCAGCGCCGCCAGGGCCGCCAGGAAGAAGCGCCGCCTGAGTCCCGAGGGGCGCGCGCGGATTATCGCTGCGACGAAGAAGCGGTGGGCGGCGCTGAGGAAGGCCAAAGCGGCG
>PLGA01000572.1 GCA_003139735.1 Bryobacterales bacterium | reverse complement strand
CGTTAAAGACCTCGCTCTTGTCGGAGGTCGCCAGAATTTTTGCGAAACTGGTGAGCGGCGTGCCTACGATGTCGGCCCCGCGCACCAGTTCGTCCGGCCGGCCGTCGGGATAGACGCGGTAGACGATCACGGGAATCACCGAAAAGGCCTGCGGCCCGGATCGCCCGGTGGTAGTGAACCCGCTGGTGATGTCCTCGAAATACAGCCCGTAGGGTTTGCCCTGCTTTTTCACCTCGTCGAGGAGCATCTGGCGCAGCTTCGCGTCCGGCACCCCGTTGGAGGATTCGACGATGAGGTTGGACTGGCGCGACACCACCTCGAATCCGGGTTGCCTGCGGCCGTGGCTGTTCGAGTGGTCGATGCCCTGTATCGGCGAGCGCGACATCAGGAACGTCTTCAGCACTCCCTTATCCACCACCGTCACGGGACGCGCCTTGACGCCTTCGTCGTCGTAATCGTACCAGCCGTTCAGATCGACGCCATCCACCTTGCGGCGCGTCGGATCCATCACCACCGACAGGAAATCGGGCAGCACCGCCGTTCCGATGCTCTTCGTAAACGTCTGTCCTTCGCTTTCGTCCTTCTGGCGATGGCCCTCCACTCGATGTCCGAAGATCTCATGGAAGAACACGCCTGCCGCGCGCCCGGAGAAAATCGCGGGTCCCACAAAAGGCTCGGCCTCCGGGGCGTGCATTAGCGCCGTCAGGTCGCCCGCGACGTGGTCGATGGAGGCGAGCAGCGCATCGTCCTTCGGCAGCCCGGAGCAATCCACCGCCTCGAAGGTGTCGAAAGTTTCCAGGTCCGTGCCGTCTTCGGCCTTGGACGCGGCGGAAATCACGACCCGTGCGAAGCCGCGCCCGTCCTCGATGCGCGCTCCCTCCGTATCCACAATGTAGCGTGTGTTGATTTCACAAGACGCGGAAACGCGCGAGGTCAGCACGCTGGGGAAGTTTTGGAATCGCGCCGAAAGCTTGCGGACGCGCTCCGTCCAGGCGGCGTCGTCGAACTTCAGCTTGGCCTGCGCCTGCACATGAGTGTTCGGCTCCTCCTGGGAGAAATCGCCCGAGGTGTCCGCCGCGGCCACTCGCACCTGCGAATTGGTCTTGATCTGGATGAGCCGCTGCGCGGCCGTGCGGTAAGCGCGATCCGTCTCCAGCCACAAGCGGCGCTTGATGGAGTTGGCGTTATCCTCGTACGTGATGGCCGCGCCCGAGGTCACCCGGCCCGCTTGGCCATTCACCCGATGGTAGTTGTCCATCTGCGGAGTGCCCACCCGTACCGAGACATCGAGCACGCGTGTCTTCCCTCCGGTGGCCGGGGTTACGCTCCCCAGCTCCCCGGAAACCGAACGGAACTCCTGATCGGTAACCTCATAGCTCATGAAGTACGGTGGCGGATCGGCTTTCTGCTTGAGAACGCCGAAGTTACGGGTCAATTCCTGGGACATGGAGTCCAGCAGGACGGAAGGCTGGGCCGCCGCGATAGATGCCGCGGCCAGCAGGAGCGCCAAGCGAGACAAAATTGATCGGATCAAGTCTCCAGAATATCATCAGCGGCCCCGCGCCGTGCAGGCGCGCTGGGCTCGCGGAAAACTAAGCTAAGCTGTTCCTGTGGCGAAGCACTCCAAAGGCGGGGGACGCAGCCAAACTCGCGGCCTCGGCGGTCGCGGGAACCTCGCCGGCGATGGCCGAAGTCCGGGATCCCNNCGGCCGTTTACCTTCCGGCCCTGAATGGCGGGCTGCTGTGGGACGACAGCGCTCACGTGACCAGTCCGGCGATGCGGTCTCTTCACGGCCTCTTTCGCATCTGGTTCCAACTGGGAGCGACCCAGCAGTATTACCCCCTGCTCCACAGCGCGTTCTGGGTCGAGCACAGGCTTTGGGGCGACGCCGTGCTCGGCTATCACCTGACGAATCTTACCTTCCACGCGCTGTCGGCATTTCTGGTGGTAGCCATCATGCGGCGTCTTTCGCTGCCAGGGGCCTGGTTTGCCGCCGCCATCTTCGCGTTGCACCCCGTTTGCACCGAATCGGTCGCCTGGATCTCCGAACAGAAGAACACGCTGTCTACGGTCTTCTATCTGAGTTCCGCCCTGTTCTATCTGCGTTTTGATCGGGAACGCCGCCGCTCCCTCTACGTGGTCGCTTTGGCGCTGTTTGTGATGGCGTTGCTGAGCAAGTCGGTCACCGCGACGCTGCCCGCCGCGCTCCTGGTCGTCCTGTGGTGGGAGAAAGGGCGCGCAGTCCGCTGGAACCGCGACGTTTTGCCATTGTTGCCGTGGTTGGGCGTGGGCGCGGCATCGGGCTTTCTGACGGCATGGGTGGAACGAACGTATATCATCGCCCTGGAGAGCGCCAGCCTGGATTTAACGTTCCTGCAACGATGTTTGCTCGCGGGCCGGGCGATCTGCTTCTATTTTGCGAAGCTGTTCTGGCCGTCCGATCTGATGTTCATCTATCCACACTGGACAATCGACCCTGGCGCGGCCTGGCAATACTTGTTTCCCGCCGGTGTAGTTGGCGCAGCGGCCGGACTTTGGATCTACTCGCGCCGTGCGTCAACGGCCACCGGGCGCGCGCCGCTGGCGGCGTTCCTCTGTTTCGTCGTCGGGATCGCGCCCGCTCTGGGATTTGTGAAGGTATACCCCTTCATCTATTCTTACGTCGCCGACCATTTCCAGTACCAGGCGGCGCTCGCAGTCTTCATTCCCTTTGCGGCGGGCATGACGATTGCGGTAAGGCGTCTCCCCGCCAACGCCAGCCGGCTCGCTCCCTGTATGGCGGCGCTGCTGCTGGCGGTCTTGGGATTGCTGACATGGCGGCAAAGCGCCATCTATCGCGACGAAGAGACGCTCTACCGCGAAACCATCGCGAGAAATCCAGACTGCTGGCTGGCCGAAGCGAACCTCGGAGTTCTTGTTGGCAGCCGGCCGGGGAACTGGCCCGAAGCCATCGCCCTGTTCAAACGGGCGTTGGCGCTACGGCCGGAGTACGCCCAGGGATGGGTCGACCTGGGCTGGGCGCTGGTGGATACCGGCCATTTGGCGGAAGGCGTCGCGGACTACAGGAAGGCGGTCCAACTGATGCCCGGTCTGGAGAACGCCCACTACGCTTTGGGGACCGGACTGGCGGAAACCCCCGATGGTCTTGAAGAAGCGATTGCCGAGTACCGGACGGCAATCCGGATGAAGCCGGACGATGCAAGGCCGCACACGACCCTCGGCTTGGCGCTATCCCTAATGCCGGATCGCTTACCGGAGGCGATTGCGGAGTCTCGCAAGGCGGTGGAACTTGACGGCTCGCGCGCAGAGTATCACTATAACTTGGCGGACGCCCTGGGGCGGGAGCCGGAGCGGCTTGGCGAGCGGATCGCGGAACTCCAGGCCGCCATTCGGATCCGGCCCGACTATGCGGAAGCCCACCTGAGCCTGGCGGACGCGCTCTTGAAAACGCCCGACGGCTCGGACCGCGCTATGGCGGAATACCAGGCGGCGTTGCGCATCAGGCCGCACTACGCGGAAGCGCATTATAATTTGGGAAATCTTTTTGCGCACATGCCGGATCGAACCGAGGACGCCATCGCCGAGTACCAAGCGGCCCTGCGGGATAAGCCGGACTATGCCTTGGCGCACTGCAACCTGGGGATCGTGCTGGCGAACGTTCCCGGACGCCTGCCCGACGCCATCGCGCAGTTCGAGGCCGCGTTGCGGGAGGATCCGAACTTGGCCGAAGCCCAGTACGACTGGGGAGAGGCTCTCACCGACGTTCCGGGCAAGGAGTCTGAAGCGATCGCGCATTTCAGAGCGGCTTTGCGGGCCAGACCCGATTTCGAGCCCGCGCGACAGATGCTGGCAGCGCCTGCGCAACCCCAAGAACCCCGAGGATCCCTCCAACCGCCGCATCTCCCTCATCGTCCGTTACCTCGATAAGCCCGGCGACGGGGACGCTCCCAGCGCCGCAACGCCACCCGCCGCGCCAGTGTCCCTTCCAAAGCTGTGATGCCGCTCGGCGTGGGCAGGCGCTTTCGCCTGCCGACGCCTTTGGTCCATTCTTGCCTATCGAATCCTCGCCGGCCGGCGTCATAATGAGATGGTCATCATGGCTCGTATCCGCTACGCCCTTCGCACCCTGGCCAAGTCGCCGCTGCTCAGCCTGGTCGTGATCCTCTCCCTCGGTCTCGGCATCGGCGCCAATACCGCCATCTTTTCCCTGCTGCACCAGATTGTCCTCGCCTCCCTTCCCGTCCAGAAGCCCGAAGAATTGGTCCTCGTCAAATCTCCCGGCGAATTCAAGGACGGCCGGAGTTCCAGCGACGATTCCGGCAAGCAGGATTACATCTTCAGCTATCCGATGTTCCGCGAGTTGGAAAGGCACGCGCAGGGCGTCACCGGCTTGGCTGGCTTCCGCGCCCTCGGCGGCAACCTGGCCTTCGGGAAACAGACCGTCAACGGCAGAGTCGCGGTGGTCTCCGGCGGCTATTTCCCCTTGCTGGGCGTGCAGCCGCCATTAGGCCGCACCATCGCTCCCGAGGATGATCGCACGGGCGCCGGCAATGCCGTGGCCGTGCTGGGATACGGCTTCTGGCGCGATAAGCTCGGCGGCCGAACGGACGTGCTCAACCAGACCATCCGCGTGAACGCGCACCCGTTCGCCATCGTCGGCATCGCCCCCAACGGATTCGATGGCACGACGCTCGGAATGGATCTCGACGTCTATGTGCCCATGTCCTTCAAGCCCCTGCTTACGCCCAACTGGAACGGCACGGATCGCTGGGACGATTATTGGATCTACCTGATTGCGCGGCTCAAACCAGGCGTCACGAGCCAGCAAGCCGCGGCCGCTCTCAATGGGACCTATTCCAGCCTGGTGGAGCAGCAATCCAGGGACTATCATCCCCGCGACCTCAGCCGCGTCGAGCGCTTCCGCAACTCGCGCCTCACCCTTGCCGAAGGCAAGCGCGGCAACAGCAGCACGCGCGACGAATCCCGCACGCCTCTCATCATCCTCATGATCGCGACCGCCCTGGTGCTGCTCATCGCCATGGCCAACGCCGCCAACCTGTTGCTGGCGCGGTCCGCCGAGCGCCGGCGCGAACTGGCCATCCGCTCCGCCATGGGCGCCGGCCGCGGCGAGTTGATCGGCCAACTGCTCACCGAAGCGCTGTTGCTGGCATTCTGCGGCGGCCTAGCGGGTCTGGCGCTGGGAGCGATCACGCTGAAGGCCCTCATCGCCACTCTGGCCGGCGATACGCCCATCTATTTCCTGACCGCGCGGCTAGAATGGCCCGTGCTGCTGTTCGCCCTCGGTCTCTCCGTTCTCACCGGCCTGTTATTCGGGTTGTACCCGGCTTGGGACGGAGCGCGCGTCAACCTGGCCACCACCCTCAAGGACGAATCCGGACAGTCTTCCTCCACCCGCGGCGCGGCGGGCGCGCGCAAGTTGCTCGTCTGTGCGCAAGTGACGCTCGCGGCCGTCCTGCTGATTCCCACCGGCCTGTTTCTAAAGAGCCTTGTCAATCTGATGCATGTCGATCTTGGCATGAATACCGAAAACGTCGTCGGCTTCTCGGTTTCCCCGGCGTTGAACGCTTACAAGGCGGAGCAATCGCGCGCCCTCTTCGAGCGCATGGAACGCGAGCTGGCCGCCATTCCGGGGGTCCGCTCGGTAACCTGCGCCTCGGTGCCCCTCATCGCCGGCAGCAATTGGGGCGATACGGTCAAGATCGAAGGCGCATCGCGCGACCGCGACTACAACGCCAACTTTAACGAGATCGGTCCGGGCTTTCTCGGCAAGATGGGCATTCCCCTAATCGCCGGCCGCGAGTTTACCGAATCCGACAATCTCGCCGGCCCCAAGGTCGCCCTCGTCAACCAGCAGTTCGTGAAAGCCTTCCTCGGTGGCCGCAATCCCATTGGCGTGCGCATCTCCGACAGCGACAAGCCGCCCGATATCGAGATCGTCGGCGTCGTCAAGGACACCCATTACTCTGCCGTGAAACAGGACCCGCCCAAGCTCTTCTACCGGCCCTGGGAACAGGACAAGGAGATCGACTCGCTCTCTTTCTACGTCCGCTCCGCCCTGCCGCCCGCCCGCATGTTCGGCCAGATCCGGCGCGTCATGTCGACGCTCGATCGCGACCTGCCCCTCGAAAACCTGCGCACCCTCGACGATCAGATCGCCCTCAGCATCCAGTCCGACCGCTTGGTGCTGCAATTGGCCGCGGCCTTCGCCGTTCTGGCCACCGCGCTGGCCATGCTCGGCCTTTACGGCGTCATGGCCCATAGCGTGACCCGCCGCACGCGTGAGATCGGCATTCGTATGGCGCTCGGCGCCGGACCGGACCGGATTCTTTCGATGGTGTTGCGCGAGATGCTGTGGATCGTCGGGATCGGGCTGGCGGCCGGCATTGCCATCGCCCTCTCGGTGACGCGCTTCGCGGAGAGCCAGCTCTATGGCGTGAAGCCCCGCGATGCCGTGGTGGTAGCGGCTGCCTCCCTGGCCCTGGCGCTGACCGCCTTTGCGGCTGGCTACCTGCCCGCCCGCCGCGCCGCCAGGGTGAACCCCCTCGACGCCCTGCATTACGAATAGACCGCGGACCTTCGATCCCTCTGCCGCGAACTGTCCTAAAGGTCACGGTCGGTCTCGAAATGGCCGTGGAGAATCGGGGCTTTCCATGTATACTACCCTCCATCTAGCCGGAGGGGCACCGCCAATCGATGACCGCAAACCACCTGGGCCTTCCCGCCCGTCTCGCTCGCGGCGCCGGCGCCGTCGTCGTCTGCGCCTGTCTTTCGGGCAGCCTTGCCGCCGTGGAATCGCAACATGGCACGGCCGTTGAGGCACGCCTCTCGACTCCCATTTCTACCTACAGCGCAAAGCCGGGCATGCAGATTGCGGCGGCCGTGACCACTTCCCTATGCGCGGGCGGAGCGAGCGTCTTGCCGCAAGGGACGGAATTGCTCGGCGTGGTGAGCCGGGTGCGAAAAGTGGGGCTGGGGCTGGTTTACGAGAGTGCGGGACTCAAACTTGAGTTCACGCGGCTGGAGCTGCCGGATGGGCGGCAGTACCCCGTGACAGCGCGCCTGACGGAGATCGACAACGCACGGGAGCGAGTGGACCGGGAGGGAAACATCCACGGAACCCGCGCTACGGCGACGCTCTCGAACCGGGTCGGCGAGCGGATTCTTGTCGCGGCGCTCGTGCATCCGGCCATCATGATTCCGCTGTTTGTACTGGAAACGAGCGTGTTCCATTTTCCCGACCCGGAGATCCAGTTCGGGCGCGGCGCTGCGATTCGGCTGAATGTCGAGTTTCCGGAGGAGTTCGGAGCCTTAGCGCCGTGCCCGCTGCCGGAGCGGGAGACCTCGCCGGAGGAGTCGGCGGAGGTCGAGAAGGTGGTGGACGCGCTGCCCTACTGGACGTACTCGCTGCGGCAGCGGCAGCCGATGGACCTGGTAAACCTGCTGTTCGTCGGACCGCGGGAGGATCTGGATCGGACCTTCGCGACGGCTGGTTGGATCGGCGCACGCGCCAATTCCATGCGGGCGACCGTGGCGGTCATCCGCGCGATCGCCGAAGACCGCGGTTTCTCCGACGCGCCCATGCGGACGCTCCTGCTCGATGGCCGGGAGCCCGATCTCCGGCTGCAAAAAGGCCTGGACACATTCGAGAAGCGCGACCATCTGCGGATCTGGAAGCGCGACGACGAGTTGGATGGACGTCCCATGTGGGCTTCCGCCGCCACGCGCGACGTGGCCGCCACCTTCGGCATGCACCCGTTCGGCTTCACGCACCAGGTTCAGAGCGACGTGGACCTCGAGCGGGATCAGGTGGTCCATGACCTGGTCTTCACCGGATGCGTGGATTCGGTGGCTTATGTGCCAAGGCCGGAGGGCGTGCGGGAAACCGGAGAGGACTATCGGAAGGGCGTGAATACGGACGCCCGAGTGGCCGTGGTCGTGTTGAACGGCTGCACGCAGCCGATCGAGGACTTCAGCACGGACGAACCGATGCCCAAGCCGGCCGGCTTGGTGCGCGTGATCCGGCGGGCGACGCTGACGGCGCGCAACCACTTTGTTCGAGATAACCTGGTATACCGTGCGGCCGATTACCTGCGCCTGAGCTACCTGACGTTCCGGCAGTTGGACCAGCAGGCCAGGGAGGAAGGCCGGGCTCGCCAATTGGAAGCCGCCATGCGTGGCGCGCCGCCCGCAAAACCCCAATAGCGCCGCCCGCAAAACCCCAATAGCAGAGCCGCGAACGTAAGAGAGCGGTTGTCAGCCGCGAACGCCTTCGCCCCCGCCGCCTTCACGCCTTCTCGCGCAGCTTATCCAGGAAGTAGAAGAGCGAAACCCCCACCAGCGCATTCAGCACCCCGAGCAGGAGCGTTTTTTGCGGCTCGAACGCCAGTTGCTGCGCCAGCAGTGCGCGCGCCAGCACCCAGTAGAAAAACTGGTGGAACACGAAGAAAAAAAATATAAGCACCAGCCGCATGGCCGTGTTGTCCACGTCCAGCCTGACCCCGATCGACGACGCAAAGTAGCCCACCAGCGTATTCACGATCCCAAACATTCCCAGCGGGTTCTTCGAGAGCGAATCCTGCGCCAGCCCGACAACTGCGCCAATCAACAGGCCGCTCACCTGGTTGCGCCGCATCAGCGCAAAGTACACCACCACCAGCAGCGGCAACTCCAGGAAACCGAGAAACTGAAAAAACAGCGGCACGTATACCTGAAACAGAATGGCGGCCAGCGGCACGCCCACCATCACCCAGAATCGAAAATGCGAAATCCGCCCTTCGCGCTCGCTGCTCAGGAGGATCCGTTCACTCGAATTGCTCATCGGTCGGGCTCTTCCACGGGTTTGGGTCCCGTAGGCGCCTGTGGCCCGGTGGCCGGAGGTTTCGCGGCAGGTCCCGGCTTAGCGGGCGCGGGCGGTTGTCCCAGCCGCGTGAAATCGGGCGGCTTGGATCCCGGCTCCCCGACCCCGAAGGTGTGGTTCTGGGCATCGCCGATGGCCTTGTACTGGGATTTCAGCGAGTCTGCCGCGGTCCCCGCCCCAGTGGCTGGCGGCGGCTGAACAACCCCGGCAACTCCCCCTGCGCCGGCCGCGGGCGGCGCCGGAGGCCCGATGTAGACCGGCTGTCCGGTCGGCGGCGCGCTCGGAATCTCCATGTGAACGCCTTCCACCAGAATCAGCACATCCTCCAGTCCTCGCTGCAGCCCGCTCGGTTCCAGGTAGATTTCCTTATAAGGCTGGCCGTTTCGCACCGACTTCACCACCCCCGCCGGAAACCCGCGCGGGAAAATGCGGTCGTCGCCCGAGGTGTAGAACCACTCGCCCAGCTCCACCTTCTCGTCGGCGGGCACGTAGTCCACCTTGCACAGGGGCGTACCCTGCCCCTTGAGCGTCCCGCGCGCCTGGTTCTTCTGGGAAATCACGCCGGCCGCGAAATCGGGGTCGGTGACCAGCACCACCTCCGAAGCCATGGGATAGGCTGCCATCACTTTGCCCACGATGCCATCGGCGGTCACCACCGCCATGCCCCGCTCCACGCCCCTCAGCGAGCCTTGGTCCACGAAAACCACTTTGGAGTTCGACCCGGCGCCCGCCATGAACATGGTCGCCGCCAGGGTCTTCGAGGGAATGTGCGCTTGCAGCACCTGCAGCGCCTGGGCGCGATCCGCGGTGCTGAGCTCGTTCTTGAGAAAGATGTTCTCGACCTTGAGCCGGTCGAGTTCCGCCTGGAGCCGCCGGTTCTCCGCATCCGCGTCGTGCAGCAGGACGTAGCGGCGCAAGAACCCGGCGCCCCCGCCGCGGAACCCCTCGATCAGGCGCGCCGCCGGCGTAACCGCCGTCACGGTCCACACCCGGATCATGCGCACATCCTGGTCGTTCTTCACCTGCACTGCCAGCAGAACCAGTTGCGCAAAGACCACCAGCAGCAGGATGGTGATGCTCCGGTACCGGTTGAGGAACGACTCCATGCCCGTGGGGCAGGCGCTTTCGCCTGCCAACTCGCCAAATCAAACGCGAACGGCCAACGGCGATCGTCCGCGCCTTCAGTCCTAGTCTATCGAAATCTTGCGGAGCAGCTTGAAATCGCTCAGCATGCGGCCCGTTCCCAGCACCACCGAGGCGAGCGGATCGTCGGCGATCGAGACCGGCAGCCCGGTCTCCTCGCGAATGCGCTTATCGAGGTTCTTCAGCAGCGCCCCGCCTCCCGTGAGCACGATGCCGCGGTCGCTGATGTCGGCGCTCAGTTCCGGCGGCGTCCGTTCCAGCGCCACCCGTATGGCATTGATGATGGTGGCCACGCACTCGGCCAAGGCTTCGCGGATCTCCTCGTCGTGTACCGTGACCGTCCGCGGCACCCCTTCGATCAGGTTGCGACCCCTGACCTCCATCGAAATAGGCTTATCCAGCGGGAACGCCGAACCCACTTCGATCTTGATGGCTTCCGCCGTCCGCTCGCCGATCAGCAGGTTGTGCTTGCGCTTCAGATACTGCATCACGGCGTCGTCCATCTCGTTGCCGGCCACGCGCACCGACCGCGAATACACAATGCCCGATAGCGAGATCACCGCCACGTCCGTGGTGCCCCCGCCGATATCCACCACCATGTTGCCGGAGGGTTCTGTGATGGGCAGGCCGGCGCCGATGGCCGCTACCATGGCTTGCTCCACCAGGTGCACCTCGCTGGCCTTGGCGCGGTACGCCGAGTCCATGACCGCGCGCTTTTCCACCTGCGTGATTTCGCTCGGCACCCCGATGACAATCCTCGGATGCACCAGCATCTTGCGTCCGTGCGCCTTCTGAATGAAGTAATTCAGCATGCGCTCGGTCACTTTGAAATCCGCGATCACCCCGTCTTTCATCGGCTTGATCGCCACGATGTTGCCGGGCGTGCGCCCCAGCATCTCCTTGGCTTCCTTGCCGACGGCTTCCACTTCACCGGTGTTCTTGTTGATCGCGACAATGGAAGGTTCGTTGACGACAATCCCCTTCCCCTTGGCAAATACCAGCGTATTGGCCGTGCCCAGGTCGATGGCGAGATCCGAGGAAAAGAGGCTGAAAAGAGAGCGTAAATTCATTAATTTATGATGGTTGACTAAAGGAACTTAAGGAAAAGGATAAGCCGGCCCTTGCGAGGCGCCATCCTTCTGCATCGTAACACGTTGCTTGGTGGCGCAGACGATCGCCGTTTGTCGTCTGCGTTTGTTTGCGGCTGTTAAGTCATAGTGGGTATGGAAGGAACAGCCATGGATTCCGATCTCGCGCGGGAACGGCAGCAGGCTCACGCCTATCTGGACCGCCTGCCCGAAAATCGTGACCCGCCTAATGGCCAAGACGAGCGGGTTCTGCGGCGGCAGGCGCGCCACGGAGTAAGCCTTCCGTGCTCAGGTCTTCATCAATCTCCGGCCAGTGAATCCCATAGCCAGCTCCGCTTACTTTCCAGCGTGATCGCTGTTCCATGGTAGCGTTCAATAGCCGGGGATACCAAGTCAGGGGCACGATGATTGTGCGCCCGTCTGCGAGGTCCACCGCCAGTGTGTCTTCAGTGACGTGTACGTCGCGTACCCGTTCGCCGGAATTAAGATGGGAAGCGTTCATTCCATTTCTCCAACAAGAAAGTGCGATTCTCCGCCACTAGCCGGTGGACTCGTCGAAGCTCCACCGGACCGAAGCCAAGATTTCTGACCAACGCAACCGGGTCCAGCCAGAACTTCGCCGATTGATCGTCGCGATCCACATGCACATGGGGCGGTTCGTTTGGCTCATGGCTGTAAAAATAGATGCGGTATGGCCCCACCACCAGTATGGTTGGCACGCCTTTCAGTATCTCACCGTCGCACCTCGGATTCCCGCTGCCCTGTTGTCAATCCGCTGCCGGGCGGCGAGGTGGGTAGCGAAACGGGGCACGCCCCAATTTCCTCTACCCATCGCGACTACCCGCGACCAAACTACCCGCCTGGACTAATCGGAGGCCCGCCCTCGAATTTCGTGGGAACAAGTGCGGTGACGCGAGCGTACCACCCTCCCAAAGGAGTCCGACACCATGGACGACACTACCGTTGCGCGCATTGCGGCCTTGGAACGCCGGCAGCGACTACTGCTGACCACAAACGCCCTTGGGCTATGCGCCCTTGCCGTGTCTGCAATTCTTCAGCCCGGATTGGCCGTCAGAGCCCAGGAGAAGGCTGACACGAAGAGTTTGACGCTATCCGAACTGGCCATTGTCGACAGCAATGGTAGGGTTCGTATCCGGCTGGGCGGTAATCTGCCCGACGCAGTCATCAACGGGATAACAAAGCCGCGGGGACAACGGGCCGCTGGAATCGTCCTCTATGACGGAACTGGCGTAGAACGAAGCGGGTACGTCACCTTTGAGCCATCCGGCAATGTAGCGCTAACGCTCGATACGCGAAAGTCGCAGGTCGCGACGTTCATTGCCGGCCCGGACGGCTCGGGGACAAGTGCGCTGCAGCTCTTTTCGGGTGGTAGCGCCGTCGAGTTGCGCAATGACGAAGACGGGCCGAGCATTCACGCTGTCAGGCGGAAGCAGGTTGTATTTCATGAGCCGCCTGTCGAGAACCCTCAGCAAACCGCATTGTGCAAAGCCCTTCAGGAAGCCAAGAAGCAGGTGAGTATGGCTCAGCTCCTCGATGCGTGCCGCGAGAGAACGTCAGAAGCTGCTTGCCAAGCCTGCCTTGTGAAATGAAGTGATGCCATAGCTCCTCCCTGACGCCGCAGCGCTTACCGGGGAGCGCAAACTAGTTCGAAAGGCAACTGGCTTACGAACGCAACAAGCTGAGGCCTCGCAATCCGGCATCGGGTTCGCCGGCTGCGTGAGCCGCAGTTCCGGCCGCCATTCAAACAGGCGTCCGAAATCGGAGCGAGGCTTACCGCTGATCCCACGGGCCCGCTCCAGCTACTTGCTGCCCTTCTCCGCCGCCGCCACTGAAATCCGGTTATCGTCCAGAATGCTCCCCGTGGCCCGCGATAGCGCCGCCCGCGCCTTCACGTAGGAGCTCTCCGCCGCCACTTCCGTCGAGCGCGCCTGCGCCAGCAAGCTCTCATATTGGATCACGAAGAACGCGGTGGNNCACTTCGAACTTGGCTTGCTCGGCCGCCAGGGATTCCTCCTGCAACTTGCGCGCCTCGGTAGCGGCCTCATAGGAAGAACGGGCGCGCCGCATGGCGATCAGCGCGTCTTCCACTTCGAGCCGCGCCTGGTTCTCCAGTTGCCGCAGCCGGACCTCGGATTGCTTCACCTGCAGCTCGTCGCGCGCCAGATCCGCTTCGGCGATCCGGTTATGCACCGGCAGGGTCAACTGCACGCCCACGCCGTAGGTCGGATTGTTGCGCGCAAAAACCTGCTCCAGCGCGGAGCCGTAACCGCCCACGTACGCCGCCGCCCCTGGAACCGTCGTCAAAGAGTTCACCGCGCCGGCGAGGCCGTTGTTCTCGATGACGCCCACCAAATCCAACTCCGGCAGCGTGGCGTTCTTCGATCCCGCGAGGCCGGTCTGCAGGTTCTCGATCTGCAGCCGTCCCTGGCCCAGGTCCGGCCGGTTCGCCAGGGCGTCCCGAATCAGGTCTTGGATCGGCCGCACTTCCTCCGCCGCCGGAATGGCCAGCGGGTCCGTGGCGATCACTTGCGCGGCGCGCAGTTGCGGGTCCTCGTTGCCGGTCCGCGTCAGCACGTTCTTGAGGATGGCCTCCTCCTCCTCCCGCAGGCCCGTCGCATTGATCAGGTCCTGCTTCGTGGAGAAGACCTGCGCGTTGGCGCGCGTCAGCTCCACCGGCGCCAGGGTGCCCTCGTCCACCTGGGCCTTCACGTCGGAGTACAGCTTTTCGGCCAGTTCGAGCGACTCCCGCTTGACTTTTTCGTCCTCCGAGAGCGCCACGAAATCGGTGTAAAGCCGGATCACGCCGTAAACCGTGGCGATGAGCTGCTGCCGGAAAAGCAGGCTGGCGATCCTCCGCTCGTTGCCCGCGATGCGTATGTAGCGCCGGTTGAGGCTGGCGCCGAATCCGCGCAGCAGCGGCTGCGTCACGTTCAACCCCAGGGTGGACCCGGCGTACGCGCCGTATTGAGAAGTCAGGGCATTGAGCGACTGGCGGCTGTTGTCGAAGCTAAGGCTGGCTTGAGCGCCGGTCGCGAATCCCTGCTCGATTCCGGCATTCGCCAGTGTGGTATTGGTCAACAGCGCGGGTACGCCCTCCGTCGCCACGCTCAGCTCCTGCGTGGTCTGGTGCGTCCAGTTCAATTGGCCCACAATGGCGGGGTCGTATATGGGGACCGCCGTGCCGGCGGACTGCGGCGTGGCGCCGGACAGCGAAAGATTGGTCTGCGGCTCATTCAGCGCGCCCAATTCGAGCGCGTTGGAACTTACCGTGCTGCCCGCGGTCGCCAGTCCGGAGGACGCCGCGGCGGTCACCACCGGGCTGAGCGGGCCGCCCACGCCGGCGGGGACTTCGAACAGCGTGAAATCCAAGCCGCGCGCGACGCCGCCGCCCTGGGTGCGTAGCAACTCGGCGTCGCCGGCGGGAATGCCGTACCGCTGGAGTTCGATATCCAGGTTATTCTCGATCGCCAGGGCCAGCGCGTCCTGCAGTGAAAGGTACAGGTTCCCGGCGCGCATCAGATCGTGCAGGCGGGCCGAATTCTGGAACGAGACGGGCGGCCCGGCGGTGTTCTGCGCCAGCGCCGTGACAGCGCACAGCCAAGCGGCCATGAAAAAGCGGATTCCTGACTTAGTCATCGCAAAAAAAGGAGTTACGCGGATCTTACTTCTTGCTTCCCGCGGCCGTATTCTCGATAAACACCGGCTTGACCCTGGCGCCCTCGCGAACCAGGTCGCTGGGATTCACCACCACCTGCTGGCCTTCCTCCAGCCCCTCGAGCACTTCGAGATGGTCGCCAAAATCGCGGCCCAGTTGAATGCGCGCATAGTGCACCTTGCCGCCCGCATCCACCACGGCCACTTGCGGTCCATCGGCGCGAACCACCAGCGTATCGCCCTTGATGGTGAGCGAAGGCTGGCTTCGCACCACCGAAAGGTCTACCTGGGCGTACATGCCCGGCGCCAGCCGCGCGTCGGGATTCACTAACTGGACCTCCGTCAGCAGAGTTCGAGTGGCAGGGTCGAGCGAATTCGAAGTCCGCGTGACCGTCCCGGGAAACTTGAGGCCCGGAAGATCGGCCACCGTGATGGTGGCCTGCTGCCCCAGACGCACCGAAGCCGCATCCGACTGCGGCACGTTCACATAGGTTCGCAGACGCCCGGCTTGCGCCACCCGGAACAACAGCGTGCCGCCTTCGGTGATCAGCGCGCCCACATCCACGTTGCGCAGCGTGATCACGCCGGCGAACGGAGCGCGCACCGTCAGGTAGTCCTTCAGAGTGTTAAGCCGTTCGAGATTCGCCTGGGCCGCGCCCGCATTGCTCCGGGCGGCCGCAATGGCCTTCCCCAGCGCTTCCACGTTGGCTTGCTGGGCGACCCACTGCGCCTGGTAAACGTCGTTCTCCTGGCGCGACACGGCCCCCTTGCCGACCAGGTTCCGCCACCGTTCGGCGGTCACGCGCGCCAGTTCTTCATTGGTCTGGCCCTGCTTGAGGGCCGCTTCGGCCTGTTGCGCGGCGCTGTTGGCCTGGTCCAGCGCGGACTGAGCCTGCTGGATTTGCCGCTCCAATTCCGGAGCCTCGATCAGGGCCAGCACCTGCCCTTCGGTCACGCGGTCGCCGATATCCACGTTGCGCTGTTTGAGGTAGCCGCTGGCGCGCGCCAACACCGGCGCCTCGGTCAACGCCTGGATGTTTCCCGGCAAGACCAATTCGCTTCTGGCCGCGGAGCGCGCGACCTTCACCACGGTGACCACGGGCAGGCTCTCGGAAGTGGCCTGCGACTCGGCGGCCAGCGCCTCCACGCGCCGGTGACGCGGCAGGTAGCCCGCGAAAAACCCGCCGGCAATCAGCGCCGCCAGCAGCAGCGCCAGAAAGACCAGCGCTCCGGTCGAAGGACGCGAGGCCCGGCGCTCGTGCGCGGCCAACACTTTGCTCTGTTCCGCCATCTGGCGCTTCAGCGCTTCGATCTCCGCGCGCAAGCTGTCCTCGGTGGTATTAATCTGGTTCATCTCAAACCTTCGCCAGACATGTAGCCGGCTTCCTCCTCGACTATTTTTTGCTCGTAGTCCACCGGCGCCTTCTTGCGAAGCAGGCTATACACGATCGGTACGATGAAAAGCGTGGTAATGGTGGCCAGAACCAATCCTCCGATCACGGCGCGGCCGAGCGGCGCGTTCTGTTCTCCGCCTTCGCCCATGCCCAGCGCCATCGGCGTCATGCCGATGACCATGGCGGCAGCGGTCATCAGCACCGGGCGTATGCGCGTGTGCCCCGCCGCCAGCGCCGCCTCCCGCGCGTCCATGCCCTCCAACCGCTGGTCGTTGGCGAAGACCACCACCAGGATGCTATTAGCGGTAGCCACCCCGATGCACATGATGGATCCCATTAGAGACGGCACGCTGAAGGTGGTTTGAGTAATGAAAAGAATCCACAGGATTCCGGCGATAGCCCCCGGCAGCGCCATCAGGATGATGAACGGGTCCAGCCAGGACTGGAAATTGACAGCCATCAGCAGGTAGACCAGGACCACCGCGAAGATCATCCCCAGCCCGAGGCGCTGAAAGGACGATTGCATCGTCCGCACCTGGCCGCGAACCTCGATGGAGCTGCCGCGGGGCAGACTGTGCTCGGTCTCCGCGACGATCTTTTCCACCGCGCTTCCGACGCTGCCCAGGTCGCTGCGGTCTACGTTGGCATAAACGTCGTACACCGGCGTCACGTTGAAATGGTTCACAATTTCCGGGGCCACGCCGCGCGAAGTTCCCGCCAGATTGCTGAGCAATTGCGGGCCGCCCCCCGCCGCGCCCGGGTTGCCGTAGGCCGCGGAAGTCTGGCTAGGGCCCGCGCCCACCGACGAAACGCCCGCATTCGCGATGCCGGCCAGCGAAGTGGGCGTGCTTGCCGCAACGTTGGCGAACGGCGCGCCGACCGGCGTGCCCATCAGCGCCGCCAGCGAATCCATACGATATTGGGGCGTTTGCACGGCGATGGAGTAGTTCACGCCGGTAGTCCAGTCCAGCCACTGGGTGGGCGCCACCTGGCCGCTGGAGGCCAGCGAAATCAGCAGGCTGCTCGAGACGTCGCGCTGCGTCAGCCCTAACTGCCCGGCCTTGCTGCGGTCCACGTCCACGCGGATCTCGGGCCAATCGACCACCTGGTGGATATGCACGTCGGCGGCGCCGGGAATGTGTGAGATCCGCTCCGCCAGCCGGCGGGTGACTTCGTAGTTGGCCGTCTGGTTGCGCCCCACCACCTGGACGTCGATGGGGGCCGGCAAGCCGAAATTCAGAATCTGGTTGGTAATGTTGGCGGGCTCGAAGAAAAACACCACATCCGGGAATCGCTCGTGCAACCGTTTGCGCAGGCTGTCCGTGTAGACCGCCGTCGAGCCGTGTTCCTGCTTCAGCGCAATCAGGATGTCGCCATCGGAGGAGCCGATCGTCGTGGCGTCGCCAAACGCCAGGTTGGTGCTGCCGAAGGGAATCCCGATGTTGTCGATGATCGTGTCGATTTCGCGCTCCGGAATGGTCTGCCGGATTTCGTTCTCGATCGCGGCGAAGTAAACCTCGGTCTCTTCCAGGCGGGTTCCCGAGGGCGCGCGCGCGTGCAGGCGCATCTGTCCCGAATCCACCGTGGGGAAGAAATCGCGGCCGATCAGGGGCGCGAGCCACAGCGAGCCGGCCACGAAAATCGCGAATCCCGTCAGAATCGGGACCGGGTGGTCCAACGCCCAGTGCAGAAGCGTCGCGTAGGAGGACCGCATCCGCTCGAAGGCGCGTTCGAACGCCAGGTGGATATGGCGGAAAGGCCCGATGCGGACGTCGGCGGCCGCGGCGTGATGTTTCATTTCCGCGTGGAGCATGTGGTGCGCCATGGTGACCACCAGGGTCCGCGACAGAAAATAGGAGGCCATCATCGCGAAGACCACCGCCAGCGCCATGGGCGTGAACAGGAACTTCGCGGCGCCGGTTAGCAGCAGCACCGGGACGAACACGATGCAGATGGAAAGCGTGGCTACGAAGGCCGGCGCGGCGATCTGTTGCGCGCCATCGAGCACCGCGCGCACCAACGGCTTGCGCATAGCCATGTTGCGATGGATGTTCTCAATGGCCACCGTGGCGTCGTCCACCAGGATTCCCACCGCCAGAGCCATGCCGCCCAGCGTCATCACATTGATGGTGTCCCCGAGGAGGTTCAGGACCGCCAGCGAGCAAAGAATCGAGAGCGGAATCGAGACGCAGACGATCAGGGTGCTTCGCCAGCTCCCCAGGAACAGCAGGATCATGAGGCCCGTAAGAAAAGCCGCCATGACCGCTTCCCGCACCACCCCGTTGATGGCCGCGCGAACGAACAACGATTGATCGAAGAACTGGCGCACATTCAACTCGGAGGTCAGCCCGGCCAGGATTTTCGGCAGCGCCGCCTTCACGTCGTTCACCACCGCCAGGGTGGAAGCCTTGCCGTTGCGCATCACGGTCACCAGCGCGCCGCGCGTGCCGTTGGTGCGCACGATGCAGGTCTGTACCGCGTAACCGTCCCGGACCTGGCCGATGTCGCGCATGTAGACGGTGGCCCCGTTCACCACCCTCACCGGCAGGGAGTTCAGATCGTTCAGAACCACTGGGCTGCTGTTCAGCTTGACTTGGTAATCCTTGTCGCCGATCTTGGCGTCTCCGGCGGGGTAGATAAGGTTCTGAAGCCCCAGGGCGTTCGATACGTCGGCCGGCGAGAGCTGCTTGGCGTAGAGCTCTTCGGGATTGAGGTCTACCATCACCTCCCGGTACTTGCCGCCATAAGGCAACGGCACCGCCGCGCCCTGGATGGTGGCCAGTTGGGTGCGGATGAAGTTTTGGCCGAGATCGAAAAGCTCCTGTTCGCTCAGCGTCTTGCTGGACAATCCGAGTTGGAGGATGGGGACGGACGACGCATCGAACTTGAGCACGTTGGGCGGAAAAGTTCCCGGCGGGAAGATGCGCAGCAGCGTCTGCGAGATGGCCGTCACCTGGGAGAGCGCCACAGCCACGTTGGCGTTGGGCTGGAAATAGACCCGCACCACGGCAACGCCGCTGTAGGATTGCGATTCGATGTGTTCGATGTCGTTGACCGTGGTGGTCATGGACCGTTCGAACGTAGTGACGATCCGCTTCTCCATCTCCTCCGGCGACAGCCCGGTGTACGACCACACGACGCTGACCACCGGTATGTCGATATAAGGAAAGATATCGACCGGCATGGTCACGATCGCGGTGACTCCCAGAATTGCAATCAGGAGCGCCACCACCACGAACGTATAAGGCTGGCGTATCGCTAGTCGGACAATCCACATGATTTACAAACCGGAGAGTAAAGGGCCCCTAATCCCTTTATGATATCCGATTGACGCGCCGCCTTGCTAGGTGGCTCGAAAGGGCTAGCGCGACGGCGGTGTGGTCTAACTACGCGGGCCGGGCATGCCCGGCCCCTACGCGGCTTCGCGGTCTTGCAGCCTGGCGTGGACGGAAGCGGTGCGAATGGACTTCGCGACGCCGAAGAACCTCAGCAGACTGATCTCGATCCAGGAGAGGTCGAACTCGTACCATGCCAAGCCGTGACGCGCCGAAGCGGGGTGGGCGTGGTGGTTGTTATGCCAGCCCTCGCCGAAGGTGATGAGCGCGACCCACCAGTTGTTGCGGGAGTCGTCGGTGGTCGGGAAACGGCGGGAACCCCACATGTGAGTGGCGGAATTGACCAGCCAGGTGGCGTGCAACCCAAACACGATGCGGAGACAGCCGCCCCACAGGAACAAAGGCAGGCCGCCGATGGCGAGTAATGCCAAGCCTAGAACCACGCTCGGAACCCAGTGATAGCGGTCGAGCCAGACATAGAAGCGATGCTTGGCCAGGTCGGGAGCGTACTTGGCCATCTTACTGGTCCGGTTGTGGCCGGCTTCGCCTTGGAGAATCCAGCCGGCGTGAGACCACCAGGCGCCCTCGCGCGGGGAATGCGGATCGCCGGGGTGGTCCGACTTCTGGTGATGGAGCCGGTGCGTGGCCACCCAAAAAATAGGCCCGCCCTCTAAGGTTGCCGCTCCGCAGATGGCGAAGAAGTACTCGAGGAACAGGGGAACCTTGTAGGAGCGGTGGGTGTGAAGGCGATGGTAGCCCAGGCTGATGCCGAGGCCGGTCGCTATCCAATAGAGGAAGACCGCGACGGCCAGATTGCGCCAACTGAACATGAAAAGGGCCGCGATGGCCCCCAGGTGCAAAATGACCAGAACGATGGCGGTGAACCAGTTCGTTCGGGGACTTTCGGGGAAAGCGGCGGCGCTAGGAGTCATTGGTTTGGTCCGAAGGGGGCTACACTCCGAAATTAGCAGGCATCCGGGCGACGGGGTGTAAGAGTTGTGTAATACCGGCCGGGCGGCAGGCCGGCCTCACCGGTGAGATGGGTGGCGCGGGTTGCCATGTCTTCGAGGAACGCTCGGGAGTTGGCCGGAGAGATGCGGACACCGGCATTGGTCCCGTAGCGGACCAAGAGGCTGCCCTCATCGCCTGGGCCGACGAACGTGATGGCGTTATAGGGGATCACCCGCCGGAGCAGACCCGCGCGGATGACCAGGCCTTCCTCCGCGGTTTGGTAATACTGCGGGTAGCCGCAGATTCCCACCGCCAGAAAGAGCGGGATGGTAATCCAAAGTTCGCCTCCGGCGAGCGGCGCGAAAACGCCCAAAGCGAGGGCGGCCGCGATCCACCAATCGATTTTGGCTTTGTGAGTCATGGCATTAAACGACCAGCGAAGAGATCTGTGGGGCAGCTTGGCACGCAGGTTGCCTGACGGCCAACCTGCCCCACATCGCAGCCTTGCGCTACCCTTCCTTCCTTTTCGATTTCAGCTCTTCGAGCAGGCGGTCGATCTCGACCTGTTTTTCGAGCGACGCGAAGCGGTCTTCGACGTCGTTCGAAAGCAGTTCGGAGCGGGCCTGCGCGGTGGCTTCGCTGTGNNTCGGTAGCCTTGCCGAGCGCGCGCGCGCGGCGGTGTTGGGCGATCATCACGTCACTTTTCGATTCGGCCTCCGCCAGTTTCTGCTGGAGCTTCATCAGCGCGGACTTGAGGTTCTCCACCTGGGTTTTCTGGTCGTCCACTTGTTGCTGGAAGCTGGCGGTGGTGGCCTGGTAACTCATGGCGCGTTCGAGTGCGGCCCGCGCCAGACCGTCGTCGCCCTTATCGACTGCCAGTTCCGCGCGCCGGCGCCATTGTTTCTCGTTCTCCTCGTTTTCCTGCCTGCGTTTCCCAAGGACGTGTTGATCGGCGATGGAAATAGCCACCTGGGTTTTGACCTGGAGCAGTTGATTCTGCATATCCAGAATCACCTGTTTGATCATCTTTTCCGGATCTTCGGCCTTGTCGACAAGGTCGTTGAGATTGGCCCGGACCAATGTTGAAACTCTCTCTAAGAGCGCCATAATAAATCTCCTTTGTTCGGTAAGAACCGCTCTCTTACGTTCGCGGCTCGGATTTCGTTTGCGGTTCGGATTTCGTTTGCGGCTCGGATTTCGTTTGCGGCTCGGTATCTTTCCCCTTCGGCGGCGTATCCCCGATCAACCGCACCTTCGCGAACAGGTCGCTCAGCGGCATTCCGGAGAGCGTCTCAAACAGGGCGGGGATCTGCGCCGCCATCTTGGCCATGTCGCCGGTGATCTTGCTCATGCCCGCGGTCTCGCCGTTGCCGGTGGAGACGATGGTGATCTTGTCCACGTTGGCGAGCGGCGCGGCCAGGGCTTTCACGATCTCCGGCAATCCCGTGATCAGTTTGTCGACGACCGCGGCCTGGTTGTATTCCTGATAAGCCGCGGCTTTTACGTTCATGGCTTTGGCTTCGGCTTCACCTTTCTTGAAGATGATTTCGGCCTCGGCTTCTCCCTGGGCGCGAATCGCCGACGCGTGGCCTTCGGCTTCCGCAATCAGGCGTTGTTTCTCGGCGGCGGCCAGCATTTCGATGCGCTGGCGCTCGATCTCGGCGCCTTTCAATACCGTCGCGATGAGTTCTTTCTCGCGGCGGCTGATTTCGGCGTCCTGGACTTTGACCTGTCCTTCTTTTTCGACTTGCTGCACCCTCACGCTTTCAGTGATAACTTGCTGCTGCATGACGTTGGTTTGAATGTCATACGCCTTGTCAGCTTGCGCCTGCTGCTTCTTCGTTACTTCGAGGTACTGCGCTTTCTTGACCTCGAGGTCGCGCTGCGATTCGGCCTGCTTGGCCTGGGAGAGCGTTTCCGCGAGCACGCGCTCCTGATCGGCTTGCGCTTTCGCAATCGCCGCTTCGCGAGTCGCCTGGGCGCGCTTGATGGCCGTATCGCGCTCGGCTTCGGCGGTGGCGACGTCGGCATCGCGCTTGATGCGGGCGACGTCGGGCTTGCCCATGTTGGTGATGTATTCGTTCTTGTCGCGGACCTCTTTGATGGTGAAGGAAATGACTTCGAGGCCCATCTTGTTCATGTCGTCGGCGCAGGTGCCGCGCATGCGATCGCCTACCATTTCGGGCTGCTTGACGATTTCTTCCACGGTGAGCTGGCCGATGATGCCGCGCAGATGGCCTTCCATGACCAGTCGGATCAGGCTTTCGCGCTCCTGATCGGTCTTGGTGAGGAACTGCTCGGCCGCGGTGAGGATGGATTCTTTGTCGGACTTCACCTTGATTTGAGCGACGGCCTCGACCGTGACGGCGACGCCCTGCTTGGTGTAGAGATCCTGCTGCGGGGCCACGTCGAACGACATGAGTTCGAGCGAAAGGTCGCGGCAGTTTTCTACCATTGGAAAGATGACGGTGCCGTGACCCTGGACCACGCGGGTTCCGCGAAAACCGTAAACAATCAGCGCTTCATGTGGTCCCGCTTTGCGGTATAAGCGGGCCAGCATGCTCATCAGGAACAGGATGGCCAAAACCATCAGCCCCGCGATGACCCAGATTTCCATTGCTATGCCGAACATATCGCCTCCTGAAAAAATCGTTGCCCGCTGCGGCTAAAGCCGCCTTTTAAGCGGGCACTTACGGCACGACTGAAGTCGTACCCTTCCCAAAACCTGCGCGAAGCGGGGGCGATCCCGCTGCTTGCGGGTGCCCCATAACTCGGTCCAGATCGTGCACGATGCGTTGGGGATCGCTGTGGCCTAGGAAAATGTCGCCGTTCGAAGTCCTGATGTGGACGACCTTGTTGCCCCACACGTAAGCCCGCGTGCTGCCGATACCGCGAATGCCATAGCCGCGCAACGCGCTCCAGGATTCGGGCGCGTAACTCTGGATCTGCTGCCTGGGGATGGAACGCAGACGGAACCCGAGAATGCGAATCTCGACGCCGTGGCGGAGGAAACGGTACTGGAATCCGCTCCAGGCGGCGGCGATGGTGGCGAATCCGATCAGGCCGATGAGAGCCATCGAAAGACGCAGGGCCGGGACGGGCACTAAGGCAGCCGCAATGGCCGGTCCGACTATAGCGGGTAGAATGAGCAGGATGAAGATTCGTCCGGAGTGCGTTTCTTCTGCCAGAAGATCAGTCGTCGAAGATCCGGTGGATGGCAGCGCCGGTTCGCGCCGGGATGCGATGTAGATCGCGATCAACAAGACGAGTGCGATCGGGAGCGCGAGCAGCATGGTTCCCGGCAACATTGACGTGCCATGCAGGTTGTAATTCACGATGCCCCGATTTACCTCGACCATGAATCCGAGAGCGAGAGCGCAGAAGACGAGCATCGCCCAGGAAAACGCGTCCACCCGACCGCGGTTCATGTAGAGCAACAGGGGAGTGAAGATGACCAGCAGAAATGCCACGAACCCCACGCCGAACCTGATCGCCTGCTCGCGCGACATCCAGCCGTTGGCTTGGCCAGCGGCGTTGAAATGCGTGGCCACGTGGGCCGGGAGCTGGTCCCAAACCTCCCGGTACTGGAGCGCGACCAGCGGCAACGCGAGCCAGAGGAAGACGATTGCGAGTTGGAAGATTCGACGATGCATTGACGGCTCCTGGCTCTTGGCTCTTGGCTCTTAGCAACCTAAACCCTTGCTACTCACCACTGATTTCCTCCCAGCGCTTGACGTAGGCAATGCCTTTTTCGTAGCGAGCCACCATTATCTCGGCGCCTTTTTCGATGGCGCTGCCGTTTTCGCTGCGGGCGCCGCAAGTGCGCCTGGTTCCGGCCTGCGAGTAAATGATCTCGCCGGTGCCGTTTTCACGGATGGGCATCGAGATTCGTCCCAGCACGCCGACCATCTCGTAGTCGGCGGAGTCCAAGTTCTCCTCGTGCGAGATCAGCACGCGGGTGAGGAACAGGAAAACAATAGCCGCGCCAAAGAGTCCGGCTCCGAGGGCGATCATCAGGCCGAGCGCGAACCATATGCTGGAGAAGCGCGTGATCAGAAAGCCGGTGCCTCCGAACCATGCGAGAAATGCCGTCAGGGTGACAAAATTGAAGGGCGACACCGTCGCCTGTCGACCGCTATGCGCAGCGGTGCCGTTGCCCGCGCTGCCATGCCCCACGGGTGCGTGTCCGGCGCCGGCACCAATATGGCCGCCGCCATGCGGAAGGTGCGGCAGATGCAAGTGCCAGCGCAGTCCGCCGGCGAGGAACGAAATCGCGCTCAGCAGAAAACCGACGGCGAAACAGGTCAGGTAGAAATCAGCCCAAGCGATGTTTCCGGTCATATTCCCGGTCATAGTTCCGGTCATGGGTTTCGCCTCCTGGGCGCGGCGCCGGTGGCGCGCGCGGGTTCCGGACGCAGAGCTTCGAACAGGCGGTCGGCGAGTCCGGGCGTGTTCAGGATTTCGCCGAGCAGCAGCAGGCAGCGGCGCGTGTCCTTGTCACGTGCGACCTTAATCAGGACGTCGCTCACCTCGGGGTCGTTGGCGAAACGCTCGGAGCCCTGCAACAGCCAGACGTCGAGCTGGCCTTCGGTGGTGCGCAGGTCGGAAACGAGTTCGGTGTGATAGCCCTCGGGGTCGTCGACCAGAAAGCCGGGGTGCACCTTGAAGAAGCGCGCCAGCAAAGTGCGCGAGGATTGCGTCATATGCGGACGCTTGCCGCACTCGATCTGGGAAAGATACGACTGGCTGATGGTCTTGCCGGTCTCGGCTTGAATGCCCTTCATCAACTCCTGTTGGGTGAGGGGACGATTCATGCCGCGGAGGGAACCTTCGACCTCGCGGAGGTAGCGAATTTTTTCGCCGAGCGTCATATATTCCAAATCGCCATAATAATATCGCAATATGACATATTGTCAAGGACTGAATCACGCCTGTTTGCAAGGGCTTACCCGGGGTGTTCCTTGGCCGCCTCCGAAAGAAAAAAGCCTCCGCCGGAGCGGAGGCTTCAACTGAGAGGCTGGAATTCAAGCGCCTCGAAGGTTTCTAATCCACGTACTTTTTAATCCACATGCTTTAATCCACATACAATGTCACCTGCTGGATGTGCGACGCTGCGGTTCCGGCCGATCCGGTGATGGTGATGATGTAGGCTCCAGCCAGCGTGCCGCCGGGGGTGGCAGTGCTGGTGCTAGCTGATCCACAGCCGGGCTGCAGGAGGATCAGGCCCGCGACCAGGCCGAGGACAGCACCAGCCAGCCAGCGGCGACGCTTGCGGCCAGCACCGATACCTAGTCCGACGAGGCTCAGCCCTCCGATGGGGAGCCACGCGGCATAGAATGAGCCGCGGCGGAGCAGGCTGCCGGTGTTCACGGGACGGGCCACGGTAGCGATGCTCAGCGTGGTGCTCGCCGACCCACTGCCTGAAAGCGTGACGGTGGAGGGGTTGAAGCTGGGAGCGGTCGCGGTCACCATTGAAGGCGATGTGGTTTGGCTCGGGGTGATGGTGGCGTTATAGCCGAGGCCACTCGTAGGAGTAAAGACGATCTGGAACGTGGCCGTGTCGCCAGCATTGATAGTTTGGTACGCGGGCACGCCCGTCATGTTGAAGTCGACGACGTTGGCTGCGGGCTGCCCGACCGGGGTTCCCACGGGACCGCCGTTGGCGCTGGCGTTGCCCGAGATACTGATGGGCGTGGTGACGACAGGAGTGGATGGTGTCACATCGACTTGGACGGTGGCGACGGCATTCACCGCCAGGGTCGGAATATAACACGTGAGCGTGGACTCTTGTGGTGCGTTGCAACTGGACGCGCCGCCGCCGCTGGTGACCGAGGCTGTAATAGTTTTTGCCAGGCCGGTGGTAGGCAATCCCAGGGCATTGAATTGCACGAAGTTCGCGTTGTCGGTACCGTTGTTGGTGATGTTGAAAGTAAACTCGACCTGAGTTCCGGCGGCGACGGGGTTGGGGGACGGACTGGTGTTGGGGACGCTTACGGCGAGCGAACTGGTGGCGCCGATCTCGCTCACGAAAGCNNNTCGGTTCCGCTTCCGCCCAAATAGGTTGAGTAATCGCCAGGGGGCGTGGTGCCCAGGGCAAGTGTGCCTGACAATGTGGTTGAAATTAGCGCGACGAATGCGTCTGACACGCCACCGCCGTACGCCTGGAGGGCATCATTGGTTACGGGGAAGTTTGACGATGAGGTTGAGCCCACCACGTGCGCTGCGCCAACCGAATCCACCTTAATATCCTGGCCGACATCGGGGCCGCTGCCGCCTAAATAGGTGAAGTAGGTCAGCGGATACACCCCGCCGGTACCGGTCTGGTTGCCGATCTTGGCGATGAAGGCGTTAGTGTTGCCGGTGCTACCGTTGTAAGAGGTCTGAAAACCAGTCAGGCCGCAAGCGAGACAAACCCAATCGCCCGAGTTCGTCGAACCGGTGACATAGGCATTGCTGGAAGTGTCCACGGCGATGGCGAGGCCGGCATCGTTGTCGCTGCCGCCCAGATAGGTGGAGTAGACCAGACTGGCAGTGCTCACCACGTTGGGATTGATCTTGGCGACAAAGGCGTCGGTTGTGGTCGCCACGGTGTTCGTGCAATTACTTGTCACACCGGGTTGGTTGAGGCAGGACTGCTGCGCATTCAAGATTGGGAAAGGTGCTGTGTTGTTCGCTCCCTCCACGGGAAGCATATTGGTCGCGCCGGTGATGTACATGTTGACGGTGGTCCCGGAAGGGTCGACGGCAATGCCGCCACCAGTCACAACTGCGGTAGCCCCATAATTTCCGCCACCGAAGTAGGTGGAGTAGAGCATGCTCTGGGAACCGCTGTTGGCCGGGTAGATCTTGCTGGCAAAGAACTGGGGTCCCCCGGGGGCGGCGTTGGACTGGGTCTGGTAGCCGTTGGCGTTGGCCGGGAAGCCGTTGCCGGGCGCGTTAGTGGAAGTGGTGACGCCGGTGACGTAGGCGTTGCAAGCGGCTTCGGAAGATTCCACCGTGCTACACGAAGTGTCGATGGCCATTCCGGTGACCGTATCGGCGCCATTGCCGGCGAGATAGGTGGNNCTAGGAAAGTTGGGAGAAGTGGTCGAACCGGCAACGTAAATATTAGAGCTGGAATCGACTGCGATTCCTGCCAGGCTGTCAGTTTGCGATCCACCGAGATAGGTTGCGTAAACCAGTTGCTCAGGGTACTCCGAAGGCGGACTCGTATTGATCACCGCGATGAAGATGTTCTGCGTGCCCGGAAGCGTACCCTGGTACGGTGGGGGGGCCGGGGGGCTGGGCGGCAATGGAAAGTCCGCCGAGGTGGTCGAGCCTGCGACATAAATCCAATCGGCGGGACTGATCGCGACCTTCACCAGACTCTCGCCGCCGCCTCCGAGGTAGGTGGAATAGGTCAGGATCGGGTCGATGACGAGTTCGCGGCGGTGGTCATAGTCGCCGATGGTGAAGCCGATTCTGTTGCCGGCGAGCTGGCGAAAACTTCCCGCGATCGACTGGCGCTTGTTTCCGTCCTGCTGATAGATGATGGGAGCGTTGAAACGCACGTCTCCGTCGGCGGTCGAGAGGATCAGATTTCCTGAATCAAGGCGTGCGGAAGCGCCTTGAAAACTCAGCGCAATCTGGTTCGGCTGGGCGCCCGGCGCGACCCGGAAGTCGTATTCGAGCTGTCCCTGATTGCCGTAGTAAACCAAATCGACGCCCGGATAAACCGCCTGATACTGTACGCGGGCAAATTGCGGAATGTCATGATGCCACTTGGAAGAATCATTGCCAATAAAGTAGTTGCTCTTCCCCGGCA
>PLGA01000612.1 GCA_003139735.1 Bryobacterales bacterium | reverse complement strand
TCCACCAGTTGATCCACCAGCGCTTCGCCCATGCCGTCGATGTTCATGACGCCGCGCGCGGCGAAGTGCAGAACGGACTCCTTCAGCCGCTTGGGGCAATTGGTGTTGATGCAACGGCTGGCGGCTTCGCCTTCCTCGCGCACCACGGCGCCTCCGCAAACCGGGCATTGCGAGGGCATTTGGAACTTCTTGCGATACGATCCCTGCGCCTGCACGCGGACCACCTTGGGAATCACGTCGCCCGAGCGCTCGATCACCACGTCGTCGCCGATTTGCAAGCCGAGGCGCTCGATTTCGTCCTCGTTGTGCAGCGTGGCGTTGGCCACCTTGACGCCGCCCACTTCCACCGGCCTTAGCCGCGCCACCGGGGTGAGCGCGCCCGTGCGGCCCACCTGCAGCTCGATATCTTCCACCGCGGTGACCGCCTGCCGGGCCGCGTACTTGAAGGCGATAGCCCAACGCGGGGCCTTGGCGGTGGACGCCAGCGCGCGCTGCTGCTCGACCGAGTCCACTTTTAAGACGACCCCGTCGATTTCGTAGGGCAGTTGATCGCGCCGGGCTTCCCATTCGGCGCAGTACGCCAGGGCTTCCTCCACGTTCGCGCACAGCTTGCGGTTGGGATTCACCTTGAATCCCATGCGCGCAAGGTCCTCGAGCGATTCCCAGTGGCTCTGGTGCGCCGTCCGCCCGTCGGCCAGCAGGAGGTAGGCGAAGTAATCCAGCCGCCGGTTGGCGGTGATCTGCGGTTCGAGCACCCGCAGCGACCCCGCGGCGGCATTGCGCGGATTGGCGAAGCGCGCCAGCCCGCGTTCGTCGCGGTCGGCGTTGAGCCGCTCGAACGCGCGCCGGTACATGATGGCTTCGCCGCGGGTCTCGAACGCCTCGATGCCGGCGGGAACGCGCAGCGGCAAGGAGCGGATGGTGCGCGCATTCTCGGTGACGTCTTCGCCCACCGTTCCGTCGCCCCGCGTCACGGCCTGTACGAACTGGCCGCCGCGGTAATGCGCCGCCATCGAAAGCCCGTCCAGTTTCAGCTCCGCCACGTAGCGGTAGGCCGCGCCGCCGAGCAACTCGCGGACGCGCCGGTCGAAATCGCGCAACTCGCCTTCGTTCAGCGCGTTATCCAGGCTCAGCATGGGGGAACTGTGGCGGACTTTGACGAAGCCCTCGCGCGGTTTGCCGCCAACCCGCTGCGTGGGCGAATCCGGCGCGGCCAGTTCGGGGAACCGCTCTTCCAGACTTCGCAACTGCCGCATCAGCGCGTCGTATTCCGCGTCCGTGATCTCAAGACGGTCCAAAACGTAATACAGATGTTCGTGCCGGCGCAGCTCTTTGCGAAGGTTTTCGATCTCGACCGCGGGATCTTTCATGGTCCTCTCAACTATAATTTAACCAGTAACATGGAGAACACGCCATCACAGCCTACAGGAATACCGTCCTAATCTACAATCCCCTCGCCGGCCGGTTCGGACGAAAAGGCGGCGCGCTGGTCGGGCGGGTCGTGGAAATCCTTAATAGCAACGGCCACCACGTGACGGTGGCCCCGACCACGGGGCCCGGAACAGCGGGCGCCATTGCGCGGGAACACATTAGCCGCGGGGCGGACCTGGTGGTGGTCGCCGGCGGCGACGGCACCATCAACGAAACCGCCGAAGGGATGGTATTCTCCCAGGTTCCCCTTGGCATCCTCCCCGGCGGCACGGCCAACGTGCTGGCCATGGAGCTGAAGCTGGGATCGCGGCTGGAACGCGCCGCCGAGCGCCTGGAGGAATGCCGGCCCCGCCGCATCTCGATGGGCCGCCTGACGTGCGGCGGCGCGGACGCTTCGCGCCATTTCCTGTTGATGGCCGGCATCGGTGTGGATGCTCACATCGTGTACCACGTGAGCCTTCCCCTGAAAGCGCGCGCCGGTAAGTTCGCCTACTGGGTGGCCGGCTGGAGCCTGCTCGGCCGCCGTCTGCCCCGAATCCGGGTGGATTCCGACGGCCAGCGGCACGAATGCTCCTTCGCGCTGTTGAGCAAGGTGCGGAATTACGGAGGAGATTTCGAAATCGCCCGCGAGGTAACGCTCCTCCAGAACCGTTTTGAGATGGTGCTCTTCGAAGGCCAGTCCTCCACCAGCTACGTGAAGTATTTGGCCGGGTTGGCTCTCCAGCGGCTGAAGGGTATGAAAGGCGTGAAAATGCTGCGGACCGCCAGCGCCACGCTTTCCTGCGATGGGGACCGCAGGGTATTCATTCAGATCGATGGCGAGCCGGCCGGCTACCTGCCGGCTGAGGTGAGCATTGTACCGGACGCTCTGACGCTGCTGGTTCCGCCGGAATACGGCGGCGCTTGATGACGCCTACCAGCAGCCGGCCGTTGGCGCGCGTCACCGGTTTCGCGGTCCACGAACCGCCGAGGCTTACAGTAAGTTGAGATCGCCGGCCGGCGCTCGCCCAGTTCTTCGTTACCAGTTTATGCGCTCCGTCTGTGGCGCGGTTCGCATCGGGCCTTGAAGTGAGAAAATCGGAAAACACGCCGCCGCCGGCGAGGCGTGCCATGCCTGGTTGGTTACGCCGCATCCTCGAATCTGACAACGATCCGCTTGCCGAGCGATCCCAATGCAGCTTGAATCCTCTCGGGCTTTGTGTTGTGCTTCGGGTCGAGCATTCTTCGGACAACCGTCTCGCTGACTCCAAGCCGCTTGGCCAACTCCGTGTTTGGCATTCCGCCCTCGCGCAGGGCCAGGTAAAGAGCGAGCTTAGGCGCCAGATAGAGAGGAACGCTCACCGGATGCTGGCCGCTCTTAACCCTGGAAGGAACGGGAATCTTGTCACCGCGGGCAATTCGCCCTGCAATCGCTTCGGCCAGGCAGTCGGTAGCTTGTACGAGCGTGTCTTCGAAGTCGGCTCCTCCTGTGAGCGCCTCCGGCAGATCTGGAAACCGAACGTGAAAGCCATTGCCGTCATCCTCTGGCAGGAAACTGGCGGGATAGGTGGCGGTGAACATTACAGGTCCTCCTTACGAATGCCGAGTTGCATGAGCATGTCGGACAGCAAGCCAGGGCCAAGTTCCTTCTTGAGGTCCTTCACTACGGTGGAACCGATCACCGAAGTAGAGGGTGCCGTGACTGCCCGAGCCGCGTTCCGGCGCCCAGCGCTACGAAACCTTATTCCGCCGGGCGGCGGATCTTACCTTGCGCAGAAACTCGCTGCCCTTCACATTCCTATTATCGAACACTTCTGTTCGATTCACAATGCTGGCGTTCGCAAAGCGACGCGGCTCTGAAGTGGGATTTGGGCTGCAGGATAGGGCCCCGGATGGCCTTACGGTCTGTAGGTGACGCTGGCGAGGTCGGTTTCCCAAAGGCGGATGGAACTGACGCGCACTTCGGGCTTGTCCTTGAAGCCTTCGGCGACCTGGTCGTAGATGTGCTTAGCCATGTTTTCGGCCGAGGGGTTGATGGCGTCGAAGGGCGGAAGGTCGTTGAGCCACTGGTGGTCCATGCGGTCGAGCACCGCGTGGACGATCTTTTTCAGCGCCACGAAATCCACCAGCAGGCCGATGTCGTCGAGCCGATCCCCCTCGATCGTTACATGGCAGCGGTAGTTGTGGCCATGCACGTTCTCACACCGGCCGTGGTAATTCCGCAGGGCATGACCGGCGGCGAAACTCTCTTCAATGGTGACTTCAAACATCGAAAAACTTCTCCACGTCCTCTAGCTCGGTGGTGAATCCGTAATGGGGCAGGCTGTCGAAAAAAACCTGGCCGTAACGCTGCTTGGTAATACGGTTATCGAGTAAGACCAGAACGCCGCGGTCCGGCTTGCCCCGTATGAGCCGTCCGAAACCCTGCTTGAGCGCGATGGCCGCCCGTGGAATCTGGTAATCGTAAAACGGATTTCCCCCCGCTGCCCGTATGCTCTCAATGCGCGCGTTGACCACCGGATCGCTCGGCGCCGCGAACGGCAGTTTATCTATGATAACGCAGCTCAACTGTTCGCCCGGCACGTCCACGCCTTGCCAGAACGAGGAGGTGGCGAAAAGCACGCAGTTGGGCGTCGCGCGGAACTCGTCGAGCAGGGCGCTGCGCGGCGCCGTGCCCTGAAGCAGCGTGGGGTATTCGATCTCGAAAGACACCTTGTCGTGCACCACTCGCATCTGCTGATGGCTGGTGAACAGGACGAACGCCCGGCCCCGGCTGTGCCGCAGGATGCGCATGATTTCCTCCGACGCCGCCTTGACGAACGCCGGACTGCGCGGCTCGGGAAGCTGCTGCGGCACGTAGAGAAGCGCCTGCTTCTGGTAATCGAAATGGCCGGGGACAATCAGGGTGCGCGCGTTCGCCACGCCGAGACGCGCGCGGACGAAATCGAATTCGCCGGCCACCGCCAGCGTCGCGGAGGTGAGCACGATGGTGTCCACCCGGTTGAAGAGGCGCTCGGCGAGGAGGCCCGAAACGTCGATCGGGGTGGCCTGCAGAAAACAGCCCCGGCCGCGCCTTTCCACCCAATAGACGAACTCCTCTTCGTCGCTTTCCATCACAAAGCGGAGGCCCTGGCCCAGCTCCAGGGTGCGGCGCGACAAGGGCACGACCTCGTCGGGCGGGTTCTGCAGAAGCTTGAGGTGGGAGCCGGTCAGGTCGAGCGCAGTCAGTAGGCCGGAGTAGATATCCTCATTTTCCTCGCGGAAGGCGTCGCGGCCCTGGAACGAGGCGCGGCGCTCGCCCTCGCCGAATAACCCGAAAAACTGGACGGTCAGTTCGTCCAGGCGTTCGAGGACGCGGTCGAGTTCCGGCGTGCCGAACTTCTTCGCGCGGCCGACCGCGGCGATATCGCGCCGCAGATCCTGAAGCTGGTAATTGCTGACGGAAACGCCGAAGTATTGCCCGGCGACGTCCTCGATCTCGTGGGCTTCGTCGAACACCACGGCGTGATATTCGGGGAGGATGCCGCCCTCGTGGGATTCGTCGCGGAGCGCAAGGTCGGCGAAGAACAGGTGGTGATTGACAATCACAACGTCGCTTTCCTGCGCGCGCTGGTGCATCAGCGTCAGGAAGCAGCGCTCGAAGTTGGCGCACTTCTGCCCGGAGCACATGTCGCCGCGGGCATCCAACTTCGCCCACGCGGTGCTGTTTTCGGGCAGGCGCTTGATTTCGGCGCGGTCGCCGAACTCGGTGGTCTTCTCCCACTCGCGGATAATCTGGAAATCGGCGACTTCCTCCAGGCCGGTAAGGACCGGCTCCTTCTCGGCGTCGTAGATTTTCTGCCGGCAGGCGTAGTTATTGCGGCCCTTCATGTAACTGACTTTGAGGGGGCGGGGAAAGTGCTTCTGGAGGAATGGAACATCCTTGAAGAAGAGCTGTTCCTGCAAGTTTTTGGTGCCGGTGGAGACTACGATGCGCTTGCCGGAAAGCAGCGCCGGGACCAGATAGGCGAGCGTCTTGCCGGTACCGGTGCCGGCCTCCACAATCAGGTGGCGCTTCTCGGCGAAGGCTGCCTCCACGGCTTCGGCCATCTCCACCTGTCCCTCACGGTACTCATAATTCGGGTGCCATTTGGAGAGCGTGCCGTGCCGGGAAAAGAACTGCCGCGCCCCCGCGGGCCGCGTCTCGATGGGCATGGGGATAGTCTGATTCTAGCAGCGGGAGGGAAGGGTCACGCGAAGGTTCCGGTCAGCGCGCCGATGCCCGCGGTCACCGCCATGGCCAGCGCGCCCCAGAACGTCACGCGCAGTGCGCCCTTTGTGACACTCGCGCCTCCCGCTTGCGCCGCCAACCCGCCCAGAAGCGCGAGGACCGCCAAAGAGGTTCCCGCGACAAGGGGAAGCAGGATCGCCTCCGAGGACAGAACAGCGCCCAGCAATGGCATGGCTGCTCCCACCGCGAAGCTGGCGGCGGACGCCGACGCGGC
>PLGA01000626.1 GCA_003139735.1 Bryobacterales bacterium | reverse complement strand
CCTTCGCCCTCCTGGTAGGTGTAGTTAATGTGCTTCAGCCCGAACTCTTTGCCGTTGGCCAGAAGCCGCAGGAAATCGCCCGAATTCCGGCCGCCCGTGACCACCAGGATGTCGTGAATGCCGGCGTCCACCAGCGTCTGAATGGGGTAATAGATCATCGGCCGGTCGTAGATGGGCAGCAGATGCTTGTTCGTGATTTTGGTCAGCGGAAAGAGCCTGCTACCCGAGCCGCCGGCGAGTACAACGCCTTTCATAAGCCCTTATCTTACCAGCGCTCACGCTAGTGCGTCATGGCGTAGGTGACGTAATCGACGCCGATGCGGATGCCCATCCCGGAAAACCGCTGCGGGTACTGCGGGTTGTCGGCGTGTTCCCAGGAATCGCCCAAATCCATATCGAAGCAGATGGCCACCATCACCCGGCCCTTGTCGTCGTAGATGCCGCGCCAGTGCGGTATGTAGCCGTCGTACTCGTAGGTGCGCCCGGAGCGTACAAACTGCTCGCCGGGCACCTGGAAGCGGCTGTCGAGGTCGTAGATCGTGTGGAAGATTGGATCGGCATCCGGAATCTCCGTGATGGGCCGGTCGGGAAAGACCCGGTTCATGCTGTTGATGAACACGGCCCACTCTTCCGTCCCGTGGAAATCGTCGCACATGAAGAACCCGCCCCGCAGCAGATATTCGCGCAGCGACTTGGCCTGTTCGTCGGTCAGGTTCCAGTGCCCCACTTCTACCGCGTACAGCCACGGCCAATCGTACTGGTCGCCCTCGTCCAGGTTCACGGGCTGCTCGGCGGAGCGGACGTGGATGCGCGTGAGGCGGCGCAGGGCCTCGGAGAAATGGCGGTCGGAACGCGGGTAGTCCGTGGTCCAACTGGACATCCCCTGCGTCCAGTCCATCATGCCGAAGCGTCCGAACCCGCCGCGACCGCGCCCGCCGAAACCACCGCGGCCATGCACGCCGGGCATGGGCGGATACATCAGGCGCGCGTAGACCCACTCGGTCTTCTCATTCCAGTCCGGCCCCAGGGGAAAGTTGTTGTACTCGACGCCCGGATATTCCCGAAAGGGCCGCTGGAAGGCGCAGAGGACGCCCAGGAAGGCAAAGATCCCGACAATCGGCCCGCGGAGTTTGGTTATGCGCACGGAAGGCGCCCTAAGCAAAAAGCATAGCATTGCCCAACGAACATCGAGGAAGGGACTTAAGATAGTGTAGTCGATGGCAGCCTCCTTTACGCCAAGAACCGTTGGATCGCGATGGTTTCACGCCGCCTCGCTGGCCGCGGCGACGGTTTTCGCGGCCGCTACCGTCCTCTATACCTACTCCTGGACGGTCGCCGTCCGGCTCGATCGGCCCGCTGCCGTCGAACTCGGTCTCGATTTTCCCTATCAGGCGTCCGAGCAAGCCAATGTCGTGACCAACGTGAGACCCGACAGTCCGGCGCAAAGAGCCGGCCTGAGGGCTGGGGACAAGGTGGTCGCGTTTGACGGCCGCCGCATTCAGAACGCGGGAGATCAAGCGAGAGTCTGGAACAGCCATGAGCCCGGGGATTCGGTCGGTCTGACCGTCATCCGCCCGGGACAAACCGCTCCCTTGGAGTTGACTGGCATCTTCCGGCGCAATTCCGACTTCGTGGCGCCCGGCACTCTGCGGGGAGCCGCCGGCCGGTTCTTCCAGAACTCGTTTCCGCTGGCCTTCGCGACTGTCGGACTCGTGATTCTGTTCTGGCGTCCGCAAGACCGGAACGTCTGGCTGCTGGCCTTCTTTTTCGCCGGCATCGCCGCGGCGCCCGGATTCCCGGATAGCTACCAAACCGCGCCCGCTCCGCTGCGGCCATGGCTCGAGGGCTACAACGGTCTGTTCCTCGGCATGGCGGGAGCTTCGTTTTATTGGCTGTGCGCGGTGTTTCCGGCGCGCTCTCCCATTGACCGGCGGCTTCCCTGGCTCAAATGGGTTGGAGTGGTCCTCGGATTGGCGGTGGCCGGCGAAACGAATCTGCCGGACATGGCGCAGCCCTTTGCCACCTTTTCGAGAATCATCGGCTCCCAAGCGGCCGGACAGTTGGATTTCGGCATCGTGCTCGGGTTTATGGCGCTTGGCCTCGTTTCCTTGGCCGCCAACTATTTCTTCCCCAGCGGGCCGGAATCGCGGCGCAAGATCCGCGTGATTTTCTGGGGATCGGTGGTCGGCCTGGGACCTTCGGTGATACGGGCGGCCTTCCAGCAGTTCGCTGGGTTCCACTCGCCGGATTGGCTGGAAACGACGCTTGACGGCAATATGATGCTGGTTCCGGCTTCGTTCGCCTACGCCGTTTTCAAGCAGCGCGTGCTGGATATTCCCGTTCTGCTGCAGCGCGGCGCGCGCTACGTGCTGGTTCAGCGTGGGTTTTTGGTCCTGCTGTGTTTCGTCAGCTTCGGATTGACGCTGGTCTTCGCGACGTCGCTGGCGCGTCTGGCGCCGCCGGCCGTTGGAGGCCAGTCCGCGAGCGTCGCGATGGGCGCGGTGTTCGGGACGGCGCTGCTGTGGAGCGGGTCGCAAGTTCACAGGCGCGTCAGCGGGAAGATCGACCGCGCTTTCTTTCGCGGCGCATACGACGCGCGGGTGATTTTGGAGAATCTGGCGGAGACGTCGCGCACCGCGGCCAACCGGGAGGCGCTGGCGCACCTGCTTCTCAACCAGCTCGAAGCGGCTCTCCAGCCGGCGGTGCTCGCGGTTTATCTGGCGGCCGGCAACGGCGACCTGGAAGCCGCCGCCGGAGCCGTGCCGCCCACGCTTCGGACAATTCCGCTCACGTCGCCGGTGCTCGTCGAGCTGGCCCGGCAAGGCGGGCCTTGGGAATTGCCGCCGTCCGGCCTCGATCCGGAACTGGCGCCGCTTCATTCCGGGTGTCTGGTCCCGATGCTGGACCGCGAAAGCCGGTTGGCCGGACTGCTGGCGCTCGGCCCGCGCTTGTCCGGCGAGCCCTATTCCGGAGAAGACAAGCGTCTGCTGGCTTCCATCGCCAGCCAGGCGGGCATCGCGATCGAGAATTTTCGTCTGGCCGAAGACATCGCGGAAAAGCTGGAGGCCGAGCGCCGCGCGGCGCGTGAGATGGAGATTGCGAGGGAGGTTCAGACCAGACTGCTTCCGCAGGCCGCGCCCGTTCTGAAGACGCTCGAATGCGCCGGGCAATGTCTCCAGGCGCGGCGGGTGGGCGGCGATTACTACGATTTTCTCGACCTGGGCCGCGACCAGCTTGGACTGGTGCTGGCCGACGTCTCCGGCAAGGGCGTGCACGCGGCGTTGCTGATGGCGAGTTTGCAGGCGCATTTGCGCAGTCTCAGCGAGATCATACGCTCCACGGCGGCGGTGCTCCCTCCGCCAGGCCTGGTTCGCGCCCTGCAGGAGGTGAACCGGATTCTGTGGAAGTCCACCGCCGCTCAGCATTACGCCACGCTCTTTTTCGGCCTCTACGACGACGGCGCGCGCAGCCTGACTTATATCAATTGCGGTCACAACCCGCCCATTCTGCTGCGTGCGGACGGGAGTGTGGAGCGGTTGCAATCCACCGCGACGGTGATCGGGTTGTTCGAGAAGTGGGAGTGCGAGCCGCGCGAGATCCATCTGGCGCCGGGCGATCTGCTGGCGATCTTCAGCGATGGCGTGACGGAGGCGATGCGCGGCGAGGAGGAGTTCGGCGAATCGCGATTTCTGGATGTGCTGCGCGCGGCAAGCCAGCTTCCGGCCGAGGAAGTTGTGACCGCGGTTTTCACCAGCGTGCAGCAGTTCAGCGCCGGAGATCAATCCGACGACGTGACGCTGGTGGT
>PLGA01000541.1 GCA_003139735.1 Bryobacterales bacterium | reverse complement strand
TACATTCAAACAGACGGGACGTTACACCCTGCCGCAACTGTGGAAACCGCGCGCCCTCAACTACGAGACCTTTCTATGATCTCGATCCCTTGCGGCCGCCTCACTTACCCCCCTCCGGCTTCAACCACTGGTCGAAGAACTCGAGCATCGCCTCGTTCATCTGGCGCGCCAACGAGCCGCTTACGCCGTGCGATTTCTGCGGGTACAGCACGAAATCGAAGGTCTTCCCGGCCTGCTCCAGCGCGCTAATCAGTTGCAGCGTGTTCTGGAACAGCACGTTGTCGTCTTCGAAGTTGTGCATGATCATGAGCCGCCCCTTGAGATTCGCGGCTTTCGCGGGCAGCGCCGTGTTCTTGTAGCCGTCGGGGTTGTCCGCGGGCAGGCCCATGTATCGTTCGGTGTAGATGGTGTCGTAGTTGAGCCAGTTGGTCACCGGCGCTCCGGCCACGCCGCAGCGGAACACATCGGGCGCGTTCAGCAGCGCGTTGGCCGTCATGAACCCGCCGTAGCTCCACCCATGGATGCCGACCCGCTCCGGGTCCACGAAACCCAGGGAGATCGCGTATTTCACTCCGGCCACCTGATCGGCCAGCTCCGTGACGCCCAAGTTATGGTAAATACTCGTCTCGAAGGCGTGCCCGCGCCCCATCCCGCCGCGGTTTTCCGCTTGCCAGACCACGTACCCGTGGTGCGCATATACCTGGTCGATATCCACGCCGCTCCACGCATCGTGTATCGGCAGCGCCACGCCCGGGCCGCCGTACACCGTCACGACCATGGGATACTTCTTGCCCGTTTGGAACCCGGCCGGCTTGAGCAACCGACCGTAAAGCACAGCGCCGTCCGCGGCCTTGAAGGAGACAATCTCCGCCGGCAGGATGTCGAACTGGTCCGCCTGTGTGCGGTCGGCCTCGCGATAAACCCCCAGTTCCGCGCCGCTGCCCGCGTGGAGCACCACCCGCGAGGGCGATTGCGGCCCCGAATAGGTGTCCAGATAGTAAGCTCCGGTTGGTCCCATCGCGATGCTGTGCGTGCCGGCCTCCTTCGTGAGCTGGCGCTTGTCTTCGCCATCCAGCCTGACGCTGTAGAGATGGCGCTCCAGGTGCGTCGCTTCGCTGGACGTGTAGAAGACGCGGCCTCCCTCCTCATCCACGCCGGTAATGGCCGTCACCTCCCACGCGCCCTTGGTCAACTGTTTCACCGTCTTGCCGTCCGTCGAGTAGAGATAGATGTGCCGGAACCCGTCGCGCTCGCTGGTCCACAGGAAGCGCTTGCCGTCCCTCAGGAACCGTACATCTCCCGAGAGGTTGATCCAGTACGGGTCGGACTCGTGGAATACCACCGACGGCTCGCCGGTCTCGACGCCGATAGAGATCATGTCCAGCTTGTTCTGGACGCGGTTCAGTCGGACCACGTAAACGCTGCGCGAATCGGGCATCCATCCCGCCCGCGCAATCAGATAAGCGCTGCGCGTATCGCCGGTCTCCAGCCACCTGGTGGGGCCGCCCGCGGCCGCCACCACGCCCAGGCGGATGTCGGGGTTGTTCTCGCCCGCCTGTGGATAGCGCTGCGGTTCGTAGAGAGCCCGCTCACCGAGCAGGTCTTCATGCGGGAAAACCGGCTCCCGGCTGGTATCGAACTGGAGATAGGCGATGGATTTCGAGTCGGGAGACCACCAGAACGCCGTGCCCAATTCCAGTTCCTCGGGGTAGACCCAGTCCGGGGCGCCGTTGCGCAGCGTCTCCGTGCCGTTCAGGGTCAGCCGGGTCTCCTTGCCCGAGGCGGCGTCCACCGTGTATAGGTCCTGGCCGCGCCGGAACGCCGCCATCTTGCCGTCCGGCGAGAGTTTGGCGTCGGTCTCCGTAACCGGCGTCTTGGTGAGCTGTTGCCATTGGGCCGTATCCACATGAATTAGAAAGAGGTCTCCGCCCGAGGGGTAGAGTAGCTCCTTGCCGGAAGCCGAGAATTCCAGGCCGCCGGAACGCTCGCGCCGGTTCTGCCAATCGAAGGGCCCGTCTTCATGCGGAACGGCCACGGCCGCGTCATCCATCGGGCCGGTCGTGATCAGGTCCCTGGTGGTCTGGGTCGCGGGGTCGTAGATCGCCAGCTTGCCTTGCNNGCCGCTCCGCCGCCGCGTCCGCCCCGTCCACCCCGGCCGGCGGCATATAGAGAGTCCAGCGTGATCGGCTTCTTCTGAGCGTGTCCCAACACCGGCCAAATCGCGAGCACTAAAACCATGAACCTAAGCATCGTGTAGTGATTGTAATTCACTGCGCGCGGCATCTCCACCGCTTGCATTTTTCCGAAAAAGAGCCGATTATACTAATGGAACGCAGAAAAGCACCACTTCCAGGAGGTGCCTGATGATAAACGACTACCGCTCACGGATCACGACTCCCGAAAAAGCTCTGTCCGTGGTGAAATCCGGCCAGCGCGTCTACGTTCACAACGGCTGCGCGGAACCGGAAATCCTGGTAGGCGCCTTAGTCCAAAGGGCTTCCGAGTTGCACGACGTTGACATCCTCCACATGGCGACGTTCGGCCGGGCCGACTACGCCGAACCGCGCTACGCCGGCCATTTCCGGGTTCAGGCCCTGTTCCTGGGCGCCAACGTCCGCCAGGCGGTCCAGGAGGGCCGTGCGGACTACACCCCCATTTTCCTCAGTGAAATCGAAGACCTGATCGTCTCCGGCGCTCTGCCCATCGATATTGCCCTGCTTCAATGCGCCCCTCCCGACCGGCATGGCAACCTGTCCCTCGGCCCCAGCGTCGATATCACCCACACCGTGATCGATCGCGCGCGCCACGTGATCGTCGAAATCAACGACCAGGTCCCGCGCACGCTCGGCGACTCCTTCGTGCATGTGAGCCGCATCCATGCATTCACCGAAGCATCGCACCCGCTGGTGGAATACCAGAGCCACCCGGTCACCGGCGTACACCGCGCCATTGCGCGCCGCGTCGCCAACCTGATTCCCGATGGCGCCGTGTTGCAGACCGGCATCGGAGGGCTTCCGGAAGCCATGCTGGCCCTGCTCGGCGACCACAAAGACCTGGGAATACACAGCGAGATGGTTCCCGACGGCGTGGTGGATCTGATAGAGGCCGGCGTCATCAATAACGCGCGCAAGTCGCTCCACCCGGGCAAGGCGGTCGCCGGCTTCGCGCTGGGCAGCCAACGGCTGTTCGATTTCATCGAGGACAATCCCATCTTCGAATTCCGCCGCACCTCCTATGTGAATGACCCCTGGATCATCGCTCAGAACGAGCGCATGGTGGCGATCAATTCCGCAATTGAAGTGGACCTCACCGGTCAGGTCTGCTCGGATTCCGTGGGCTGCCTGCCCTTCAGCGGCATCGGCGGCCAGGTGGATTTCATTCGCGGCGCGGCGCACTCCAAGGGCGGCCTGCCCATCATCGCCCTCCCTTCCACCGCCAAGAACGGCGCCATCTCGCGTATCGTGCCCACGCTGCGCCCCGGAGCGGGCGCCGTGACTTCGCGTGGCGACGTCCACTGGGTCATCACCGAGCACGGCGCCGCCTACCTGCACGGCAAATGCCTCCGTGAGCGCGCCGAAGCCATGATCGCGATCGCCGATCCGCAGTTCCGCGATGAGCTGGAACGCTACGCCGTTCAGGCCCATCTGCTGTGCGCAAGAGCCAGCGTCGCGATGGCGTAGGGAACCTGTCAGCGGCGCCTCCTTGTAAGAAACGCCCTCGTCCGACGACTATCTATAATAGAGGGCAAGATGCGAAAGGCTCTGCGGCGATTCACGATTGCTTCATTTCTGGCTGTGACAGCCATGCTGGCGCCGGCGCAAACCGCACCCGCTTTCGAAGTCGCGTCCGTCAAACCGTCGGCTCCGCTCGACATGCTGAAACTGGCGATGGACATTCGAGCCGGGCAAGGGCCGAAGCTAGGCCCGCGCGTCGATGGGGCCAGGGCCGAGTATACCTACATGTCGCTCAAAGACCTGATCGTCCTGGCATACAAGGTGAAGCCCTATCAGATCACCGGCCCGGATTGGATCGCCAACCAGCGTTTCGATATCTTTGCGAAGTTACCCGACGGGGCTTCCAAGGACGACGCTCCCAGGATGCTACAGGCGCTGCTGGAAGATCGCTTCAAACTGGCGCTGCACCGCGAGAGCAAGGAGCACCCGGTGCTTGCGCTCGTCGTTGGCGAGGGAGGGCCGAAGATGAAGGAATCTCCCGAGACGCCCCCGGCAATCGACCCGGCCGCGCCCCTCAAGCCCGGCGAAAAGCAGATCGACAGCCCAGATGGGCCGATACGCATGACAACCGGCAAGGACCTAGTTTCCGGAACGATAAATATGGGTTCGAAGGGATCCCAAAGCATCAGCACGGACGCGGCCAAGCAGTCGATACGCATCGAGACCAGCCGGTTGACCATGGAGGACCTCGCGAACATGCTGACCTCACTCTCGCAGGCGAACGGCGGACAGGAAGTGAAGGACATGACCGGCCTCAAAGGGAACTACCAGGTAGCATTCAGTTTCTCGCTGGCGGACATGCGGAGCGATATGCGGAGCGTGGTGCAGGAAAAGATGGGCGTACCGAGTCCACCGGCCGAGGCAGCGGGAGCGGCTATGCCGGCCGATGCGGCATCCGATCCAGGCGGCTCCTCGTCGCTTTCCAAGTCCATCGAGTCCTTGGGTTTGAAGCTGGAATCGCGCAAGGCCATGGTGGAACAACTGGTAATCGACCATGTAGAGAAGACGCCGACTGAGAACTAACGCGGGCGCTTTCGCCGGCGAGGAGAACGAACGTGGATGAAATTAAGGGTCTGTTGAATCGCCCCAAATACTACAACAACATCGATGGCGTCGGCGAACTGGAAGCGGGCGTCGGGGCCCTGAGCTTTGCGTTCTTCCAGTGGACGCTGGTACGCTCGCCCGCCCATTCCGCATGGCACAGCATGTGGGTGTTCTATATCTACTTCGGCTCGATGTGGGCGATTCTCCACTATGGGACCAAAGCGATTAAAGAGCGCATCACTTATCCTCGCACCGGGTTCGTCGAATACCGGAAGCGCGACAGAGTCGGACCGACGATCCTTGCGGTCGTCGCGGCGCCGGCCTCCCTTACCCTAATAATGCTCGCTGTCCGGCGGCACTGGGACCTCACGACGGGGGCCTCCCTGGTCGGCCTGCTCTCCGCGGCCAGTTATGCCTACCACTTCGCCAGGGAGGTTCGCTGGAAATGGGCCGTGGCGTCGGCGATGGCGCTCAGCTCCATTCTGATTGCCATCCTCCCGGGGGATCTGATTGGCTCGCTTACCGGCCACTCCTGGCTGGCCGTCTGTTTGCCATCTTTCATGCTTTGGGGCCCCCTGCTATTGATCTCCGGCGCCATCAGTTTCTGGCTCTACCTTCGCCACACCGAAGCCCCCGCGCAGGACGCCCAATGAACCCGCAGATCCAAGCCATCGCCGAGCTCGATCGCGTGATTCACGAACCGGGACGGCTGATGATCGCGGCCCTCCTCTTCGCCGTCGAGAAAGCCGACTTCCTCTATCTGCAACACGAGACAGGCATGAACAAGGGGACGCTTTCCAGCCACCTCTCGCGCCTGGAGGAAGCGGGTTACGTCGAGGTGGTGAAGACCTACCGTGGCAAGGTGCCGCTGACATTGCTCCATCTGACGGGCGCCGGCCGCAAGGCCTTTGAACAATACCGGCGGAAACTCAAAGAAGCGCTATAGACAGGAGCGCGGAAGCAAAATAATAGCCGATGAACAGCGGCGCTACTGCGGGCGCGGCGGCGCCACGGGCGCCGGCTTTTCGCCCGGCTTGGCGGCCGCCTTCGTCGGGCTGATCAGGATGTGAGCGTTTCGCCCCTCCATACGCGGCTGGCTTTCGACGGTGCCGTATGAGGTCAGGTCTTCGGCGAAGCGCATGAGCAGCTTCTTGCCCAGGTCGGCATGCGCAATTTCGCGCCCGCGGAATTGCACCACCGCCTTGACCCGGTTGCCTTCCGCTAAAAAGCGAATGGCATGGTTCTTCTTGAAATCGTAGTCGTGATCGTCGGTGTTGGGACGGAACTTCAGTTCCTTCACTTGAACCACGTGCTGCTTCTTCCTGGCGTCGTGCTGCTTCTTTTTTTGCTCGTATTGGTAGTGGCCGAAATCCACGGCTTTAGCCACCGGTGGTACGGCCGTCGGCGCCACCAGAACCAGGTCCAGGCCCAGCTCCTGCGCTTTGCGCAGAGCCGCTGCCGTGGGCATGACTTCCGTGGTTCCGTCCGGAAAAACGGCCCGCACTTCACGCGCACGGATGGACTCGTTCACGTTCTCTCTGCGGTTCTGCCTGCGAGGGGGGTAATTTCTGCCTGGATACATTTAGATTATGCGTTGGCTTCGGGATCGCGAAGATGTGCGGACAAGGGCGGAACGCCCGGTTTCACTCTCAGGTCGAGAGTCGGAATGGTGCGGATTGGAGGCAAGCGTAAAGTACGTCAGATTCAAGTGTACACCAAAACCCGCGCCGGTAGTCAATCGCCGGCGAACCTGGAGGTACCTTCCAATACACCGCCGAGACGGGCCCGCAAGGGCGGGCGCCCCGGCGCCGAGTTTTGCAAGGGAATCCTCCTCGGCTTGCTCTGCGCCCTATTTGGTTCTTCTCCGCGTCTCCGCGTCTCCGCGTCAAGGCCTTGTCTGCTGCCTGGTCCCATAACGACGCCACCCGGACCAGCCGGATGGGTTACTCTGAATGTTTAAAAGGACACCACTTGCCAAAGGTCAAAATCACCGCCCTGGGGTGCTATACTCCGCCGCGCCTGCTCACGAATTCGGATCTCGAAAAGATGGTTGCAACCAACGACCAGTGGATTCTGGAGCGCACCGGCATTCATGAGCGCCACATCGCGGACCCCGAAATGGCCACCTCCGATATGGCCGTGGAAGCCGCCCGTTGCGCGCTGGCGCAGAACGGCGTGGACGCTTCCGAGCTGAACGCCATCCTGGTGTGCACCGTCACTCCGGACCACATGTTCCCTTCCACCGCGTGCCTGGTGCAGGACCGGCTGGGCGCCCGCGGCGCTTGGGGTTTCGACCTGATCGCCGCGTGCTCCAGCTTCGTCTACGGGCTGACCGTCGGCGCCCACCTGGTGGCCGCCGGAACGCACCGCAAGGTCCTGGTCATCGGGGCCGACACCATGAGCCGGATTATCGACTACACCGACCGCGCCACCTGCATCCTCTTCGGGGACGGCGCCGGCGCCATGATCCTCGAGCCCGTGGCGGATGGCGAGGATTGCGGCTTCATCGATTTCCTGGGCGAAATCGATGGCTCCGGGGCCCCGTTCCTGAACATGCCGGCTGGCGGCAGCCGCTTGCCGCCCTCCCATGAAACCGTGGACAAGCGCTTGCACTACGTGAAACAGGACGGCGGCCAGGTATTCAAGTACGCTGTCCGCAAGATGTACGAATCCTGCCGCGACCTGTTGCAGCGCAATGGCTTCACCGGCGACGACGTGGCCATCATGATTCCGCACCAGGCCAACATCCGCATTATCAATGCCGCCAGCGACCGGTTGGGCATCCCTCCGGAGAAGGTCCTGGTCAACATCGACCGTTACGGGAATACCACCTCCGGCACCATCCCGCTGGCCACCCGCGACGCCATTCTGCAAGGCCGCCTTAAGAAGGGCGACCTGGTATTATTCGCCGCCGTGGGCGCCGGTTATACCGTGGGCACGAGTTTGTGGCGCTGGGCGTACTGAGGCGCGCGGACCCGGTCACACCAACTTAAAAAATCTTCTTGGGTGCTATAACGCACTTATAACACAAGTGTTCTCTCTCCTATGGCCACGGCCCTCACAGGCTGATTCGAGATGCGCCAAAGCTACACTGAAGTCGGCAGGAGGGTTCGCACTTCATGTTTACCCGATCGATTTTGGCGGCTGCGCTCTTGGCTTCGTCCGCGCTGGCGGCGCCGCCGCTCACAACCATTCAAGACGTTCTCTATAAGGCCGATGGCACGCGCTTCAATGGCACGGTGACCATCAATTGGAGCAGCTTCACCGCCGCCGACCAATCGGCCATCGCCACGCAAGTCCTCACCGTCAAAATCGTGGACGGCAATTTGCGCGTGCAGCTTGTGCCCAACGCCACCGTCACGCCGGCGGCGTACTACATCGCCAAATACAACGCCGACGGGCGCGTCCAGTTCGAAGAAACCTGGTCCGTGCCGGCCAGCGCGCAGCCGGTTCGGTTGCGGGACGTGCGGGTGGCCTCGGCCAGCGGGAGCACCGGGACGGATACGGGCGGCGGGGTCACCGTCCCCATCCCGGAAACCGACGTGACCGGGCTGATCGCCGATCTGGCTTCGCGGCCCATGAAGGGCGCGGGCTTCGCCGCCGGCGCCGTAGCTGTGGTGGATGCGCTGGGCATATTGGAATCCGCCACCGGCAACGCCACCGACTGCGTGCATGTGGATGGCTCTTCGGGGGCATGCGGCGCGACCGCGTCTTTCGTGGACGCCGCCGCGCTTTCCGGAATCGTGGACGGCTCGAACACGTCGTTCAGCCTTTCGAGCGCACCCAATCCGGCTGCCAGCCTGGCGATCTATCGCAACGGCATGCTCGATAAGGCCGGTGTGGATTACACCGTAAGTGGCAGCAGCATACAGTTCCTCACCGCGTCCACGCCGCAGCCCGGCGATACGCTGCTGGCCTCCTACCGGCTCACGGGATCCACTACCGGTAGCGCGTCGCAACCGTATCCGACTCCGCAAGTCCTGTGCGCCGGCACGGGCTCCGCGACAAGCGCCACGGCGTTTGCCGGCATCGGAAGCTGCACGATCCCCGGCGGCCTGTTAGTGCCCGGCGACCGTGTGGAGATCCGTTTCGACCTGGAACACCAGGGCAGCAGCGGCGGCTTCACTTTCGAAGTCCTCTGGGGCGGAACTACCATCGTGCAACGCGCCGCCGCGGTGGGGGATGCCCTGGTGAGCGGGCGGGCGGAAGCCGCCATTGAGGCCGCCGGCGCGCAGTTGAGCCAGCAGTCGTGGGGAACCGTGCTACCGCTCGCCGCCGGCGTGGCCGGCGCCACGGACGCGTACTCCGCTGGGATCACCATCAACTTCCAGGGCGAGCTCGCGCAAGCCGGCGATACCCTGACTCTTGGCGGATACACGGTGGTGCGGCTGCCGTAGAGTGTGGCGCAAGCCGCCACGCTTGCTGACCCGAGAGTCGTCTCGGCTTTTCTTGAGATTCTCTCGCACTCCGAAGCACTATTTCGGCGATGGTATTGACCCGCCGCAGGTTGCCGCGTCTCTATCTTGAGAATACGCCTC
>PLGA01000192.1 GCA_003139735.1 Bryobacterales bacterium | reverse complement strand
CCATCAGCGATGTCGGTGGGGTGCCCCTCGTCCGCGCTCAGCGTTTACTCCGGCAATACCCTGGTGCCGGCGCAACCGGGCGTCACCACAACCGCGCTGGTTGGGGGAGCAGTTTCGAACAAGATCGTCGTGCCGCCGCCTTCGCCCTTGCCGCCGACGCTCAGCGATTATTAAGATGTCTGGCCTATAGAGTGAAATCATGATCAAGTCTGCGAGAGTCGGGATCTTCGCCGCCGTCGCGCTGGCGTTCTGTTCCGTGGTTCAGGCCGACGAAGTTCTCTACTCCGTGCCTCTGACGTCCGGTGCAGGCGTCAACACAGCCAGTCCTACGAACGTCGCTTACAGCCCCGCCGAACAGCTCGGCATGCCGGCCGGCTATCTTCTCGGCGGCGACGCAGCCAACGGCACGGGCGCCGCTTGGACCGTCGATTCGCTCACCCTTTGGGTCGTCGGATACACTCCCGTCGGTTCCACGGGCAACACTGCTGCAGTGGGCGGTGGCTCGGTGGGGTTTGAGTACTCGAACGGCCTGACGCTGTATGGCGGCGACATCGATAGCGGCGCTGGGGCCCCAATAAGCTCCCTGGGGACCGTGTACACCGGCGTCCAGGCCAGCTACGTCGGTAGCACCCACGGGACGAACTTTCTGTCAACTTATCCTACTACCCTCGGCGACTACTTCGCGATCTGGGAGGTCACGTTCACAGGCTTGGATCTGACCATGGGCTCGGGCGCCGACTGGGGGTTCGCGTTATCGTCTCCGAGCCACTCGCTGGCGCTGAACGCGACGGCGTGCCCGGACGGCACTGCGGCCACTTGCACCAGCAGCGGAGTCATCGCTTATAGCCCGAACGGCGCTCAGTACGATCTGGCTGCCACCTATGGCGCCTACGGCGATGTGAATATGGAGCTCGATGGATCGACCGCGACGCCCGAGCCCACCACCTTGCTGCTCTTCGGCGCTGGCGTCGGCGTGCTCGCCTTGGTCCGCCGCCGCCGCGGATAACCGCTGAGCCTCTCCGTCTTCTAAGGCCTCTGGCTGACGCCGGAGGCCTTTTTTGTTGATACGATGCGGACATGAATATCGCCGCTGCCCTTCTGCTGGCCACTCTTCCGGCTCTCCACGCGCAAACCGGTCAGCAGGTGCTGCTGGTAGTGAATCGGAGCGACGCGGTCTCCCGCCAAGTCGGCGATTATTATAGATCCCGGCGGTCCGTGCCCCTGATGAACGTGTGCGCGTTGCAGTCGCGGGCTGGCGAAGAGATCACATGGGAAACGTACGTGGTGCAGATCGAGCGGCCCATCGCGGCTTGCCTCGAGAAAAACGGCCTGCGCGAGCGGATCCTCTACATCGCACTGACGATGGGCGTACCCTTGAAAATCCAAGGCGGCGGTTCGCGCATGTCCGCCGAGTACGCCTCGGTGGATTCCGAATTGACGCTGCTCTACGGCAAAATGAAGGGCGCGACTTTCGTGCGCCGGGGCGTCGTCCCCAACCCGTTCTTCATGCAGCGGGACGCCCCCTTCCGGCACCCGCAATTCCCCATCTACCTGGTGACCCGCCTGGCGGCCTACGACTTGGCCGGCGTCAAGGCCATGATCGACCGCTCCCTGGCCGCACGCAACCGCGGAAAGTTTGTCCTCGATCTGAACGCGCCCGACGGCGACGGCAATCGTTGGCTCGAAACAGCCGCCATGCTCCTGCCGCGCGAGCGGGTCGTTGTGGACGCTACCGCCAAAGTCCTCTACGGCCAGAAGGACGTGATCGGGTATGCTTCCTGGGGATCGAACGACGGCAACCGCAAACGGCGCTGGCTGGGATTCGAGTGGCTCCCCGGAGCGATCGCCACCGAGTTCGTCTCCACCAATGCGCGCACCCTGAAGCGTCCCCCGGACGATTGGAACCTGACCACCTATGAAGACCGGCTGCATTTCTTCGCCGGATCGCCTCAGAGCCTCACCGCGGACCTCATTCAAGACGGCGCTACGGGCGCCTCGGGGAACACTTACGAACCGTTTGTGACCGGCTGCGTGCGGCCGGATTACCTGCTGCCGGCCTACTATCAAGGCCGAAACCTCGCGGAAAGCTACTACCTGGCGCTTCCCTTTCTGAGTTGGCAGGGAGTGGTGCTCGGAGACCCCTTGTGCTCGTTGGGGAAGCCATGATGGAGGCGAACCCGTTCGTAACGTGCTATCCTCACCAGCGGAATGGCTCGTAAACAACTCGCGGCGCGCCGATGGTTCGTACGGGGACGGGTCCAGGGCGTGGGCTACCGCTATTTCGCGCAGCACGCGGCCTCTTCGTTGGGGCTGGCCGGCTACGCCCGCAATCTGGATGACGGGCGCGTGGAAGTCTACGCCGCCGGACCCGAAACCAAGCTTGCCGCGATGGCCGGCATGCTGTACCGCGGACCGCGCTGGGCGGATGTCCACGGCGTCGAAGAGTTGGAAGCCGCGGTCGAGACGAGCGCCAGCTTCGAAGTCCGCTGACGGCCGGAGCGGCAAGGTGACCGCCAAGCCGCGCGATCCCTTGACTTCCACGATGTGCGCATTGGGAGCCAGGGCGCGCAAACGGTCCTCCCACGCGGGCGCGAAGTGCTGCACCCCCGTTGAAGGACCGCCTGCCCGACGATTTCAGTTATTCGCCGCGGACCACGCTGACCGTGATTTCCGCGATGACGTCGCGATAGAGGCGCACCGGTATTTTGAACTCGCCGAGCTGCTTGATAGGCTCATCCAGTTGGATCTTCCGGCGGTCGATGGTAAAGTTCAGCGCCTCCAGCGCGCTGGCGATGTCCTTCGACGTTACGGAGCCGAACAACTGGTCGTTCTCGCCGGCCTTCTGCGCGATGGTCACGCCGACGCCGTTCACGAGCTTCGCCAGGTCTTCCGCCTCGCCCTTGAGCTTGGCCTCTTTGCGCACGTGCGCCTGGCGTTCCTGCTCCACGATTTTGCGGTTGGCTTCGGTGGCCGCCACCGCCAGCCTTTTGGGCAATAGGAAATTGCGAGCGTACCCGGAGGCGACCTTCACCAAC
>PLGA01000517.1 GCA_003139735.1 Bryobacterales bacterium | reverse complement strand
GGTCGGGGGCCGGGGGCCAAGGGCAGGGGGCCCGGGGCCAGGGATACTCCGCCCTCCGCCTTGGCAGGAACAGGCTCGGCCAGTTTGGGCCGGAAAGCTTCTACGTTCTCGCCCGGTTCGCCAATCACGAACAGGTTGGTGAAGACCGGCGCCAGCGCGCCTTCCGCGAAGAATGTTTCAAGCACCGTGCCGCCGACGGGCGCGGCCACTTCGAAGGTGGCCTTGTCGGTCTCAATCTCCACCACGGTCTCTCCGGCGGACACCGAGTCGCCCTTGCGCTTCAGCCATTTTGCGACCAGGCACTCTTCCACCGTGTTGCCGAGCTTCGGCGCCTCTACGGGCGTGGCCATTTAGCGGTAGTTCTCCATCAGTCTCCAGCCCGCGTCGACGAACTGGCCGAGGGTCCTTTGGGTGGCGCCGAATCCCATGAATTCGGAGGGCGTCATTCTATCTGGTTCGAAGGCGCGCACGAACTCGGGCATCGCGCCCAGGCGTTCGAGTACATCGCCGGGAACCGGTTTGTCGATCCGTTCCTCGCGCGGGAGGTCCTTGGTGACGAAGACCTCCTGCCAAGCCGGCGCGATAGACATCAGCAAATCCGCGCCGGCCAGCTCCGTCAGGTGGTAGTCGCCGCGCAACGCCGCGATCAGCAGGACGGCCTGGTAACCGCGTTCGCGATAAATGGCGTAGGCGCGTTTGGTGGCGGCCAGGCCGGCCTGGCGGATATCGGATTCGTCCGCGGCGGCGCGCGTGTCGTGCGCGACCTCGCGCAGAAAATCGTCCAGGCGGCCGATCATGATCACCGCGAAGCACTGTCCCGGCTGGAGGCCCTTTTCTTTGGCGCGCAACGCCCCGGCGCGATGGCGCTCGGCGATGGCGATGGCCTGCGGAACCGTGAAGCTGACCGTAGCGGCGACCGCGATTCCCTCCGCGACGCACTCTTCGAGCACATCCAGGCCGGCGGCGGTAGCCGGCAGTTTCACGGCAATGTTCGGGGCCCAAGCGTGGAAGCGCCGCGCCATCGGCAGCATGCACTCGCGGTCGCCGGCGCGCATCGGGTTCACTTGCGCGCAAACCAGGCCCGAGCGGCCCTGGCTTCGCTCGAACTCCGGCATAAGCTTCGCCGCCGTCTTGGTGACCGCGATACANNTTGGTGACCGCGATCTGCGACAGCGCTTCCGCCTTCTGCTCAGGCGGCAGATTACGGGCAAGCGCCAGATCGATCTCGGAAGCCCACAATTGCCTGTCCTTGATCAACGCCAGGTTCGCCAGGAACGGGTTGGTGGTAACGCCGATAGCGCCGCGCTTCAGCCCGAGATCCAACTCGGCGGCTTCGGCCGAATCGTGCCACCACTTGGTCCGGGTGCACCCGGTCACCCAATCCAGATACGTATCGCTCATAGTCAACTCCATAATAATCCCCAGCGCGTAACTGTACTGAAACGCGCGCTCAGTGGCCCGCGGCCGTCATGGCGCCGTCCACTACCAGCGATGTCCCGTTGATGAAAGATGCGGCGTCGGATACCAGGAAGAGGCAGGCTTCCGCTACGTCGCGGGGGGTTCCGATGCGTCCGAGCGGGTGCAGGCTCAGCACGCGCTGGATTGCGGCTTCGCGGTCGGGCACGGTGTCGAGCCACCGGTCGGTGATGGGCGTGTGTATGTAGCCGGGACAGATTGCGTTCACACGGATGCCGTCGCGTCCGTGATCGAGCGCCATGGTGCGCGTCAGCCCGATCAGCCCGCACTTCGACACATCGTAGGCCACCGTTCCGGGCCATGAAACCGTCGCGTGGACGGAGGAAATATTGACTATGGCGCCGTTGCGCTGCCGCATGTGAGGAATGGCGGAGCGTGAGAACAGGAAGGCTCCTTTCAGGTTTACGGCCAGTTGGCGCTCCCATTGGCCGGGGGTGATCTCCACCACCGTGCCGTGCACCTCAAATCCCGCGTTGTTGATCAGGATATCGATGGCGCCCCACTGCCGGACNNACTACCGCCGCTCGCACATCGTCTTCCGATGCCACGTCCCCGCACAGCGGAATCACAGGGCTGCCGGGATAGGCGGACACCAACTCACGCACGCCGGGTCCATTGATGTCGAAAACGGCCACCTTCGCGCCCGCTTCGAGGAACCGTTCAGCAATGCCTTTGCCAATGCCGGATGCCCCGCCGGTGACAATCGCGATCTTGCCGTCGAGCCGCATCCCGCTAACTTACCTGCACCACGACGCTCGCCGCCGTGAGCCCCTCAGCCTCGGCCCGCACCGTGATGGTTCCGGCAACTCCTTTCGGCCTGACAATCGCAAGCGCCTTGCCGTGAAAGGTTCTGGGGTTCGGCTGCCGGAAGCTCTCGACATCTTTCGGGTTGGCGGCGCCCGCCGCGGCCAGTTCTCCGGCGCCGGCGACGGTGAATCTGACGGGTACGACCGCGTCCGGAATCAGTTGCCCGGCTTGGTCCAGCACCTCCAGGGTCACGTAGCACAGGTCGATGCGGCTCCGCCGGATGGACGGCCGGTCCGCTTTCAAACGGAGTCTCGCGGGTTTCCCGGCGGTCTTGAAAGCCAACTCCGCGATCTGCTTGCCGCCCGACAACGCCACCGCCTTTAGTTCGCCCGGTGCATACGGCACATCGAACTCGGCCTTCAGTTCCGTTTCCAGCGAAACCGGTTTCGCGCCGATCTCCTTGCCATCCAGCAACAGGCGGACCTGGTCGCCGGTCGAGTACACGCGAACCTTCAAGCTCTTGCCTTCGAAACCGGGCCACGTCCAACTGCGCAGTTCGTCGGACCAGCCCCAGGCGCTGACGTTTTCCGTTCGCCCTTGCGGGACCGGACGCTGCACCGCCATTTCAAGCGGGCTGATTCCCCACACCACGTGCTTGTAATACAACGGGGCCTTGGTCTCCCCGATCATGTCGATATCGCCGCAGTTCGAGTTGAACCAAGGGTAAGCGAGCATCCCAAACCCGCTCCCTGGCATGGCCACCATTCCCCCTAAGTCGGGCCCTCCACCTGCGCCTCGCCCTCCCGCGGCGGCTTGGGCCGCCGGCGCCGCTCCACCCGGCCCGGCGGCGGTTGGCGCGCCCGCTCCGGCCGCTCCTGGTCCACGGCCGCCCGCTCCGCCGGCAAGTCCGCCCATGCCGCCTCGGCCGGCGGGCTGGCTCAGTTGAGCGTTGCCGATGGAGGATTCGCCGAGGTAGTCCATCCCGGTCCAGACGAAATCGCCGAGGACATACGGGTGTTTCCGGACCAATTGCCAGTTCTGGAATGCCTGGAGGGGGAAGGATTCCGTCCCCATCATCACCCGTTGCGGCAGGCGCGCGTGGTCCCCTTCATATCGATTCCACATGTAGTTGTAGCCGCCCACGTCCAGATACTGGAAGGCCAGGTCCAGCGAGGTCCCGGCGGCGAAAATTCCGTTAACCGCCTCGGTTACCGGGCGCGTCGTATCGAGGCTCTTGATGCGGTCGACCAGTTGCTTGGCGATCTCCACGCCCCGCGGCTGGGTGCATTCCCCAATCTCGTTGCCGATGCTCCAGAAAATGACGCTGGGGTGATTGCGGTCGCGCAGTACCATCGCGTCCACGTCGCGCTGCCACCAATCGTCGAAATAAAGGTGATAATCCTGGGGGTTCTTCTGGCGCTCCCAGCAATCGAACGCCTCGTCCAGCACCAGAATGCCCACGCGGTCACAGGCGTCCAGAAATGCCGGTGACGGCGGATTGTGGCTGGTGCGGATCGCGTTGAACCCGTTTTTCTTCATAAGCTCGACGCGGCGTTCCTCCGCCCGGTCGATGGTAGCGGACCCCAGCAGGCCGTTGTCGTGGTGCAAACAGCCGCCCTTGAGCTTCACCGCCTCCCCGTTGATGCGAAGACCGTTCTCCGCGTCCACTTCGATCTTCCGAATTCCGAATGCAGCGGAGGCCTGGTCCACCCTGGAGCCGCCAACCACCAGGTCCACTTCGGCGCGATACATCCGGGGCGTCGCCGTGGACCACAACTGCGGCGCCGCAACGGCAAACGACTGCTCCACCTGCGCGCTGCCTCCCGCCGCCACGGATTGGGTCGCTTCATGAGATCCCGCGGCCACGTTCTTCGAATCGAGCAGGCGAACCCGTACCGCGACGTCGTGGGCGGCCTTTCCCCGGTTCTCGATCTTGATGGCGACCTTTACCGTCGCCGAGTCCTTGGCGACCTCCGGCGTAGTAACGCCGATCCCCCATAACGGAACGCGGACTTCGCCAGTGACATTCAGCCACACGTGCCGGTAGATGCCCGAACCCGAGTACCAGCGGCTGTTTCTGCCCTCGTTCCGTACGCGCACCGCGAGCACATTCTCGCCATCGCGCCGGAGATGCGGAGTGAGGTCGTAGGAGAATGCGGTGTAACCGTAGGGATGATTGCCCAGAAGCTGGCCGTTCAGCCAGACATCGCTGTTCATGTACACGCCGTCGAATACGATCTCGGCTTGACGGCCGGCGGGAACGGCGTTTGCCGCAAACCGTTTGCGATACCAGCCAGTGCCACCGACGACCCAGCCGGTGCTTCGGCCCCCCTCGCTCTCGACCGAGTCGAAGGGACCGATTCGCGCCGGCAACGCGGTTTCGCCCCACAGCGCCCCGGCGCCGTTCTCCTCGAGACGCGGCGGAAGCGCCTCGATGCTGAAATCGTGCGGCAAGTCGAGCGAACGCCATGCGGCGTCGTCGAACTCGGGCCGCTCCGCGCCAGGAGCATCCCCGCGATGAAAACGCCAGCCGGCGTCGAACGGTTGATCGCGCCGGTGCTCCACGCCACCGGCGGGAGGCGCCGTGCGCTGCTGGGAGCTTGCGGTTTCCTCCGCCAGCGGCGCGGCCGTCAAGGCGAGAAGAACCGATTTCAAGGCATCTCTCCTGCTCTTCATTCGAGAACCTCCGTTTCTGCTAACCCGCTCACATGCAGCAAGCTGTTACCTGGAGCTGAAGCCCGTCAATGAAAGCGTTAAGACGGATGCTATCACCATGCAGTCTTACGCCGTTAGGGCAGTGCGGCGAGAAAAATGCGTATTATCCTGGGCGCCGGACAACCGCTCTCTTACGTTC